>JAKLDK010000001.1 GCA_022703565.1 Candidatus Omnitrophota bacterium
TGCAGCATCCAACCCAATATTACAATTAGAGAAAAGCATGATCCCAATCAGTTTGAAAATGTTTTAAACAAACATTTATTACTAAGCGAGAATTGTCCGACGGATACTGATTTGATTGTTTGGCCGGAAACAGCAATAACTGATGACGTTGTCCGAAACACGAATGTTAACTCAAGCTTGGTTGATTTTATTCAAAAAAAGAGAATGCGCCTTCTTGTTGGTTCAGCCGCGCTTATTAAGGGCAGGGATTTCAACAGTGCTTTTTTGTTTGACGAGCAAGGAAATGTGTCGCAAATTTATCATAAAAATAAAGTTGTGCCTTTTACTGAGGCCTTATTCCAAGCTTCAAATAACCAAAACCTTTTTACGGCGAATAATGTGCAAGGCCGCAATATCAGTTTTGGAACGATGATATGCTCGGAAGACGGTTATGCTAATCTTTTTAAAGATTGGCGGAAAAAAGGAGCTGATTTAATTATCGTTCTTTTAAACGACATGTGGTTCAATGCCAAGGAAGCTTATTATATGCATTTGCAAAATTCCATCGTTAACGCGGTTTCTTTTAACATTCCTGTCGTCAGAAGCTCCAATTCCGGAATAAGTGCTTATATTAACAAAAACGGCGAAATACATAATATCTCCGATAACAATAACAAGGCAATAGTTAGCGAGTACAGCGTAACAGTCTCTGGAGAGAAATCTTTTTATGCCAAGACGGGTAATATTTTTGTGTGGGTTTGTTTCCTTTTTGCTATAATAATTCCAAGCATTTCGATAAGAAAGAAATAACGGAAAAATGAATCATAGAAAATTTTTTATAATTTTAAGTATTTTTTTGTTTTTGCCTAAATTGCTATCGGCTGCTGGTGTGGTCGAGAGGCAAAAACAAATGAAAGAAGCACAAAGAAAGGCAATTGAAGAACAGGTTCTTCAACAACAAAGAATGCAACAACAAGAGGGGCCTGCCAGAAATCAAGATTCTTTTGCTGGTCAAAGAAGAAATATTTATGATGAGAAAGAACTGGATATCAAGGATGTTTGGCGGCAGCTGGAAACATCCAGCGTTCTTTGGCCTAAAATTATTGATGATGAGCCCAAAAGAAAAACTATTGAGATGTATATTAAGTGGTATGAAAAGCAAGGCGTTAATATCAGAAAATCTGTTTCCGAATACATTGTCTTGATTGACAATGTGGCGCAATCAAATCCGGATATTTTGGCAACACCTTTCCGCGATCTTTTTAAAATAGTAGCAATAATAGAATATGATTTTGATAACGGCATGAATAAGGACGCTTTAGCCCGAAAAGTTTTGGGTGAAACTGAGTTTCAGAAGAATAAACAGCGACTAGGAATACGCTAGATAATAATGTTATTTGCTTGAAAATATAAGTACAAACTGTTATTATCCAAGCCGTTTTTATTATAATTGCGCGGGTGGCGGAATTGGTAGACGCGCACGTTTGAGGGGCGTGTGAGGCAACTCATGTGGGTTCAAGTCCCACCCCGCGCATTAAAACAGTTTGTCATTGTTGTTCTTTTATCCAAAAGAGGATGCTTTTGAAAAACTTTCTAACGCAATTTAAAATAATTTTTATAAAAAGCTGGCAGGATTTTTGTTCCAACTTCTTTTTGTTGCTCTTAATTTCTGCTATTTTCTGGGTTCCGTTTCTGTTTATCGATTATAACTTAGGTAAAATCGAGTTTGCTTTAAATAAATATTTAACCGGCTCAAGCGCCTGGCTTTATGCCCCGATTGTTTTCATCTTTCTTTTTAGTTTGTTTCTCCTTTTTGTGTGGTATATGGCTCAGCTATTCTCGACGTTGCATTTAAACAAGAAAGACGGAAAAGTGAGCCTTAAAACATCTTTTTGTTATACGGCACAGAAAGGGAGATTGTTTCTTGTTGTGCAGTTACAATATCTTTTCAATTCTTTGTTGCGATGCCTGTTGTTTATTGTTCCGGGTATTTTTTATGCGGCTCGTAACAGTTTGGCTGGGTTAATACTTGTTGGTGAAGAGAGAAGCACAAAAGAAGCCTTTGGTTTAAGCCGGGCAATTTTAAAAGGAAAATTAAATTATTATTTAGATTCTCTGCTGTTGTTGCTTTGCGTGTTATTTCTTATATGCGCACCTTTATTTTTAGGCCTGGAGGCCTTAATCAAAGAATTGATTGTAAAAAAACTTTATTGGGCAGCCAGGATAAATGACTTATTGCAAACGATAATATTTGTTCTCGGTTTTATGTTTTTTAACGTTTTTTATTATAATTTATTTATTCATTTAAAGAATTCTTACGATAAGATAAAATCAGATTCGTAGCGGAAAGGAAATTAAAATGGCAGCAATAAAAGTAAGCGCCAGTATTTTATGCGCTGATTTTACTCAATTAAAAGAAACAATTCACGTGTGTGAAAACTCCGGCGTGGATATGCTGCATGTTGATGTTATGGATGGTCATTTTGTGCCGAACATAACAATCGGGGCAATGATTGTTGAGGCGATTCGGCCTATTACCAAGCTTCCGATAGACGTGCATTTAATGATTGAGCACCCGACAGATTTTATTTCTGATTTTATAAATGCTGGCGCGGATATGATTTCAATGCAAGCCGAATGTTACGGTATATTAAAAAAAGAATGCCGCAGTTATGGGGTTTATCCTAAGGAACTGGAGGCTTTTAACTCCGATTTAGCCAGAAAAGATGTTGAGACAATTCATCGGGCAGGCAAAAAAGCCTTTATGGTAATTAATCCCAAGACGGAGCTGTGTATTGACAAGCTGTTGCCTGAGCTCGACGGAGTATTGATCATGTCGGTCAATCCGGGATTTGCCAAACAGAAATTTATGCCGGAAGTCTTGCCCAAGTTAAGCAAATTACGCGGTATTTTTAAGAAAGACATCGCGATTGATGGCGGAATCAATGATGTAACTGCAGTTGACGCGGTCAAAGCCGGAGCGAATATTTTGGCTACCGCCAGTTATTTCTTCGGAGCAATAGACAAAAAGGAAGCCGTTAGGAAATTAAAAGCCTTGAAAGCTTAACGCTGTTTCGACGGTAATATTGCCCCAAGCGGATTTGCGTGATATATTTAAATCAGGAGAATTCTAAATGATAAGCCAAGCACAGGTTAAAAGATCTTCCCAAAAAGCCCAAGCTGCAGTTGAATACATGCTTTTATTAGCTGTAGTTGTCAGCATTGTTATTGTGGGATTTAAAAAGTTTATGCCGCGGGCGTATAACTCTTCCGAGACTTATTATAACAATGTTTCTGACGGGATATTGGGTGGTATAAATCCATGTGGAGATGGAAATTGTCATCCTCAATTTGAAGATAGAGAAAAATGTCCAGCTGATTGTCCTTAAGAGTTCTTCCTCTGGTCTCTTACGAAATTACTTTTATCGAAACTTTTAGCGAACTTTTTTAGTTCTGCTCCAAGTTCACTTATCTGTCCGACGTGAGTAATGCTTTGCGTGGCGTTACTGACAATCCCGATTGAAATAGAGAGAAGCCCGAATTTTTCTTCGTTGCCTTGGCGGTTCTTGCCGATTATAAAGCCTGCGTTTCTGTCTTCGTCATTATAGAAGGACGGGGATTTCTGATCGAACTCATTAACGACATTGGTGCAAATCTCATCCGCTAAAGAATCGGCGGAAATAAAAACAAAGTCATCTCCTCCGATATGCCCGACGAATGAATTGTCTCCGGCTTTTTCCCGTACGCATTTAATTAATATGCGCGCGGTTTCTTTTATTACTTCATCGCCTTTTTCAAATCCGTATTTATCATTGTAAGCTTTGAATTTATCTAAATCGGCATATCCGACGGCAAAAGGCTTGTTTTCATCAATGCATCGCTGCAGCTCTTCCATAATGGAGGTGTTGCCGGGCAAATGCGTTAAAGGGCTGGCGTCGAGGCTGCTCGAGGTTCTTCGTAGAATCATTTTTATTCTAGCTAAAAGTTCGTTTGGCGCAAAAGGTTTGACCATATAATCGTCAACACCAGCTTCAATGCCGCCGATCCGGTCTTGTACCTCGCCTTTTCCGGTTAGCATAATAAAAGGGATGTGACGGAGCAAAATATCTTTTTTGAGTGATTTGCAAAATTCTCGCCCATTCATGACTGGCATCATGTAATCGCAGACAATTAAGTCCGGCATGACCTGTTGAACCATTTTTAATGCTTCTTTACCGTTATTAGCTTGATAAACCTTGTAAAGTTCGGACAAGGTCAGGTTTAATACATCCAGGATGTCCGGGTCGTCGTCGACTGTTAAGATTTTTGGTTGCTGCATAGTTTTTCCTAATAATTTTTATAAATTATAACATATAAGGCAGAACTTTATTTTTCTTTTTCAAAATATTGTTTTATCGGAAGCGAAAAATAAAATGTTGTGCCGACATTAACTTTACTGGTTACGCCCATTTTGCCTTGATGGGCCTCAACAATTTTCTTGGCCAAAGCCAATCCCAAGCCTGTACCTTTGACGGTTTGATTTATTTGATTGTCGACACGATAAAATTCGCTAAAAAGCTTGGCCATATCTTCTTCTTTCATGCCAATACCGGTATCGGTTACTTCAGCTTTTATTACAGAATTGTCAAATTCGACTTTGACGGTAATCTTTCCTCCGGAGGGGGTAAACTTGGTAGCATTACCAACCAGGTTAATAAAAACACGCTCAATTTGACTGCTGTCGAGAAGCGTTTCCGGAGTTTTCGGGTCGATAATTGCTTCCCATTGAATATTTTTATCCCTTAACTGCGGGGTCAATAAATCATGAACATTTTCAACAATATTCCCGATGTTGGAACGACCAAAGTTCATTTCAACTTTACCGGATTCAATTCTGGATATATCCAATAGGTCATTAATAAGCTTAACCAGGTTGTCGGAATGAATGTTTATTTTCCCCAAGCGGTCTTTTACGGCTTCCGGTACCTCGCCTAATTTACCGGTCATTAAAATCGAGGCATAACCTTTAATTGAGGTTAAGGGTGTCCTCAGCTCGTGCGAAACAGCCGAAATAAATTCGGACTTGGTCTTACTGATATTTTTAACTTCGGCTAAAGCGCCTTCAAGTTCTTTGGTCCGGTCTTTTACTTTTGATTCCAATTCTTGCCGGGAACGGAAAACTTCGGAAAAAAGATGGGCATTGTCCAAGGATTGCCCGACCTGATTTGCCAGGATTGAAATTAATTCTTCGTCTCCTTCGGTGATTGGTTCGGCGTTCGAGCGGTTTCCGACAAAAACATAGCCGATACAGCCGTGCTGGGTTAAAATCGGCGTTAAGACAAAGTTTTCGACCGAGAAAATTCTGACAATGATTTCTCTTCGGGACAAAGGCGAATTAATAGAAGAGAAGGTGTTGCCTTCTTTGATGGCTGAAACCAGGTCGTCTTCTTTTTGCAAATTCATGGCAATATATTTGGTGTCTTCTTGCGAAAATCCGATATGGACCCGGCAATTAAGCTGATTATTATCGTCGTAAACAAGGATTAAGTTTTTCTCAAAGCCCAATTCCGCCATTAAAGATTGGTCGAGGCGGCGGAAGATTTCGTTTTCCTCCAAGGAGGTGCTAATTAGGCGCGATGTTTTTTGCAAAGCATCGAGCCCGGCAAAACGTTTATCCAGCGCTTCCTGGGCTTTATTTAGCTCAAGGTCAGTTTGGACGATTAATTTGGCTTGGTCATCGAGGGCTTGGAATGATTTTTTCATTTTCTCGACGGTTTCTCTGGATTGATTTAATTCGTCGTTTTTCCCGATAAAAAGAAAAGCGATTATTCCGAGGAATATAAAAAACACAAAGCCGGCAAAGAATAAAATATATGTAGGTATATTAAGCATTTTTATCCGAGAGCTAAAACTACAATAGTTCCGTTTTGGATTAATGGCCTTTTGAAAGTTTCTTCCGCTGTTTTCATGGGACAAATTTCCCCGTTTGAATAAAGGCCGATAACCGGAATATTCGGCCCGAAAACTTCTCTGATTGCCGAGACTTCCTCAAAGGCCGTTCTTCCTAACAATTTTAACCTAGCCATGGATTCAATTACAATGATAATGTTAGGAAGTTTTCCGAGCAAGTTTTTCTGCGCTTCAAGGGCGGCATCATAAGCGGCTTGTTTACAGGAAGCTTTGTTTCCGATCATAAGATGTACTTGTGACCCGGCGGAAACATCTCCTTGGCAGACGATACTTCCGTCGTCGAGAATATTAACCGCATTTCGTAAAAGGAATTCTTCATTACCTTCAATATAAATACCTAGCGGATAAAGAATCGCTAAAGTCCCTAATTTAGACATAGTCATGTTTTTTGCTTCTTCGCCGAAATACTCATAATAAAGGTTCGAAGCTTTTTTACCTTCGATTTCTTTTATGAGATTCCCCTCGGCCTTAGTGATGGTGCGAGGCTTGCCTAAAGGTTTCCAGCCGTGCCGGGCGCCGATGCCGATTTGCATATGCCCGCCTAAAATTATGCCGATAGCGGAGTGATGTAAGGTTTGGTCGTTAAAAATTTGAAAGGTGTTCTGAAAGTGAAAATCATCGCAAGTTCCAGCACCGACGATAGGAAAAATATCGCCCCAGACTTCCTGAAGGCCTTTTAAGAAAAGAGAATTGTTTTCAATTAAGCTATCGATAAGAAATAAAGATATTTGCCGGCCATGTTTGCCGAAATCGTTTAAGCAATCAATCGCCAGAGCTACGCCTTCCTCCCGAGTATTAAGCGCGTTAATATTGTTAACCGAGCCAATGCCGATTTTCATATCATCGGAAGATAAGGTTATAACCGCAATGCCTTGGTTTTTTATGGCATACGGCATAATAATTCCGGCAGTAGAACATCCGATGAGATTGGAGTTGTTTAAAATTTTTTGCAATATGGGGATTGTTTGTTCTGGCTGGTAGTGGACAGTGCATAGCGCTATTGCCAAATCGATCCTATCGGCGTTAAGATTTGTCTTGGATTGAAAAGCTGCTTCCTGTGCTGCTTGTTCAGGGTTTAAGGCTTCGCTAAAACCGATACCGATTTGTGTGGGCACGTACAAAAACTCCTCGAAAAATGGTATAAAAGATATAATGTTTATAAGCATTTTATACGGGATAATTTTGAGTGTCAACTTTTATTGTTGACCGTTTTAGCAAATATGATATCATTTTACTAAAATTTTTATTGGCCCCATCGTCTAGCCTGGTCCAGGACACATGGTTCTCAGCCATGGAACACCGGTTCAAATCCGGTTGGGGCTACCAAATCTCAGGTCATGATCTACAACCCTTTTATGTAAAAGGGCACCCAGGCCTTAAGGGAAAGTAAATCATGACCGTTTTTATTAATTTCGAATACAAACCGCTATTGTTTGCAAATCCAAGACGGATAATTTGTTGTTATGATCCGCTTAAATTAAATAATTGTTTTGAGGAAATTGAAGAAGCCAAAAAACAAGGTTTTTATCTCGCCGGATTTATTTCGTATGAAGCTGGATATAGTTTTGAAGATAAGTTGTATGATGTCGCTATCCGCAAATTTCCTTTAATTTATATGGGCGTGTATGAAAAACCTTCAAAGGCGTTCCTGTCCCCAAAAGATAAAAAAGATTTCCATCTCAGCAATTTGAGCATAAACATTTCACGAGAAGAATATGGCAAGAATATAGAAAAAATTCACGAATATATTGCCCAAGGGGAATGTTATCAGATTACTTATTGCATAAAGCTTCATTTCGATTTCTCCGGTGAGCCGCAGTCTTTGTACTCAAAATTATTTGATATCCAGAAAGTGCCTTACTCGGCTTTTATTGCTGATAGCAAGTTTAATATTTTGTCATTATCGCCGGAGAGGTTTATAAGGAAAACAGGCAAAGATCTTTTATCTGAGCCGATGAAAGGGACATGGTTTAGAGGAAGGAATTTCTTGCGGGATATTTTAGAGCGGCAGATATTTAGCCGGGATCGTAAAAATAGAGCCGAGAATGTGATGATTGCGGATTTGCTGAGAAATGATTTGGGCCGAATCGGAAAAAGAGTTAGGGCGCCTAAGCTTTTTACGGTTACGCCCTATAAAACGCTTTATCAAATGACTTCGACTGTTAAGGCAAAGACAAAGGACAATGTTTCAATGCGTGAACTCTTCAAGGCGCTCTTTCCGTCGGGTTCGGTAACCGGTGCGCCGAAGATACGGGCGATGCAAATTATTCGCGAATTGGAAAAAGAGGAAAGGAAAATTTATACCGGCGCCATAGTTTATATTACGCCGCAGAATGATTTTTATTTTAATGTTCCGATTAGGACAATTTTGCTTGAAGGGAATAAAGGCGAAATGGGAATTGGCGGCGGGATTGTTTGGGACTCGACACCAGAAGGCGAATGGCAAGAGGGCTTATTAAAGGCCAAATTTTTTACTGATTTGCTAAAAAAATAGGGGCAGACACCATTTATTGAATAAATAAAAGATTCAAGATAAGAAATCAAAGATGCCGGGACACGTTCTGAATATATTTATGAAACATGTCCGCTAGCAGGGACATGAACCAGCAAAATTATAAGTTCGTGTCCCCATTCAATTAAAAGTTGTCCCTATTTTTCTTTTTTGTTTATAAACGGCAGAAAGAAGTCGTTAATTGTTAGGCTTTTTACAGCGTGGCAGAATTTTTTGCTATCGACGGGTTTCTTGATGTAGCCATTTACGTGCAGTTTATAAGATTTCATAATATCTTGATCCGAGTCGGATGTGGTTAAAACTATTACCGGAATGTTACTTAGCTCATTGCTAGTTCTAATTTCTCTTAGAACTTCATGGCCGTCTTTTTTGGGCATATTTAAATCTAAAAGAATAATATCCGGCCGAAAAGCTTCTTGATAAGGGGCTTTTTTGTATAAAAAATCAATAGCATCAACTCCGTCATTAACAACCGATAGGGTATGTTCTATTCCGCCTTCTTTGAGGGCTCTTTTGGCGATTGCGATATCAGTTTCATTGTCATCAACCAAGAGAATATGAAGTGGATTCATACTTGAATTATAGCATCAATATAAGCAGGAAACCAAGGTTAAAATACCAAAAATTACAACAAAGAATCCAAAGTTAATTTTGCGCAACAATTGAAACAAGAAATGAATTGTCATCATTCCGACGAGGAAAGAACTTAAAAGCCCCAGCCAGGAATATTGGGCAAAAACAATTTCTTCTGAATTAGAAAAAGATTCATAAAGCATGAGAGCAATGTTCCCTAAAAGAATAACCGGCAGGCTCATTAAATAGCTGATTCTAAGCGCTTGTTCTTTGTCGAATTTAAGAAATATAAATGTAGATACGGTTAATCCTGAGCGGGATAACCCGGGCAAAGGCGCAAAGGCCTGGACAAATCCCAAAAGGCCGGCGTCGGATATTTTTAAGTCGCTCACGGTTTTTAATCCTGTCGGCTTGGCTTTCATTTGCAGAAAACCGGTAATGATTAAGCAAGTTCCAATAAGTAGTGTAATGATATTTCCGATAGATGTTTTTTCTAGTGCGTCGGATAAGGTTTTAAGCACGATGACGCCTAATATCCCGGTAATAAAGGTAGAAACAATTAAAAAGATAAATAGTTTTTTGTTTTCGTCTGATTGTTTTTTATAAAAGAGAAGAGTTTTTAAAAGCGATAAAACATCTTTTCGAAAATAAATAGCGGCCGCTAAAAATGTGCCCAAATGCAAGAAAAGGGCGTATTCCATATTTTCAAATAATGTTGCCGGTTTATTAAAAAGGTGCGTGCTGGCCAAGACAATAAGCCCGTCGGAACTTAAAGGCAGCCATTCGGCAAAACCCTGGATAATCCCCAAAACAATATTTTCTATCATAAATTTTCTTTCTAGTATTGAGTATTTTACCTTGTGATATCATACTCTTTCGTATAAAATGTTATAGTTATTTTAGTATAATTCCAGATATGAGCGATAAAATTAATAAGAAATTTATGAAGATGGCAATTGCCAAGGCCAAGGCCGGAATAAGAAAAGGCCAAACGCCTTTTGGGGCCTGCATTGTCAAAAAAGGTCGAGTAATAAGCTGCGAGCATAATACTGTTTGGAAAAGCTGCGATATTACGTCTCACGCGGAAGTGCATGCAATAAGAAAAGCCTGTAAAAAGCTTAAAAATATCAGCTTAGAAGGCTGTACAATCTACTCGACGTGTGAACCGTGCCCAATGTGCTTCTCAGCTTGTCACTGGGCGAAAATTTCAAAGATTGTTTATGGCGCGAGGATTAGCGATGCTAAAAAAAGCGGGTTTAATGAGCTGAATATTTCGAATAAAGTTTTAAAATCAAAAGGAAGAAGCCGGGTTAAAATTGTGCCGGATTTTATGCGGCGCGAAAATGCCGAGCTTTTTATGTTGTGGCAAAAACTAAATAAAAGCAAAATATATTAATCGGAGATAAAGAAATGAACAAAGCGTTTTTGTTGTTAAGTTTGGTTTTCCTGGCGGGATGTGTAGTGACAACTCAAGAAGCATCTCTTCCGACGATATCGGAAACAACAGCCTTAAGGAATGAAAAGGGTTTGACGAATATTGGTAAGGTTTACGTGGGAATGACATTTAGTGAAGTCAAAACAGTAATGGGCAATGTAACTACTATAGGATACGAAAAGAGCCCGTTGAATACCTCCGGAAACGAGGCCATTACGATAAAGAATCCTTACCGGGAAGAGACTCTGGACATTAAAGGAAAGCAATACCTGGTAGCTTATTATTTTATTAATGTTCTAAAATCCGACGAGATGGTTTCTGACGACGAATTAATCCCGCTTGTTTTTCTAAACGATTATTTAGTCGGAAAAGGTTGGGACTTCTTTATAAAGCTTAAAAACTAGAATGGCCTTGTAATTTAGTGAAAGATTTCTTAAGTTTTTCTAATCCGTTAATTTTTTACGATAAAATCGAGCAAAACCTCAATTGGCAAGAAGAGTTTGGCCGCAAGGCTCCGCTTAATGTTGAGATCGGCTTTGGTATGGGCGAATTCTTAGTCCGGACCGCATTAAAGAATCCATCTAATGATTTTGTTGGAATAGAAACCGATTGGGAGAGAATTCATAAAACATTAAAACGAATCAAACGTGAATCTACTGAACAAAAAAAAGAGCTGAAGAATGTCCGTATTCTAAAAATAGACGCGCGTATTGCATTTTTGTTTTTGTTTTCCAGCCAGGCAATCGATAATATTTTTTGTCTTTTTCCTTGTCCCTGGCCTAAAAAAGAACATATTAAATATAGACTTTTTACTAATGATTTTCTATCATTAATGAACAACCGTTTGGTCAGTAAAGGCCAAATCCAGATTGTGACTGATTCTTTTCCCTTTTATGAATGGATTCTAGGAGAGGTAAAAAATAGCGGATTCTCGGTTAAGACGGAAAAGATATCTCCTAAATTTGACACGAAGTATGAAAGGAAATGGCAGGCCGGCGGGCAAAATGAGTTTTATGAAATAGTTTTGATTAAAGAAAAACATATTAAGGTTGAAGAGCAAAAGAGGGTAAATTTGAAAGCATATAAAATTAATAACTTTAATCCGGATAATTTTCAGTTTGAAGATAAGACTGATGCGGTGTCGGTTATTTTAAAGGATTTTGTTTTTGATTATAAAAAAGAACGGGGTACGTTTTTGTTTGTTGTCGCGGAGGATAAGCTTACGCAATACTTTAGGGTGTTAATAGATAAAAGAAAAGATGGTTGGCAAATTTGCCGGGCTGATGGGCAAAATCTTTTTCCAACGCCGGGAATTGAAATGGCCTTACAGCTTACTTTTGAAGCGGTAGAAAAGACAGCGGCTCAAAAATGAAAAAGAGCCTAACTACAATATTAATAGCAATCTTTATATTAAATTCTACAATTCTGCATGCTAAAAAAAGTGCCGGGTATAAAATTTCCTGCCGCTCGGTTATTTTTTCGAATAGTACAAAGAAAAAAAGGCTATATTCCAAAGGCGAAAATAACCGCGTTCTTCCTGCGAGCACGGTTAAGGTCATGACGGCGTTGATTGTTTTAGAAAAGCTTTCTTTAGACAAGTATGTTCGGGTAAATCAAAGCGCTACTTATGTACAGCCTTCAAAGCTTTATTTAAAGCCAGGGGAGGAATATAAGGTAGAAGATTTGCTTTATGCCATTCTTTTAAGTTCTGCTAATGATGCTAGTGTTGTTTTGGCACAAGCAGTGGCTGGGTCGGAGCAAAATTTTGTTAATCTGATGAACGCTAAAGCCAGGCGCCTGGGTGCAAAACATACGAAGTTTGCTAATTCCAACGGGTTGCCATCAAAAGCAACGCAATATACAACCGCTTATGATATGTATCTAATCTTTAGAGAGGCTTTAAAAAAGCCTTTTTTTAGAAATGCGATTAAAAAACAATATGCTACGATTTATTCAAAGTCTGGACGGCAAATTGGACTAGCCAGCCATAATAAAATGTTATTTAAAGGATGGCGGAAACATATTTACGGCAAAACCGGCTGGACCAGAAAAGCGGGGGGATGTTTTATTGGCATGGTAGAGAAGAACGGCGATGATTTAATAATTGGCGTTTTTGGCTGTTCCTCGAAAAGATGGAATGACATAAAATATATTACAACGAAGTATGGCGGGATAAGATTGTAAGTATCTTTATATGAATAAGTTTTGATTCTTTCCCGCGTATTATGCCGGTACAAGTTTCGGGTTGAAATAATAGAATTTTGTGGTACATTATTGGCATTGCTTTTTAAAGTTTCAGGAAGATATCTCTATATAAAAAGAAAGGAAAGATATGAACAACAATTTAAAAGTTATTATTGGTGCGGTTGTTGTTGTTTTGTTGGCGGTTGCGATGTTATATAGTAATATAAAAAGTCCGGCATTGCAGGAAATCATGAAACAGCAGGACGAAATGATTAAAATCCAAAGCCGCATGGAAGCCAAAATGACAGGTTCCAGCGCCGATAATGCTAAAGTGTATGTTTTAGAAAAGAAAGTAGAAGAATTAGAAAATAAATTAAAAGCACTCGAAACATTTTTAATGCAAGGAGGCCAGCAGCGGGCACAACAACAGCAACAGCAACAACAACCTCCGGCAGAAGATTTGTCTAAAGTTTATGACCTTCCGATCGGTAGTTCTCCGATTCGCGGAAAACAAGACGCTCCGATTACAATTGTTGAATTTAGTGATTTCCAATGTCCGTATTGTTCTCGTTTCCATCCTGTTTCAATGGAGGTCTTAAAAGCTTTTCCGAATGATGTCAAATATGTCTTAAAGCATTTTCCTTTATCTTTTCATAAGGATGCCAAACCGGCTTCTAAAGCCGCTTTTGCTGCGAATGAACAAGGTAAATATTGGGAAATGGTCGACGCTTTATACGAAAATAATAAACAGCTAAATGAAGAAAAGTTTAAAGAAATTGCCAAGGGTTTAGGCATGGATGTTGATAAATTCATGAAAGATTTAAAAGAGAAAGATGCTCAATGGGAAGAAATGATTCAAAAGGATATGAGTTTAGGCTCGCAATCCCAGGTACGCGGAACACCGACATTCTTTTTAAACGGCAAAAAAACAATGTCACGTGATTTAAATGGCTTTAAATCAGAGATAGAACAAATATTGCAAGGAATTAAGAAATAATATAAACAAACCAGTGCTTAATTAGCTTTTTCGATTGATAAGTTAATTAATGTCTTTAGGTAAGGAGAATAAGATGGCAAGAAAAGGCGGCCTATCATCAAAATTTTATCGTGAAACAAAAGGAGTAAAAGTTACCGGTGGAGAACAGGTCACAGCCGGAAAACTTATTACTCGACGGGGAGATAAATGGAAGCCGGGATTAAATGTTATCGGCCAGATGCACTTAACGGCAAAATGTGACGGAGAAATTTATTTTACGCGCAAAAGAAATAATTTCAAGAAAGTGGCAACTTTTGTCAATGTTCGTCCGGCTGCTAAGGCAGAGAAAAAGTAAGTTGTGACCGTTTCTGTTTTTTTTAAGCGAAACCCAGCTCGTAATGTCGTTCATTCTATCGGCGGGATAATTTAAGGGTCGTAATAAATTTCAAAAATAAAATATGTGCGGAATTATAGGCTATATAGGTAAAAAACAAGCAGCCCCAATTCTTATTGAAAGCCTTAGGAAATTAGAATACCGAGGTTATGACTCAAGTGGAATTGGGGTTATTTCATCTGCGGACGGAAAGATAGTTTTCCGTAAGAACAAAGGAAAGATTAATGCTTTATGCAATTTATTAAAGTTTTCTCCTTTGCCGAAAACTACCTGTGGTGTTTCGCATACCCGTTGGGCTACTCACGGCGCTCCTAACCGTATCAATTCCCATCCCCATGTTGATGAGAGCGGCCAATTCTTGGTTGTACATAATGGTATTATCGAGAATTACGAAGTGCTTAAAGATTCTCTTATTAAAAAAGGCCATAAATTTCTTTCCCAAACAGATACAGAAGTTGTGCCGCATTTGATTCAGGAATATTATAAAGGCGACTTTCTTGAAGCAGTTAAAAAAGCTATTTCAAAATTAAAAGGCGCGTTTGCCTTAGGAATTATTTCTTCAAATCACCCGGATGTGCTAATTGCTGTTCGTGTCGGTTCGCCTTTAATTGTTGGATTAGGAAAAGATGAGAACTTTATTGCCTCCGATGTTCCGGCGATTTTAGAACATACCAGAAGAATTATTTATCTGAAAGACGAGCAAATAGCTGTCTTAACTAAAGAGCGGGTGGATGTTTTTAATTTTGACGGGACAAAAGTAAAACCGCAAGTTCATAATGTGGAATTTAAGGTTGATTGTGTTGAGAAACAAGGCTTTGCGCATTTTATGCTTAAAGAGGTTCATGAGCAACCCCAAGTTATCCAGCACATGATAAATACCAGGATTGTTAGAAATCAGCTCAAGCTTGATGGGATTGGCTTGTCGGATAAGCAATTAAAGAGAATTAATAATGTTGTGATTGTCGCTTGCGGTACAGCTTATCATGCGGGAATGGTCGGAAGATACGCGATAGAGCTTTTAGCAAATGTTCCGGTTGCGGTTGAGTTATCGAGTGAATTTAGGTATAGAAAACCGATAATTTCAAATAAATCATTAGTAATCGCGATCAGCCAGTCCGGTGAAACCGCGGATACTTTGGCGGCTGTACGCGAAGCCAAAAAAAGAGGCGCAAAAATCCTTTCGATTTGTAATGTTTTGGGTTCTTCTTTGTCGCGTGAGTCCGAAGGCGTTTTATATACGCATGCTGGGCCGGAAATTGGAGTTGCTTCAACAAAAGCTTATACGGCGCAAATCTGCATGCTTTATCTGTTGTCTTTGAAGCTATCCTTAGTCCATGGAACCATTCGTAGCGGTGAATTCAAATATCTGGTTAAAAAACTTAAAGAAATTCCAGCGCTATATCATCAAATTTTAAAAGACAAAAGCAATATTGCCTCAATTGCCAAGAGAAGTTCTCATTTCGGCTGTTTTCTGTTTTTAGGCCGCAATATAAATTATCCTTCTGCCTTAGAAGGAGCTTTAAAATTAAAAGAAATTTCCTATATTCCAGCAGAAGGTTATGCCGCCGGTGAAATGAAGCATGGGCCCATTGCCTTAATTGACGAATACCGCGCGGTTGTTTGCGTGGCGACCGAATCGGATATTTACGATAAAATGATTTCCAACATTCAGGAAATTCGTTCCCGAAGAGGAAAAGTAATCGCGATCGCTACCGCAGGCGACGAGCAAATAAAAAATCATGCCGCGAACGTTATTTATGTTCCTAAGACGGAACAGCTTTTTACCCCATTAACAGTGGCTATCCCGATGCAATTGATTGCTTACTATATAGCGGTTAAGCGCGGCTGTGATGTTGACCAGCCAAGAAACCTGGCAAAATCAGTAACGGTTGAATAATGTTATATATTGTTTCCACTCCAATTGGAAATCTAGGCGATATTACTTTTCGGGCGGTCGAAATCTTAAAAAATGTTCAATTAATTGCGGCTGAAGACACCCGCCACACCAAGATACTCCTCGACAAATATGAAATCAAGACTCCAATGACGAGTTATTTTGAACACAACGAATTTAAAAAGAGCGAAGTTATTTTAAAGGCACTTAAAGAGGGAAGAGATATTGCTCTTGTAACTGATGCCGGAACGCCGGGCATTAGCGATCCCGGGTATAAATTAATAAAGTTAGCAAAAGAAAATAGTATCCCGATTACGGTTATTCCGGGTCCGGCGGCTTTGATTGCGGCTTTAAATTTATCAGGTTTTCCGTCGGATAGCTTTATCTTTGAAGGTTTTATGCCGGTTAAGTGCGGTGCCCGTCAGAAATTGCTAGATAGTTTTAAGGAGGAATGGCGCACTATAATATTTTACGAATCCCCACACAGGATAGACGAGACAATGGCTGATATCCAAGAGTGCCTGCCGGATTTTAATGTTGTGATTGCCCGTGAAATTACGAAAAAATTTGAAGAGGTCTTAAGCGGTAAGCCGGCGGAATTATCTGCTATAATCAAAAACCACAAATTAAAAGGCGAAATAGTCATCCTTCTTAATAAGGGGAAATAAAAGGCCTTTAGTTTTATCTGAAAATAACCAACATGAATCGAAATGAAATTATTAAATATTTAAAAGGTGCTGACACAAAAGAGCTTTTTGCTGAGGCTGACCGGGTAAGAAAAGCTTTTGTGGGGGACAGCGTTTATTTGCGCGGGATTATAGAATTTTCCAATTATTGCTGTCAGGATTGTTTGTATTGCGGGTTAAGGAGAGAAAACAGCAAAATTACCCGTTACCGGATGACATTGGATGAAATTGTTGCCAGCGCGAAAAAGGCGGTTGAATTAAATATCCCGACGGTAGTATTGCAGTCGGGAGAAGATAATTTTTATTCGGTTGGTGATTTGTGTTCTGTTGTGAAAGAAATAAAGAAATTTAATTTAGCGGTTACAATGTCTATCGGAGAGCGTTCTTACGATGATTATTGCAAATTAAAGGAGGCCGGGGCTGATAGGTATCTTTTGCGGTTTGAAACATCGGATGAAGAATTATACGCAAAGTTAAGGCCGGGTAAGAAATTTTCTCAAAGGCTTCAATGCCTTAAATGGCTTAAAGAGCTCAAATATCAGGCCGGTTCCGGGATTATGGTTGGGCTTCCGGGGCAGTCCATGGAAAGCATTGCTGATGATATCTTGCTTTTTAAGGATTTGGATTTGGACATGATTGGTATTGGGCCTTTTTTGCCTCATCCTAATACCCCGCTTGCTCAAAATAAAAGCATAGAATTGGATTTGGTTCTTAAGGTTATTGCCTTAACCAGGATTGTTACCGAGAATACCCATATTCCGGCGACAACTGCGGTGGGTACTTTGGATTCCCAGGGGAGGCAAAAGGCTTTAAAATGCGGGGCGAATGTCATAATGCCGAATATCACACCAACCAAATACCGCAAGTATTATGAAATTTATCCGGATAAGATTTGTGTTGACGAAGATGCAACCAAATGCCGCGGATGTGTTGAGGGAATGATACTCGCCTCCGGACGTAAGGTCGGGGTAGGTTTTGGCCATAGTTTAAAATAAGCGTATACGACGCCGGTTTAAACAATCCCTTGACAAGCTTTCTATTCGGTGTTATTCTTTCTAACAACATTAACCTTTAATTTGACCCCGAGAGGTCAAGAAGGCAAAAATGATGAATGTTATAACAAAAAAGAATCCGTCCCAAGTACAAGGACGGTATTTTTTTTATCCACCTTCGCAGAAACCCATGGTTTTACCTGTAGATGAATGCATATGGTTTAGGATTTATGCTTTGAGGATGTCGCCGTTTTCAGAAAAGGTGGATAGATACCCAGCAACGCTGGGTTTGTTGGTAGGTTCCACGGCTTTAGCCGTGGGGCTCCAGCTAGTGCAAAATTTAATTTCTACCCCGCAGCTTTATTGGGCTCGCGGGGTTTTTTGTTGAGAACGCAGTTTACGAAAATACAATGAACGTAAGCTAAGGCTTGAAATAACTCCGCAAAGCGGGGTTAAAATAACGGGAGGAATAAAATGCCGGAAGATACAAAGATTATGGATAAAGACGATGTTAAGCGGGCAGTTATGCGTATCGCGCATGAAATCCTGGAGAAAAGTAAAGGCGTTGAAGATTTATGCATTATAGGTATTCGTACCCGCGGGGTAGTTTTGGCCGATAGGATAAACGAATGCATAAAGGAAATTGAAGGCAAGAATGTGCCTTGCGGGGTTTTGGATATTACTTTATACCGGGATGATTTAACTCTTGTTGCCAATCAGCCGATTGTCCATGAAACTAAAATAGCTTTTGATATTAGCGGTAAAAGGGTGGTTTTGGTCGACGATGTTTTATTTACCGGACGGACAATCCGTGCGGCCTTGGATGCTTTAATCGATTTTGGGCGTCCGAGCTGCATACAGCTTGCTGTTTTAGTTGACCGCGGGCACAGAGAACTTCCAATCCGTGCGGATTATGTGGGTAAAAACATTCCAACTAACCGTGACGACAATGTAAAAGTTATTCTAAAAGAAAATGACAAAAAAGAAGATCAAGTTGTAGTCGAAAAAGGAAAAATAAAATGAGCCAATGGACTAAACATGATTTATTAGATTTGGAAGATTTGTCTAAAGATGAATTGGAATTAATTCTAACAACTGCCAAATCGTTTCGGGAAGTTTCCTCGCGCGATGTCAAAAAAGTTCCGGCCTTACGAGGAAAAACGGTTGTGATGCTGTTTTTTGAGCCGTCGACGAGGACAAGGATTTCCTTTGAATTAGCGGCTAAAAGACTATCGGCCGATACTTTAAATGTTGCGGCAAGCAGCAGCTCTTTATCCAAGGGCGAAACGATTCTTGATACTGCGAAAAATATTGAAGCGATGAATGTTGATGCTATTATCGTCAGGCATTCTTGTGCCGGGATTCCAAAGGTTTTAGCAGATAATTTAGGGCCTTCCATAATAAATGCCGGTGATGGTTGCCGGGCTCATCCAACACAGGCGCTCCTAGACATTTTTACAATGAAAGATAAGAAAGGAAGAATTGAAGGATTAAATGTCGGTATTGTCGGCGATATTCTGCATTCGCGTGTTGCCCGATGTAATATCACGGCTTTAAATAAATTAGGGGCGAATGTAACCGTTTGTGGTCCGTCGACATTGATGCCGGTTGGAGTTGAAAAACTGGGCGTTCAAGTAAGTTATGATGTCGATGATGTTATATCCAAAAGCGATTGCCTGATGCTTTTAAGGATTCAAAAAGAAAGACAGGAAGATAAATTTCTGCCTTCAATCCGTGAATACGCAAAGAAATTCGGAATTAATAAAGAACGTCTTAAAAAGGCGAAGAAAGATTTGCTTATAATGCATCCCGGGCCGACGAATAGAGGCGTTGAATTAACCGCTGATGTTGCTGACGGAGAACAATCAGTCATTTTGGAGCAGGTTACAAACGGGATTGCGGTAAGAATGGCGGTTTTGTTCTTGCTTCTAGGGACAAAAGAGGAATAAACTTGGATTAAGTTTGAGTGTAATTATTATAAGGAGAAACAAATGGCACTTTTAATCAAGAATGCAATTATAGTTAATGCGGATAAGGTTGAAAAGAATCCGCAGGACATTTTAATTGAAAAAGGAATAATTGAAAAGATTGCCCCCGCAATTAAAGATACTGGCGCAAAAGTTATTGATGCCGCCGGGAAAATGGTTCTGCCGGGGTTTATTGATTTGCATGTTCATCTGCGCGAGCCGGGAAGTGAAGACAAGGAAACTATCGAGTCTGGTTCGAAGGCTGCGGCCAAGGGTGGCTTTACGACAATTTGTTGTATGCCTAACACCAAACCGGTTTTGGATAACGCCATGGTTGTTGAAGCGGTAAGAAAGGAATCCGAGCGTGTCGGCTTGGTAAATGTTTTGGTTATAGGCGCAATTACCCGCGGACAGAAAGGCGAAGAGCTGGTTGATATGTTTGAATTAAAGGAAGCCGGATGCATTGCTTTATCTGACGACGGATATTCTGTGAACAATGCTCAGTTGCTTCGACTGGCTTTAGAATATTCGAAAATGACTGGTCAGGTAATTATTGAACATTGCCAAGACCCGCAATTGTTTGCAAAAGGAGTTATGAACGAAGGCTTAACCTCAACCAAACTTGGGCTTAAGGGCGATCCGGGAATTTCGGAAACTGTTATTATTGCGCGGGATATTGAAATTGCTAATTATCTGAACGCAAGAATTCATTTTGCGCATGTTAGTTTAAAACGTTCGCTAGAGCTAATTAGGCAGGCGAAAAAGGAGAGGATTAAAGTAACCTGTGAAGTTACGCCACATCATTTTAGTTTAACTGAAGATGAAATGAAATCGTTTAATACCAACGCTAAGGTTAACCCGCCCTTGCGTTCCAAAGAAGATATTGATGCTATAAAAAAGGCTTTAAAAGATGGTACGATTGACTGTATCGCAACAGACCATGCTCCGCATACGGTTGAAGAAAAAGAGCAGGATTTAGACCACGCTCCTTATGGAATGATTGGATTGGAAACTGCCTTCGGCTTGGCTGTTAGCGAATTGGTTGAGACTGGAATATTGTCATGGGCAGATTTGGCTGAGAAAATGTCTTCTGGGCCAGCAAATATTTTAGGGTTGAGCAAAAAAGGAGCAATAAAAGAAGGTTTTGATGCTGATTTAGTTATAGTAGATCCTAAGGCCCAATGGATTGTTAAGGAAGAAGAATTTGCTTCTAAATCCAGAAATACTCCGTTTGTAGGCAAAAAGCTTGTTGGGCGAGTTGAAAAGACCATAAATGCTGGAAAAGTGGTTTTTTAGCCAGAAAAAACATACCATATCTGGTGTTTTATCCACAGGCTATGCACAATCGGTGGATAAGTTAAAATGTGGGTTATAATAAGTGATTATGTGGGTAATTTATAAATATAGTGGTATGTATATACCATTAAATATACTAAATAAATGGTTGAAGTGGAATGACAGACCAGTAGAAAA
Source organism: Candidatus Omnitrophota bacterium (assembly GCA_022703565.1). Classification (GTDB taxonomy): domain Bacteria; phylum Omnitrophota; class Gorgyraeia; order Zapsychrales; family Zapsychraceae; genus JADFZM01. Next base: position 21,015 of record JAKLDK010000001.1, read on the forward strand.
CGTTACCTTTTCTTAGGATAGGAGTAGATTTGATGAGAACGCAACAGATAACAATATCGGTAATCGGTGGTCATGACGTAAAGAAGGACGTGGAACAATTAGCCCATAATATTGGTGAAATAATAGCTAGAGTGGGTGCGGTACTTGTATGTGGAGGTCTTTTTGGCGTTATGGAGGCGGCTGCAAAAGGTGCAAAAAAGGCTGGAGGAACTACAATTGGCATACTTCCTGGAAAAGAAAAATCTGATGCGAATAAATATATTGACATAGCTCTGCCAACTTCAATAGGTTATTCCAGAAACGTGATTGTGGCCTGTTCTGCGGATATCATAATTGCGCTTCCTGGTAGCCATGGTACCCGCTGCGAAATTTCCTACGGGTTTGTTTATAATAGACCGATATTGGACATGGGAAATTGGAACATAAAAGGCATGATAAAGCCAAAGGATCTTAAAGATTTGGAAGCTAAATTAAAGAAATTGATAAAGGAATTAAAAAGTGTTTAAAAAAATGAATGTTTTGTTATATTATAAGCCATGCCGGAATTACCAGAAGTTGAGACAATTAGAAGAGATTTGAAAACAGTTCTTGTTGGCCTAAAAATCAAAAAGGTCAATGTTTACGATAAAAGGGTTATTTTCAAAAAAACTCCGCAGCAATTCTCCAGCCTATTAATAAATAAACGAATATTAGATATAGATAGAAGAGGCAAAGCGTTAATTCTTAAACTTTCTTCCGGGCTTTTTGTGGCGGTTCAATTAAAAATGACTGGGCAGTTAATCTACACCAAAGAAGATTTTAAAAGTGCTCTTAATTGTAAAGAGACAAAATTAAGCTTAAAGCTTTCAAACGGTAAATTTTTAAACTATAATGACCAAAGGATATTTGGAAAATTTATATTGGAGCGAGATTTAAGTTCATTGCCATACTTTAGTAAATTAGGAGTTGAACCGCTAGGGGAAAGTTTTACCTTAAAATGGCTGCAAGAAAAATTGCGTGCTAAAAAAACTCCGATAAAGCATTTTTTGATGGATCAAAGCAATATTGCAGGTATTGGAAATATATATGCTTCGGAAATATTGTTTGAATCTAAGATAAATCCGAGAAGGTTGGCGAACGGTTTGTCGGCAAAAGAAACAGGGTTAATATTTAAGGCGACAAAAGATATTCTTACTTGTGCGGTTAAAAATCGCGGCACAAGTTTTCGTGATTACCGTGATGCGTCGGGCAAGAAGGGCAATTATATTAAATATCTTCAGGTGTATGGGCGGGAAAGTGAAAAATGTTTTAGATGTAACGGTGCAATAAGCAGAATAAGTCAGCAGGGACGCAGCACTTTTTATTGTTCAAAATGCCAAGGAGAATGAGATGAAAGAAAGAATCAAAATTGATGTTAGTATCTTGGTTGGCGTAATCCTCGCCTCTTCGTTGCTTTTTTTCTTTAAGGGGCTATATCCGCAAGACAACCTTACGGAAAATGTCTTAGATTTCTTAGGTATAATTACAATAATAAAAGGCGTGCTTTTGCGAATGGCGGCCCGCGGGCACAAAATGACCTTCTCGGATAAGAGCGAACAGCTTGTCACGACGGGGCCGTATGCCTTTACCCGCAATCCGATGTATTTCGGAAGCTTTTTAATCGGATTGGGATTCGTATTGATTCTTTGGCCCTGGTGGATGATGTTTTTATATATGTATCTTTTTTACATAAGATTTAATAAGGAAATGCTAAAAGAAGAAAAATATTTGAAAGAAAAATTTGGTGCACAATATGAACGTTATTGCAAGGAAGTCCCCAGAATTCTTCCTTTAATGGGCAAATGGTTTAAGGTCAAGGCGCGGGAAGTAACAAATCTGGTCGAGGCTTTTAGCACCAAGGAAAAGATGGGCTTATTGACCTGGCCGATTTTAGCGATTTTCTTAGAGGTGATAAAAGAAATAATAGTTTATGGCAAAGTGGACATTGTAAACACTCTAATAATTTTCTTAGGCGGGTATATCTTTTTCGCGATAGTTTTTTGTTTAAGATACGTAATTAAATAAAATGTTAAAAGTTCAGTTTAAAACTAAGATTGTTTCAAATAAAAAAATCTGCCCCAAGTATTTTTCTTTGGTTTTAGATAAGAAGTTTAGTAAAAAAGAGATATCTGCCGGACAATTTCTTAATATCAAAGTTTCCGACGGATTAAAGCCTTTGTTCCGCCGGCCGTTCTCAATCTCTCGATTTAAGGATAACCTGGAAGTGTTGTATGAGCCGGTAGGCGAGGGCACAAAAATATTATCGCAAAAAGAGCCGGGAGAAATTCTGGATGTTTTAGGCCCGCTCGGAAATAACTTTATCAAACCAGAAAAAGATGTGAAACAGATAGTTTTTATCGCCGGAGGCGTAGGAGTGGCTCCGTTTATTGGTTTTTCCGATGATTTGAAATCGTTCAAAGGCAATAAAATTATTCTCTTCGGGGTAAGAACAAAAGAACACACGTTTAATTTAGATGTTTTTAGAAATAACGGATTTAGAGTGTTTATTTCGACGGATGATGGGAGCAAGGGCGTAAAGGGCCGTGTTAGCGAACTATTTAGCAAAATTGATGTAAATGAAAAGGGAACTATTTGTTATGTTTGCGGACCGAAGCCGATGATGCGCTCGGCGCAAGACTTTGTGATAAAGAATAATTTGTCTGCGCAGGGGTCTTTTGAGGAAGTTATGGCCTGCGGAATAGGTACATGCCGTGGATGTGTAATAAAAACAAAAAGCGGATTTAAAACAGTTTGTAATGACGGGCCGGTTTTTGATTTAAAAGAAATTATATTTTAGAGGAGGCAAGGAAATGTTTAGCGCGATATCTCTTGGAATAGCAACCGGGCTTCTCGGTGGGATATTTGGAATCGGCGGCGGAAGCATAATGATTCCGGTGTTGATTATGTTTTGTGGCCTGACCCAACATCAGGCGCAAGGGACATCTTTAGCGGCAATGTTGCCTCCGGTTTTTATTTTAGCTGTGTGGAAATACCACCAGGCGCATAATATTAAATGGGATGTGGCGATGTGGATTGCCTTAGGAATTGTTTTAGGCGGGTTGATTGGCGGGATGATTGTTCAGGGCGTGCCGGATGCAAGCTTAAAAAAAGCTTTCGGAATATATTTAGTAATAATTGGAATTAAAATAGCATTCTTCAAATGAAAGAAATAAATTTAAAAGTAAAAATCGGCGATTTTGAATTTCAGAATCCAATAACAGTGGCTTCCGGAACGTTTGGTTATATCGAGAAATATATGGATGATGCTAAATTAAGGAAGCTTGGGGCAATTGTTCCGAAAACCATAACTTTAAATCCACAGGATGGCAATCCCGCTCCTAGGATTGTAGAGACAGCGTCGGGGATGATAAATTCAATCGGGATTGAAAATGAAGGCGTAGATTCGTTTATTGAAAATAAATTGCCAAAATTACAAAAGATCGGCATACCGATTATTGTCAGTATTTCCGGTAAAACCAAAGATGAATTCTTGAGAATTGCCGAAAAGTTAAATAAATGTGATATTGCTTTCCTGGAACTTAATTTGTCTTGTCCCAACCTCGGGCATAAAAAATTAGTTGCGCAAGATTCCCAGGCAACCTTTGATACAATCAAGGCTGTAAAAGAAGTTTCAAAAGCAAGAATAATTGCTAAGCTATCTCCCAATGTAACTGATATCTCTGAGATAGCATTGTCGGCAGAGGAAGGAAAGGCCGATGCTTTAAGCTTGGTTAATACTTTCTGGGCGATGGCTATTGATATTAAAAAAAGAATCCCTTTAATTGGCAATGTTACCGGCGGGCTTAGCGGCCCGGCGATAAAACCGATCGCGCTTTCTATGGTGTATAAGGTAAGGCAGGTTACAAGGATTCCGATTATTGCTATGGGCGGGATTATGGATTATAAAGATGCCTTGGAATTTATTATTGCCGGTGCGACTTTTGTCGCAGTTGGAACGGCGAATTTTATTAATCCGAATGCGCCATTAGAAATTCTGAAAGGGATAAAAGAATATTTAAAGGAAAACAATATTTCTGATATTAACCAATTAATAGGAAGTCTAAAAACTAAATGAATAGCGCAAAGGCAAAATTAATTGTCGCTTTGGATGTTGATACTTTTGATGAAGCCAGAAGCTTGGTCGATAAATTAAGCGATGTCGTCGATATCTTTAAGGTTGGAATCCAGCTTTTTACTTCGAGTGGGCCGAGCATAGTTTTTTATATTTTGGATAAGGGTAAAGATGTTTTCTTGGATTTGAAGTTTCATGATATTCCTAACACGGTTGCTAACGCGGTCAAGGCTGTGGTTAATTTAAACCAGATTTCTAACGTCGAAGTTTCCGGCGGAAAAAGTAAAAAGAAAAAACGTGGAAATATTGTTTTGTGTACATTGCATGTTATGGGCGGAGAAGAAATGCTAAAAAAAGCAGTTGAATCGGTAACCGCTCAAGCAGAGAAAATACAAGCAGTTAAGCCGGCTTTGGTCGGAATTACTGTCTTGACAAGTGATGCCCAAACCGATAATATTCAAGCTATTATTTTGGAAAGAGCGAGGTTGGCTAAAACCTGCGGGTTAGACGGTGTTGTGGCTTCAGGCCAGGAGGCATCTTTAATTCGACGAGAAATGGGCGACAATTTTATAATAGTTACTCCGGGAATAAGGCCGTCAGGCGCGGATGTGGGAGACCAAAAAAGAGTAGTTACTCCTTCTTTGGCGATAAAAGAAGGAAGCAATTATTTGGTTGTCGGCCGTCCGGTTGTAAAAGCAATGGACCCACATGTGGTCGCATTTGAAATATTAAATGAAATGAAAAAGGCTAATTAATAAAGGGAGCAAAAAATGGCGCAACAAATTCAGGAATTAATTAATAAGATCAAACAAGAAGGAATTGAGGCGGCGGAGCAGAAAAGTAAAGAGTTAGATCTCCAGGCGCAAGCTAAGGCTCAAAAAATTATCGATGAAGCAAAGATTAATGCCCAAAAGATTGTCCAGGATGGAAAAAAAGAAATTGAGCAAATGAAAATAACAACGCAAGCCGCGTTAAAACAATCTTCCAGAGATATGCTTTTGACGTTAAAAAAAGAGATCGAAAATGTTTTAAAGAAAATTACTCAAAAGAATGTAAACGATAGTTTGACGCCAGATAGCCTGTCAAGAATCTTGGGCAGCATTGCGGAAAAAACTTTTAGCGAGCAAAAAGAGAACGTAGATATAAAGGTATTGTTATCGCAAACAGATTTGGAAAGCCTTAAGAATGGAATTATTGCTAAATTGCAAAAGGAGCTTAAGGGAAAAATAGTTTTTCAGTCGCGAGACGATATCTCTAAAGGTTTCGCAATTAGCTTTGATTCTGGAAAATCCAGTTTTGATTTTAGCGATAAAAGCTTGGCTGATTATATCGCGGGTTTTGTAAATGAAGAAGTAGCCAAAATTATTAAAGAGGCCATATAAATAAAATGAGCCGTAAATATTATTATTTTATTGCCAGTTTACCTTTGTTGGAATTTGAAGGGAAATTATTGATTAGTGCCGCCGACTTTTTGAACGATAGCAAAAGGATTTTGGTTGAAAAGGATTTTATTGTCATTCAGGAGTTGCTCAATAATTCAATCTCCGATAGCTCTTTGGCTAATGATTTTGTTAAGAAGTGGAGCGATTTTCTGCATTTGCTTAATAATGAAATGGCTGCTTTTAGGGCGGAACGATGGGGAAAGAATCCGGTAGATTTTGTAAAAGGCGAAAGGAAAAAAGATCCGTATTTTATAAGTTTGTTGAATCAGGCAGCCGAGGCAATTAACCCTCTTGAGGCAGAAAAAGTTTTAGATAAAGCAAAATGGTTGTTTTTAGATGAAATATCTTTTGGGCATTATTTTGATTTTGAGGGTGTTATTGCTTATGCTATAAAATTGCAAATATTGTCACGTTACGCAAAGTATAATTCCGAAGAATACAAGCCCTTATATAGTGAATATGAATCTTCGGCCAAAGAAGAAAAACAATATGAATTATCAGCTTAACTAAGGAGTTAATTGTGTCAGAACAAATAAGATTAGGCGAGGTTGTTGGAGTAAACGGAAATATGGTTGTTGCTCGTTTTGATGAAAAGGTTATGCAAAACGAAGTTGCCTATGTTGTCGTAGGTAATGAAAAGCTTAAAGCTGAAGTTATCCGGGTAAGAGGAGATAAAGCTGATTTGCAGGTGTTTGAAGACACGGTGGGGATAAGAATTGGAAGTAAAGTGGAATTTACCAATGCTCTTTTAAGCGTAGAATTGGGGCCGGGTTTATTAGGGCAGATATTCGACGGATTGCAAAATCCTCTTCCTCGTTTGGCGGAAAAACACGGATTTTTCTTAAAAAGAGGCGAATATTTAGAGGCGCTTGATTATGCAAAAGAATGGGAGTTCACGCCTTCGGTCAAGGTGAATGACATTGTCCGCTCCGGAGATAAATTAGGAGAAGTTGATGAATTTATATTCAAGCATTCGATTATGGTACCATTTAATTTTCAAGGAAAGTTTGAGGTGGTTGAGATTGCGAGCAAAAGGAATTATAAAATAAAGGATGTAATCGCCAAGTTAAAAGATGAGGAAGGCAAAGTACATTCAGTGACAATGGTGCAGAATTGGCCGGTTAAGATTGCGATTAAAGCTTACGCCGAGAAGTTACAGCCAGAAGTTCCGTTGGTAACAAAAATACGAATTATCGATACTCTTGTGCCTGTTGCCGTCGGAGGGACATTTTGTACCCCGGGGCCGTTTGGCGCGGGAAAAACTGTTTTACAGCATCTTTTAAGCCGGCATGCGGAGGTGGATATTGTAATTATTGCGGCTTGCGGAGAACGCGCGGGAGAAGTTGTTGAAATATTAGAAGAATTCCCTCATTTGGTTGATCCCAGGACAAAGCGCACTTTAATGGATAGGACAATTATTATTTGCAATACCAGCTCAATGCCTGTTGCTGCCCGGGAATCAAGCGTTTATACGGCGGTAACAATGGCTGAATATTATAGGCAAATGGGATTCAATGTGTTTTTGTTGGCCGATTCAACTTCGCGCTGGGCGCAGGCAATGCGGGAGATGTCCGGCCGTCTTGAAGAAATTCCCGGCGAAGAAGCTTTTCCGGCATATTTGGAATCGCGTATCGCGTCATTTTATGAAAGAGCGGGATTAGTAAGATTGCGCAACGGCAAGACGGGATCTATTACAATTGGCGGGGCAGTTTCTCCGGCGGGCGGAAATTTTGAAGAACCGGTAACCCAAGCAACACTCAAGGTTGTCGGGGCTTTTCACGGTCTTTCGCGCGACCGGGCTAATGCCCGGCGTTATCCGGCGGTAGATCCTTTGGAAAGCTGGAGCAAGTATAAAAGCTTTATTGACCAGAATAAAATCGCTAAAGCCATTAAGACTTTACATAAAGGCCATAGCGTTGAACAGATGATGAAGGTCGTAGGAGAAGAAGGAACGGCTATTGAAGATTTTATTACTTACCTCAAAGGCGAGTTTTTTGACAGCGTTTATTTGCAGCAGAATGCTTTTGATAAAACAGATGAAGCGACTAATGCCGAGAGGCAAAGCTATGTTTTTAACACAATTGAAAAGATTTTAGATAATGAATTTAATTTTGATGGCAAAGATAATGCCCGACGTTATTTTCAGCAATTAAGGCAAATGTTCATTACTTGGAATTCAAATGAATTCATGTCGAGTGAGTTTAAGAAGCAAGAAGGAATTATAAACGATAAAATTAAGTCCGAAAACGTTGAAGAAATAAAATTGTAAGGAAAAAACATGCAAAAAGTATACAGCCAAATATCACAAATAGTAGGAGATGTTATTACGGTTGAGGCGGAAGATGTGGGATACCGGGAGCTGGCTGAAGTAAGGACTCCGCAGGGAATTTCACTCGCGCAAGTAATCCGTCTGGATGGCAAAAAAGTCTATCTGCAGGTTTTAACCGGCAGCCGGGGTATTTCAACCAATGACAAGGTAAGGTTCTTGAAGCATCCGATGAAAGTTTCCTGCTCGGAGAATTTAAAAGGGAGAATATTTACCGGAAGCGGTACCCCGCGCGATAATGGCCCGGAATTAACTGATAATTTAATCGCGATAGGCGGGCCGTCGGTAAATCCGGTAAAGAGAATTGTTCCCCATGAGATGATTCGTACCGGAATACCGATGATTGATTTGTTTAATTCTTTGGTTGTTTCGCAAAAACTTCCGATATTCTCAGTTGCGGGCGAGCCGTACAATCCTTTGCTGGCCCGTATCGCGATGCAAGCGGAGGTTGATTTGATTATTTTAGGCGGAATGGGATTAAAATATGACGACTATTTGTTTTTTAAAAATACATTTGAAAAACACGGGTCGCTATCAAAGACAATAATGTTTGTTCATACTGCATCCGACCCGACGGTAGAATGCTTGCTTGTGCCGGACATGGCCTTAGCTGTTGCTGAACAATTTGCTCAGGAAGGAAAAAAGGTTTTGGTTTTGCTGACCGACATGACAAATTTCTGCGATTCATTAAAAGAAATCGCGATTACGATGGAGCAAATTCCTTCCAATCGCGGTTATCCGGGAGATCTTTATAGCCAGTTAGCTTCTCGGTATGAAAAAGCAGTTGATTTTAAAGGTTCGGGCTCAATAACAGTTTTAGCGGTAACAACAATGCCGGGAGACGATGTTACTCATCCCGTTCCGGATAATACCGGATATATTACCGAGGGGCAGTTTTATTTACGCGGCGGGCACATTGAGCCATTCGGAAGCTTGAGCCGTCTTAAACAAAAAGTAAATGACCGCACCCGATCTGATCATCGGGCAATTATGGACCGGATGATTCAGTTCTTTGCTGATTACCGTGAAACATTAGAAAAGCGTTCTTTAGGATTTCGTATGAGCGCTTGGGATAATAAACTTTTAGACTTCGGAAAAAGATTTGAGACGGAATTAATGGATTTATCCGTTAATATTCCAATAGAGCAAGCCTTAGATATTTGCTGGAAAATATTGTCCGATATATTTGAACCGGCGGCGGTTGGTATTAAAGAATCGTTGCTAAAAGAATATTGGCCGAAGAAATAAGAAAATGGCGAAAATTAAATATACAAAAGGTGAATTAAAGAAACAAAGAGATGATTTGTCTTTGTTTAGCCATTATCTGCCGACATTGCAGCTTAAGAAGCAGCAACTGCAGCTAAAGATATTAGAAATCCGTCGGCTGATAGAAGAAAGAAAGGCCGCCTTTGCAGAATCAAATAAGTCAATTTTAAAGTGGATAGGATTATTATCCGATGCTAGAACGTCGATACTCTCTTGGATCAAGCCGGTCAAGATTTTATATTCCGAGGATAATATTGCCGGAGTTGATGTTTGGGTTTACAAAGATGTTGTTTTCAAAGAAAAAGATTACGATTGTTATTCAACGCCTTTCTGGGTAGATAAGGCCATTGAAGCGTTACAGCAAAAGATGAAATTATTGGTTGAGATAGAACTTTTAAATAAACAAATATCAGTGTTAGGCGAGGAATTACGCATTACAACCCAGCGGGTTAATTTATTTGAAAAAGTAAAAATACCGGAATCGGTGGATAATATCCGTAAGATTAGAATATATTTGGGTGATCAAATGGCGAATGCTGTCGGTATAAGTAAAGTTGCGAAGAAAAAGACGCAAACGAGGGAAGCCTTAGAGGCCGCGGTATGATTGTAAAAATGAAGAAAATACATTTAATTGTGCAAGAAAAAGACTCGAAGAGAGCGCTTAAGAATCTTGCTCTCTTGGGGGTTGTTCACGTCGAGCATTTAGAGGTCTTGACCGGAGAACCCTTGTCTAACATCAATCAGAATATTGACAAAATAAATAAAGCGATACAAATATTAGGCCAAATTTCTGAAGCAAAGCCGGTTAAACAGGAAGTGTTGCCCAGAGAGAAAGTTGAATTAACTGTTGATGAAATATTAAAAAATAGCGAGCAAATTGAGAAGCTAAAAGATAACCAGCAAAAAAGGCAGAAGCTCATAGATTATTGGAAAGCTTGGGGAGATTTTAATCTGGGGGATATTAATCTCATAAAAGAGAAAGGTTTAACTGTTTCTTTGTACGAGCTACTGTCCAGCCAGATGAAGCAGATTCCTACAGATGTTTTGGTTGAGAAAATAAGTATTTCCGGTGCGATTCATTATTGTCTGGTTGTTTCTCGAGGAGAAATCATATTGCCGGGAGTTGTTGTTAATTTGCCGGCGCAAAGCCTAAATGATATGATTCGCGAACAAAAAGAAGAGCAAGAATTAATTGTTAATAAAGAAAATGATATTAAAGCGAAGCTGGTTTATAAAGATTTATTGCAAGATGCTTTATTGCAGAACCTTGATTTAAAGAGCTTTGAAGAAGCAAATGCCGGAATGCAGAAAGATGGGGTTTTAAGTGTGCTTAAAGGCTATTGTCCTATTCACAAAGAAAGTCTTTTGCGCGATGAAGCTGTAAAGAACAAGTGGGGATTATTGCTCGAAGAGCCAGAGGCTACAGATAATGTCCCGACGCTATTACAGAATAACCGATTTATCGAATTGGTGAAACCGGTTTTTGATTTTATGGGAATTGTTCCCGGATATCATGAGGCTGATGTTAGCTTTTGTTTTCTTTTGTTCTTCTCGATGTTTTTTGGGATTCTTATCGGAGACGCCGGGTATGGAGCAATATTTTTTGGCTTGACTTTTTACTTTCATCAGAAATTAAAGAATCAAGTAACAGATAAAAAACCATTTTATTTAGTTTATTTCTTAAGCTTTTGCGCAATTGCTTGGGGCCTTTTTACCGGAACATTTTTTGGCGCTTCTTTGTTTGGAAAATATGTTAAGCCGGTTATTCCGTGGCTGACCGATGAGCGTAAAATGCAGTTTCTTTGTTTTTTAATCGGCTCTATTCATCTAACAATAGCTCATGTGTGGAGGGCTTTAAGAAAAGGCAAGTCACTTTTGGTTTTGTCTGACGTCGGATGGATTGTAATTATCTGGTCGGCGTTTTTTTATGCCCAGCAATTTATTCTAAATACCGCAGTACCGGCTTTTGTTAATCCGGCGGTTGGCATAGCTTTCTTAATCATCGTTGCATTTAGTCAAACTTTGGCTGATATTAAAAAAGATATTCCGGCATTTGTTATTGGAATAATGTTAACGGTTTTATCTGTTATTAGCACATTGATAGATGTAATTTCATATATCCGTCTTTTTGCCGTCGGGCTTGCCGGGTTGTTCTTGGCGGAATCTTTTACTCAAATGGCGCTGGGGATTGGTTTTAGAAACTTCTTTTTAGGATTGGGAACTATTGCCGTTTTGGTTTTGGGCCATATGCTAAATGTTATTTTGGGTGTTTTAGCGGTAATGGTGCACGGCCTTCGGCTTAACATCCTTGAGTTTTCCGGGCATTTAGGATTGGAGTGGAGCGGAAGGGCGTACAATCCATTCCGACAACAATATCAACAAAAAACGTAATAAACAATAAATTGAAGGAGAGTATTATGGAAACAGTGGGCATGATAAGTAATTTTAAAGATTTAGGGGTTGCGGCGGTGTTAGTTTTCTCGGCGATGGGTTCATGTTTTGGTGTTTTGGCAGCTGGAACAGCTTCCGTAGGAGCATGGAAAAAAGGTTTTGTCCGCAATAAGCCGGCGCCGTTTATTCCATTGTTAGCATTTATCGGCGCACCGTTGTCTCAAACATTTTATGGCATGATCTTAATGAATAAAATTGCTGATGTGGTTTCGCAAGGAGCTTCATATTTATGGTTTATTGGGGCTTTGGCTGGAATTGCAATCGGGTTAAGCGCAGCATCTCAAGGAAAAATTGGCGCAGCGGCGGCTGATGCTATGGGAGAATCGGAAAAGGGTTTTACCAATTATATTGCGGCCTTGGGTATTATTGAATCGGTTGCAATTTTCGTCATGGTTTTTTCTCTGCAAGTTATCAAAAAGTTGGCTGGGATATAAAGGAGAAGCAGCTCCAAAAAGTTGTTCTTTAGAAAATTTGACTGTGGAAGACTTTTAGTGTAATATATCGCAGCTCTTTTATAATGAATTGTTTTTTGGGCGGTTATCCCCGTTAAGCTAAAACTTAACGAGGACTCGCCAATATTAAACTTTGATGGGCTCAGCCCTGCTTTTTCAATAAGAAGATGGAAAGAAAGCAGGATCATTTCTTCCTTTGATTCTTTAGGGAAGAAATGACTGGTAGAGCCGATTCAATATTTGACAATTTAAGATTATTACTAGATTTATGGGCGGTTAGCTCAGCTGGTAGAGCTCCTGACTTACATTCAGGAGGCCGTAGGTTCGAGTCCTGCACCGCCCATTATTTATATCTTTTGTACGGCAAAGTTTTTCTTTACAAAGTAAAAGATTTTTAATAAACTAATGCGATTTTTCAATTTAGTTTTGGGCTCGTAGTGTAGCTTGGTTAACATGTCAGCTTGTCACGCTGAAGATCGCGAGTTCGAATCTCGTCGAGCCCGTAAATATTAAAGCCCCCATTTTTATGGGGGCTTTTTATTTGTAAGATGGTCAACAAGAGGTAAGTTTATTTGTCGGATTTCTTCCTATGTAAGATTTTTATTCCGTAATTCCATGCCCAACCAGGAGGGTTTATCCAGTCTCCGAATTTGGCTACTACTTCGAAATTGTCTTCAATATATTTACCAATTAAAGGGCAATATGTTTGGCCAAGAACGCCTAAGCCTGTTTCGGCTGAATTGATTCGATTTGATAAAACAATCCAATTAATTTTATTTTTTTCGAGCTCTGATAGTATGCCTTTTTCTTGTTCTTCGGTTATTTTAATATGGTCGAAAAAAATTAATTGTTTTGTCGGGCTTCTTTTTTCTAGAAGATAATATAGCAAAGGATCGTAGGGCAAGGCAAGAAATGAGTCGTTGCTCTTTAGATTAGATTGTAAAAAAAGAGTTGTTACGTTTAAGGTATTTACCCAAGAAGGGTCATTATAAACAAATACCCGCCCGCGTTTGGCAATGATATAGCGGTCATTGTCTAAGGTTTTCTTGAAATAATTGCCTGTAATAATAAAGTGGCTAACAAGAATAAGAATAATCGTTGCGAAAGAGAGTTTTTGAATATTTTTTGGAAATGAATTTAAAGCAAAATTAAGAATAATAAAAGAAATCATTATTCCGACGGCTTCGGACCAGATAGTTCTGTAGGCTACTCCGCTTAACAACAGTTCATGTAACAACACAATATAAAAAATTATAAGTATTGTCAGATAAAGGAATATTTTCTTCCCTTCAAGGGAGGCGAGCCTGTCTTTGATTAATAAATAAATACAACGACTTGCAAATAAAGCCAGGGCTAAATGCCAAAGAATGCCGAATGAAACATCTTTGGCATTAAATAGCATTACGGCAAAATATGTTTTGATGCCTTGAAATAAACCGATGCTATGCGGTTGGTCGCCGGAAAGATAAGGAAGGCATTGGCGGATATAATAGATAGGCAGGTTAAAAAAAAGTTTCTTATATCCGAAGAACATGATTAAAGGAGAAACAACGAGTAGGCATAAATAGAACAAGGGCTTTAATTTGTTTTTTGGAGTTTTGTTGATATGGTCGGTTAAGGCGACTGCAATAAAAGATATAAATAGAGTAGCTAGGCCAAAATTTAATTTTATGAAAGATAGTGTTAATGTCGATGCCAGGCTAAAAAACAAATATTTCAAATTAGCGCGTTCAATATATAGAAAGATGAAATAAAGAGAAAGCAGGATAAAAACAATTGCTCCGTCGTGGTTGTAGGTAAAGAAGAATGTATGCCTAAAAAGATAAAACCAGCATGCGGCGAAAAATCCAATGATTGAGCTAGTAACAAGTTGTAAGCTAAGAAAGATAAGAACACCAGAAGCGATAACTAAAATTGTTTGTCCTAACAAAATGCTCGATATTTTTATTCCAAAAAGCTTAAAAAACATGCTGTAGTAATAAGGCATCAAGGGGCCGTATACCCACCAATAATCTTGATAAGCCTTGGCGCCGTGTAAGGTTTGTTCAAAAGCGTACAGATCGCGTCCGTGATCTCCGGTTGAAAGAATTTGTTGTTGCTCGGTTTGCGGCAGATATACTGCACATCCGACAGCAATAACCAAAATAAAGAAGAATGTTTTTAAGTTAATTCTTTTGAGAGTTTTCATGGATTTAATATCTACATATGTATTAGTTGTATTATATAATGCTATTGACTATAATTAATTAAATTTTAAGATTAATTAATTTCTTAGGAAAGGAACAGGAAATGGCAACAATTGATGATTTTAGAAAAATAGAGCTTGTGATCGGAGAGGTAAAGGAAGTTAAAGACCATCCCAATGCCGATAAGCTTTTTGTGGTAAAAGTTGATACGGGAAAAGAAATAAGGCAAGTAGTCGCCGGCATAAAAAAGTCTTATAAGCCGGAAGATTTAGTTGGTCGCCAAGTTGTTTTGGTCAGCAATTTGGACCCGGCTGTAATTAGAGGCGAAGAATCGCAAGGAATGATTTTAGCGGCGTCTGATGAGAATGGCATTTGTGTTTTGCAGCCGGATAAAAAGGTTACCTTAGGTAGTATTGCCAAATAAATCATGGTTGTTTTAAGCGAGGCCTTATCTTTGTCCAGTCCAGCCCATAAATTTTCATTACAATTTATCGGAGAAGAAAATGTATAAAGATTTTCCGGAATTTGTAACATCGGAGGCTTGCCTTCAATGTGACGGCTGCTGCCGATTCTCGGACGATAAAAGTGTATGGCGTCCGAAAGTTGGCAAAGAAGAACTGACGGATAGCATAAGGAACGATATTGGCGAAGAATTTTGTTTAAGGACTATTGACAAAAACAATCAAGCGCAATGTGTTTTCTTCCGTGAAACAAATAACAAATGTTCCATTTATCCGAATCGGCCTTTTGACTGCCGGCTTTATCCGTTTGTTTTGCTAAAAGAAAAGAATAGGCGATTTTTATCTGTGCATAAAATGTGCCCGTATGTTTCTTCTAAACATAATTCTGAAGAATTTAAAAAGGCTGTTTGCGAAATAAAAAAGTATATGAATGGTAAAAGTATAAAAATTTTTGTTTCTCAGAACCGACACCTCTTCGGTGAATATGTCAACTACAGAAACGAATTAGAAGTGTTATTTGAAATCGAATAGATGCCAAAAGATATTTTAAAAGAAAAGGCGTTGGTTGAGAAATATTTAAAGAAGCACGAGCATAGCTTAGCTGCTTTTTCTTTTGTTAATATTTTTATATGGCAGGACTATTTTGCTTTTGATGTTAGAGAACTCGACGGGAATTTATGTGTTTTTGCGAAGAATATTGTCGGCGAATTCTTATATTTGCCGCCTTTGGGTAATTCTATCAGCCCAAAAGCGGTCGAAGTTTCTTTTGAGCGGATGAGAAAGAATAATAAGAATAGTGGTGTTAGCCGAATTGAGAATTTTGCAGACACAACGCTATTTGATGTAAATCAATATAAGATTTATAAAAAGAGTGAAGACTACATTTATCTTTCCAGCGATATTGCCGATTTGAAAGGGAATGCTTATAAGTCGAAACGCTCTTCATGTAATCAATTTGTTAAAAATAATAATTATGAGCTTGCGAGTTATGAGGATTCGATGAGGGGCGAGTGTTTGGCCTTGTATCAAAAGTGGGCAAGGGGAAGAAAGAGTAGCTATTCCGACGGAGTATATCAACAAATGATTGATGAGAATGAAAAAGTACATTCGCTTGTTTTCGATTATCACCAGGAGCTTAATATGTTTTCCCGGGTGGTGTTGATTGCCGGGAGAATTGAAGGCTATACTTTCGGATATGAAATAAATAAAGATATGTTTTGTATTTTGCTTGAGGTCACAAATCTGAAGATAAACGGATTGGCGACATTCATATTTTCTAGCACTTGCCAATTGTTAGGCAAAAAATATAAATATATTAATGCGATGGATGATTTTGGGATGGATAATATTAAAAAAGTTAAGATGTCTTTTCACCCGGTAAAATTATTGCCGGCCTATAACATGACAGAAAGTAAATGTTAATGACAGGGGTTAATGAAACAGAATTCTTCTTTTTCGATGTGGAAACAACTGGTTTAGCGCCGGATTTTGGAGATAGAGTGGTTGAGTTTGCGTTTATCCGTACGCTCGGGAAGAAGGAAATAGAACGGTTTGAAACGCTAATAAACCCAATGCGTCCGATTTCTTGGCAAGCTTCTTTAGTTAACGGAATAACGGATACGATGGTGTCTTCTTCGCCACAGGCCGGCGACGTAATAAATAGAATTCTCAAGGGATTGCGCGGAGCGTGCTTGGTTGGGCATAATCTAAGATTTGATTTGAACTTTTTAAAAGCCGAATTCGCTCATGCCAAAAAAGAATTTATTTTAGAGGAGCATACAATCGATACAGTCAAATTATCTCGCGGGATATTGCCGCAATTGGGGCGGTATTCTTTGTCTCATGTTGCGTCATTCTTGGGAATCAACGACGCGCAGAAACATCGGGCTATGGCCGATGTTGTTATGACTAAAGATATCTTTTTCCGATTATTGGAAATCGCGAAAGAGAAGAATATCGAATCTTTAGCGCAGATAATAAACTTGTTTGGCACGCAAAAAACCATTCGGCAGCGTAAAAAAGAAAAAGAAGAAATTATTAATAAAGCGATTAAGTCAAATTTTGATGTTGAAATTATATATTTTGGTACAACCAACGGAGCAACTGTTCGAAAGGTAAAGCCGCTCGATATTTGTGGTTCGGGTAGAGAAAAGGCAATGATCGGTTTTTGCCACTTGCGCAATGAAGAGAGAAGTTTTAGGCTGGATAGGATAATTCAGGTAAAAGCGGGTTAAGTGAAAAGAACTTTCTTGGCTTTAATGGGACGAAATGCCATGCTGTTCTGTTTTATAATTAAACAAATATAGGATTGCCGTTAACAGGACTTCTTTGTATAATTAATTTATTATGAATTCCAAATTAATACTTTTATTAATAATATTCCTTCTCATCGTAATTTCTCCATCTTTAATTTTTTCTCAAGAAACAAACACCGATTTATTGCTAAGAGAGCAGAGTTTAGCGGTTGACTCAAGCCCTGTTGGATTAGAAGATTTTAGCATGATGAAAATTCAAGTCGGTGAATTGCTGCAGGAGAACCAAACATTAGAAGTGCAATATAAATGGCTTAAGGAAGAAATAGAAAACTTAGATAAAGCAATAAAAGATGAAACGGAGAATCTAGGGCGGATTAAGAATGATTTTGGGTTGAAAAATGCTTCCGGTGAAACCATCGTGCCTACTACGTACGATCAGGTTGAAACCGAGCTGCTTTTGCAGGAAAGCCAGAAAAATGCCTTAAATCTCAAGGCGATCGATTCTGATAGCGTTAGTAAGCTTTGGGAATTAAAATTGGCTGATTTACAGTATCAGAAAAGGCAATTGGAATTAGAAGTAAAAATGGCTTCGTTGACTTGTAAAGAAAATCTGGATAAGCGGAAAGAGGAATTAACTGCTTTAAATAAGATTTTGCAGGATAATTTATCCCAGGCGGAGGCATTAAAAAAGCAAATTAGCGAGATGGAAAAGAAAGCGGATGTTTCTCCGCAACAGTTAAGCGAATATAAAATAATCAACAAAAGGTTAGAAGCGCAAATTGAAGAAAAGAAGCGCGAGATTGGTTATTTTGAGCGTGAGAATAAATTATTTGAGGATAAAAAGAATTATATTGCGAAGTCACTAGATTATGATTTAGAAAAAGTAAAAGAGCAGAAACTGATTTTAGAGAATTTAATTAAAGATTTAGAAAAACAATATAAGGGTATAAATCAAATGGTTAAAGCTTCAATCGTTAATCAAAAGCAAATCAATGACTATACCCAAGAATTTATCAATATTGATAAAGAAAATCAAAAATTACGCCAAGAGATAGAAGCTGCGCAGAAGAAAATTGACGAGTCAAAATAATCTTGGTATGGGCATTATGGTAAGGTTACAGGGATATATCGCAAGATGTATCCCTAAATTATTTTGGCTTTTTAAGGTAAAATAAGATACAATTGTTATCTAATAATATAAGTATTAATTTATATTCCTAATTTTTAAAGGAGATTGCTATGGATGAAATTTTAGAAGTCCTATCGAACGACGCAAGAATTACACCGGCAGAAATTGCTAAATTGACTAAAAGAAATGTTAATGATGTTAAGAAGGCAATAAAAAATTATGAAAAGAACGGGACTATCGTAAAGTATAAGGCGATTATCAATCAAGGAATGCTAAAGGAAGAAAAAGAGCGGGTCAGGGCTTTAATTGAGGTCAGTATTCTTCCGCAAAAAGACGTAGGTTTTGATTATATCTCGGAGAGGATTTATAGTTTTCCGGAAGTGTCCAGCTGTTATTTGGTTTCCGGAACGTATGATTTATTGGTTGTTGTTGAAGGAAGTAGCCTGCAAGATGTTTCGGAATTTATTTCCTCAAAATTAGCTCCAATGCAAAATGTTAGAAGTACCGCGACGCATTTCTTACTCAAGAAATATAAAGAGGACGGACAAATATTTAAAAGAAGCACACAAAGTAAACGATTAAATATCTCATTTTAAAAATGGAAATTAAATTATCAAAAAAAGTTGAACAGTTAGCTCCCTCAGGAATCCGCGCATTCTTTGATTTGGTTTTGGGAATGAAGGACGTTATTTCTTTGGGCGTGGGTGAGCCGGATTTTGTTACGCCCTGGAATATCCGGGAAAAAGCTATTTTTTCGCTCGAGCAAGGGTATACCTCTTATACCTCGAATAAAGGGATGATTGAGCTAAGAAAACAAATCGCATTGTTCTTGGAAAATCGTTATGGGGTAAGATATGACCCGGAAGAAGAAATTCTAATCACGGTGGGGGTGAGCGAAGCATTAGATTTAGCAATGCGCGCTTTAATTAACCCAGGCGACAAGGTTATAATTCCTGAGCCTGCTTATGTTGCTTATACGGCCGATGTTGATTTGGCATATGGTAAAGCGGTTAGGATTGAAACAGAATCTCCCAATGGTTTTAAATTAACTCCGCAAATGATTTCTAAAGAAGCGAAAAAGGGAGTTAAAGGTTTGTTGCTGAATTATCCTGCAAATCCGACGGGTGTTTCTTATACCAAAACAGAATTGGAAGATATTGCGAAAATAATTAAGAAATATAACATGTTCATTATTACCGACGAAGTTTATGACGAGCTTACTTATGATTTTTCGCATACACCATTTCCTTCGCTTAAGGGAATGAAAGAGCATACTGTCTATATGAATGGTTTTTCCAAGGCTTACGCGATGACTGGTTTTCGTATTGGTTATGTTTGTGGCCCCAAGAAAGTTATTTCAGCGATGACTAAAATTCATCAATATACAATGCTCTGTGTTCCGATAACAGCACAGATGGCGGCAATGGAGGCTTTGAAAAACGGGTATAAAAGTGTTCAGGAAATGAAAAGAGAATATAGAAGAAGGCGGGAATTCATCGTCGATGCTTTAAATGGCCTTGGGTTAAAATGCCATATGCCGCAAGGCGCTTTTTATGTCTTCCCGTCGATTAAATCAACGAAAGAAAGTTCAGTTGATTTTGCTAAAAATCTATTGTTAAGTCAAAAGGTCGCGGTAGTTCCGGGTACTGCTTTCGGGGCAGCTTATGACGGATATGTCCGCATGGCTTATGCTGCGAGTTATGATAATTTAAAGGAAGTAGCCGTGAGAATAAAGAAATACCTTGATTCCAAGAAATAATTATTATGCAAAACGACATTGAATTAAAAAACATGGACTTTGAAATTAGTTTTTATGAGAAAATAATTTCATTTAGCCCGAATTTTACTGAGGCCCTAATAGCTTTAGGTGATTTGTATACTAAAAAAGGCTTGTATTTAAAAGGCCTTACAATCGACCAGAAATTAGCGTCGCTTTGTCCGGATGATCCGATTGTTTTGTATAATTTGGGCTGCAGCTATTCGTTATTAAACGAGGTTGATAAAGCGCTTTTGGTTATAAAAGAGGCGATTAAAATAGGTTATGATGATTTTGAATTCCTTTCAAAAGACGAAGATTTGGGTAATTTACAAAAAGACGAACGATTTGTCCAATACTTCCTTTCCTTGAAGAAAAAAAGAACTGTTAAGCAAAAGAAGACATGAGTTCTATTTCCAAATCCGAAGATGTTAGCGTAAAATTTGTGGCCAAAGGTATTTATGACGAGAAAAGACAATATATCCGCCTTTCCAGTGTCTTTCCGGTAGCTTTTCGTATAATTCTTCCTGATAAAAAGAAAAACGAGATGAATTGGCAGCAGGGATATACCTGTAATGTCAGTAACGGTGGAATCTGCGTTGAAACAAATGCGGTTGATAATATTACTGAGAAATTATTAAATGCGGCTGAAAATTATGTTGATATCCGGCTTAGCATTCCTCTAAGGCAAGCTCCGATTGAAGCAAGTGCTAAGCTTATATGGAGCAGGTGTGATATAGTACACGATACAAAAAAGTATTTCTTCGGGTTAAAGTTTGAAGAAATTTCTCCACGGGATTTAAGAAAAGTTGTTTGGCATGCCAAAGTGCATAAATATGCGGCTCGAGCGTCATTTTTATTAGGAATAATATTGGTGATTAGTTTATCTGCCAGTTTCTTATATAATCAAAAATTGCGGTACGAAAATAAGATGATAGTATCAGCCTTGGTTAATCTAGAGGAGAAGACGGGCCGGATGGCCCAGAGTTACGAGGTGACACAAAAGCAAGCTTTAGACAAAGAAAAAGAGTTACAGTCGGTAAGCGAAAGCGATTTAACCAGCAAGAAAAGATTAGAGAATGAATATGAAGATTTAGTAAAAAGATTAAATCAGCAGGCAGATAGCATGGATATCCTGGATAGGAAAAAGCAGGGCTTGCAAAAAACAATTTCGCAAAAAATGTATTTGTGGTTAAAAAATCACCAAAGTTATACGACGGGATTGGTCTTGAGCTTTGAAGGTAAAGATAAGATTGTTAAAGACTGGTCCTTTATTTATGACCAAGCTTTGGCGGTTTGCGTCTTTCTACTTTATGATGATACCAAAAGTGCTCGGGATATTTTGAATTTCTTTACGCGTGAATTAACCAACGATTTTAACGGATTTAATAATGCGTTCTTTTACGATTCTGGCGATATCTCGGAATTTACCGTTCATTGCGGGCCGAATATTTGGCTGGGGATTGCAGCCTTGCAGTATGTGAAAAAAACATCGGATTACTATTACCTTGATTTAGCGAAAAGAATTGCCGATTGGCTTATTGAAATTCAAGAGGGTGATCCCGAAGGTGGGCTTAAAGGTGGCCCAACTGTTTTTTGGTTTTCAACCGAGCATAATTTAGACGCGTATGCTTTTTTAAATATGCTTTATAATGAAACAGAAGAAGAGAAATACGGAATTGCCCGGGATAAAATAAAGTCCTGGCTTAACAATCATGCCATGGTTCCGCATGACAGAGATTACAGCTCACCGCCTATAAATCGAGGCCGAGGCGATGCCACAATTGCAACCGATACTTTTGCCTGGGCTTTGGCTTCATTGGGCCCGCAGGAGTTGAAAGATATGGGAATGGACCCGGAAGAGATAATGAAGTTTGCCGAGGAGAATTGCAGTGTTGCGACGAATTATGTCCGGCCCAGCGGAATAGTTGTGAATGTTAAAGGTTTTGATTTCTCAAAAGTGGCGAATATGCCCCGTGGCGGGCTTGTTTCTCCGGAATGGACATCGCAAATGATTGTGTCATTTAGGATGCTGAGCCGTTATTTTAAGAAAAACGGAGATGATTTAAAAGCAGAATATTATGCCCAAAAAGCAAATATTTATTTAAATGAATTAAATAAAATAGTTATTTCTAGTGCGTCGCCGACGGGTCGTGGCGAAGGATGCCTTCCTTATGCGACCAAGGAAAATGCTGATACCGGGCATGGTTGGAATACTCCCAACGGGAATAATACTTGCTCGATTGCCGGAACAGCTTATATGGTAATGGCGATAAAAGATTTCAATCCGCTCTCGTTAGAGCAAAATTAAAATGATGTTGATATCAAAAGGACAGAGATGAAGTCATATCGGGAAGAGTTAGTTTTTGAGACACCTCATCGGCGGGATTATATTAATATTACCTCTCAGGTTGAGAAGGCTTTACAAAAAAGTAAAATCAAAGAAGGTTTATGTTTGGTCAACGCGATGCACATAACGGCGAGTGTTTATATTAATGATGATGAAGACGGCTTGATTCATGATTATGATGAATGGCTAGAGAAATTAGCCCCGCACGAGCCGGTGTCAAAATACCGGCATAATACCGGAGAAGACAATGCCGATGCTCATATGAAAAGGCAGGTTATGGGGCGGGAAGTTGTGGTGGCGATAACCGACGGAAAACTTGACTTCGGGCCGTGGGAGCAGATATTTTATGGTGAATTCGACGGACGGAGGAAAAAGAGGGTTCTAATTAAGATTATTGGCGAATAGATTGTGGTGGTCCCGACGCTCGCTTGTGCTTCGGTCGGGATTAATTCGGCCAAATGATTTATGTTCGTTACCGCTCCATAAATCATGGCCTCATTAACAGATATTTTACGGTGAATTTGACGGCCGCCGCAAGAAACGGGTATTAATAAAAATTATCGGAGAATAATTTCTAATAATCAGGAGAGGAAAAGATGAGTATAATTGCGTTGGGAACAATTGCTATTGATAACATAAAAGTTGATTCTATCGACAAAAGAAATCTTTTAGGCGGGTCAGCCGCGCACTTTGCGATGAGCGCTAGATTTTTTACTAAAGTAAGTTTAGCCGGTATTGTTGGGACGGATTTTCCAAAAGAACATTTTAAGTTATTTGCGGATAAAAAGATTGATATCTCGGCGGTAGTCAGAAAAGAAGGTAAAACGTTTTGCTGGCATGGCGAATATAAAAAAGGTGATTATAATCACGCAATTACGTTAAAGACCGAGCTGGGGGTTATTACCGAGTACAAGCCCAAATTAACTTTAGTGCAAAAAAATATGCCAAATGTTTTTTTAGCGAATCTGGACCCGGAAAGCCAGTTAGCTTTTTTAAGCGAAATGAAAAATCCGAAAATGGTCGGGTTAGACAGCATGAATTTGTGGATTGCCAATAACCGTCCGACTCTGATGAAATTAATCAAAAAAGTTGATATATTTTTTGTTAACGACGGAGAAGCTTGCCAATTGACCAATGAGCACAATTGCATAAAAGCTATAAATGCATTAAGAAAGCTGGGGCCTAAATATATTATTCTTAAAAAAGGCGAACATGGTGTTTTGGTTTGTGGGAATAAAACTTTATTTTCTTTTCCGGCCTATCATGTCGAGCGGGTTATTGACCCAACCGGAGCCGGAGATACTTTTGCCGGTGGAGTAATGGGGTATTTAAGTAAAGCCGGGAAGATAAATGAAAAAATATTAAAAGAAGCAACTCTTTATGCGACCACGTTCTCTTCTTTTAATGTTGAAGGCTTCGGAATGGAACGGACAGCACGGTTGAGCCCAAAGGACGTTAAGGCTCGTCTAAACAAATTGATAAAATTTATTTCGCCTAAATAAAGGAAAAATAATGGGAAAAAAAGAAACTATTAAAACACGCTCCGGAGTTGTAGCTATCGTCGGGAGGCCTAATTCCGGGAAATCGACTTTATTAAATAATATTCTAGGTGAAAAAGTAGCGATTGTATCTAAAGTCCCGCAAACAACCCGAAATCAAGTGCGCGGGATTTATACTGATGAGCGCGGGCAAATTGTTTTTATTGATACCCCGGGGGTGCATAGTTCACGGGATAATCTCGATAAATTTATGAACAAGGCCTCTATGTCTACCTTGGATGATGCGGATTGTATTATTTATCTGGTTGATGTTAGCCGCCGTATCGGGGATGAAGAAATGCGGATTTTAGAAAAAGTAAAAGAGGTCAAGAAACCGGTAATTTTAGCTTTGAATAAGGTTGATTTAGGACAAGATAGAATTACAGATTATATTTCGATGTGGGAAGAGGCCAAAGGTATGATTGTTCAGGAAATGAAGAAGTTCTCATTAATTATTATATCCGGCGAGAAGAAACGAAATCTTGATACTTTGTTGGATGTTATTTTTAGCCATTTGCCCGAGGGTCCATTACTGTATCCGGAAGATATTGTTTGTGATGTTCCGCAAAAAATGGTTATGGCCGATATTATCCGCGAAAAGCTATTTCAAGAATTGCGAGAGGAAGTTCCGCATTCTCTGGGCGTTTTAATTGAGCAGGTGCAGCCGCGTAAAAAAAAGACGCTTTTTGTTAAGGCTTTGGTTTTGGTTGAAAGGGCGAACCAGAAAGAAATTGTTATTGGCAAAAACGGCCAGATGTTAAAGAAAATCGGAACGCAAGCCCGAGTGGAATTAGAAGAGCTTTTAGATTCCAAGGTTTTTCTGGAAATTTATGTGAAGGTTCATGAAAAGTGGCGTGATGATACGTATATGTTAAAAGATTCCGGATACTCTCTTTAAAGAACGAAAAACATCTAAATTGCGCGAAAAAAAATATGGCACGAATCTTATCTGCAAGGCAAATAAAGAAGCTGGACGAAATAGCGATGGAGAAATGCAGTATCCCCTCAATTGTGTTAATGGAAAATGCTGGTAGAAAAGTTGCAGAAGAAATGTTTAACCTAGCGAAGAAAGTAAAAAATGTTTGTGTTTTTTGTGGTGTAGGAAATAATGGCGGGGATGGTTTTGTTGCTGCCCGGTATTTAGGGGAAAAAGATATTAAGGCGGACTGTTTTGTAATTGGGAAAGTAAAAGACCTAAAAAGTGATGCGGCAACAAATTATAGGATATTAAAGAAGTTAGGTTATAAAACATTTGCAATTGATTCGGCCGCCCGTTTTGTGCTCGAAAAATTAAAGAAAGCCGATGTTATTGTTGATGCGATATTTGGCGTGGGATTAAATCGAGAGGTTGGCGAGCCATTTAAAAGTATTATTAATTTGATAAACAAATCGAAAAAGAAAGTTATTTCGATTGATGTTCCTTCGGGATTAGATGCGACAACCGGAAAGCTATGGGGCGCTTGCGTGAAGGCTGATAGAACAATAACCTTTTCTTGTGCCAAAAAAGGGTTCTATATTAATTCCGGGAGGCAATATACCGGAAAAGTAATAATTGCAGATATAGGAATTCCGAAGAAGTTATATTTTAAGGTTTGATATGGCTGTTACAAATAAAAACATTGGTGTCGTGATAAAGCTTTTAAGAAAAGGGATTGAACGATTTGAGGATCCGTCGGTAACTATGGTCGGGAGAAAATATCGTGATCCTTATTTGGTTTTGATTTCATGTATTTTGAGTTTGCGGACCAAAGACGAAACAACCATTCCGGCTTCGATGAGATTGTTTAATTTGGCAAAAGACCCTAGAGCTATGTTAACCTTATCTGCTGAAAGAATTGAGAAGGCTATTTATCCGGTTGGATTTTTTCGCGTTAAAACGAGAAATATTTTAAGTATCAGCCAGAGCATTGTCCATGATTTTGGCGGAAAAGTTCCGGATGACTTGGATAAATTGCTTACTTTAAAAGGAGTGGGAAGAAAGACGGCCAACTTGGTTTTGACCGAAGGCTTTAACAAGCTCGGCATTTGCGTCGACACTCACGTACATAGGATTTCTAACCGGATGGGCTATGTTAAGACAAAAACTCCTAATGAGACAGAGAATATATTAAGAAAACAATTGGCAGAGCAGTATTGGATTGAGTATAATGCGCTCTTAGTGGTATGGGGACAGAATATTTGCCGGCCTATTTCACCTTTTTGTTCAAAATGTCTTATTGAAAAATATTGCAAAAAAGAAGGCGTTATAAATAGCCGATAGAGTATTTTTTATGAAATTCTTTATTTATTTTTCAGAATTACTTGACTATAAGGTTTATGATTCCAAGGGAATGTATTTAGGGCAAATCCATGATTTGTCAATGCACATTACCGAGGAAATTTTCCCCCGCACGATAGGTGTTGTTGTCCGGCGGGGATTTTTGTTTAAAGAATATGTTAATGTCCCGATTGAGGTTGTTGAGCCGTATTATGAAGGTAAAATAAAGCTAAAGATAAAAACGGCTGATTTAAAGTTTGTGAAAAAACAAATTCGTTGTGATTTTTCTCTCTCCCGGGATATCCTGGATCAACAAGTGGTTGATACTGACGGCCATAAGGTAGTCCGGGTTAATGATGTTCATTTGTTGATTGTTGAGAATATATTATACTTGGCGCATGTTGATGTGGGGACAAAAGGAATAATCCGCCGTCTGGGGTGGACTAATGTAGTCAGAGGTGTCGTCGAATTCTTTATTCCCAATACTAATTATTTTAAGCAAGAAAAATTGATTTCTTGGAAAAACACCCATCCGATTCATATTGGCCCCAAAAAGAATCTTTTACAAACTGATATTGCCCGTCAGAAATTAGCGCGCATACCGGTTGCTGAACTCGCGGATATTATGGAAGAGCTGGATATTTTTGAGAAATTGGCTTTATTTAAAACTTTTAGTGTGGAAATGCAGCGGGTTGTTTTCGCGGATATGTCGATACAGGAGAAAGAAGAGTTGATTGACCAGCTTGATGACCGGGAAGCGAGCAGCCTTTTGGAAAATATCCCTTCGGATGAAGCAACTGACCTTTTGCACAGTATCTCGCGAGATAAATCTACAAATTTAATGCGATTAATGCATTCCCAATCTTCAAAAAAGCTACATAAGCTTTTGGGCTTTGAACAAAATACTGCCGGCGGGTTAATGACGACCGAATATTTATCTTTACCGCAAAATGCATTGGTTAAAGACGCACTAGATAAAATAAAAGAGAATGCCGACCAGAGTAAATTTCCGGGAAATATAAATAGTATATATTTGGTGGATGAACAGAGTAGGCTTGTTGGGACGACAATTCTCCGCAGGTTTATTAATTCTGACCCGCAATCGTCACTGAGCAGCACTTGCCTTAATTCTAATGTTTCGGTTAAGACCGAAGATACGATTGAGGAAATAGCGTTGTTGATAGAAAAATATAAGTTTATATCAATCCCGGTTGTTGATGAAAACAATATTTTACAAGGGGTTATAACTACCGACGATGTTATGGAAGAGCTGATTTCTTTGGCTTGGAAGAAATACAAAGATCAATTATAAAAATGTTCAAAAACATATTAAATAAAATTAAAAGTTCAAAAATATTTAGGAACCTATTTTTCTTTTTTGCTGTTATGGGCCCTGGGGTAATTACGGCTAATGTTGATAATGATGCCGGCGGTATCGCTACCTATTCTTTGGCCGGAGCCCATTTTGGATATTCTTTGGTGTGGTCTATTCTGCCGATTACAATCGCGTTAATTATCGTGCAGGAGATGTGCGCTCGAATGGCAGTTGCCACAGGGAAAGGATTGGCTGATCTTATTCGCGAGAATTACGGGGTGAAGGTAACGTTTTATCTCATGGTTGTTTTGTTTTTTGTTAATTTGTCGAACGTAATGGCTGAGTTTGCCGGAATAGCTATAAGTTTGGAAATATTTAATGTCAGCCGATGGTTTTCTGTTCCTATCTCGGCGTTTTTGGTGTGGATTTTAATTGTTAAAGGAAATTATAAGTCGGTTGAAAAAATATTTTTGTTTGCCTGCCTTTTTTATGTTGCCTATATTATTTCCGGATTTTTAGCCAAGCCCGACTGGAATAATGTTATTCACCAGTCAGTCTCGCCGACAATTGATTGGAATGTCGCTTATCTTGTGATGTTGGTCGGGCTCGTTGGAACAACGATAGCCCCCTGGATGCAGTTTTATCTGCAATCTTCCGTTGTGGAAAAAGGCGTTACCGCCGAAGAATACAAAAATACGAAACTGGATGTTATTGAGGGCGGAATAATCGCACCGTTAGTTGCGTTTTTTATTGTTCTTTCTTGTGCGGCGACATTGTTTAATTCGGGAATAAAAATTGAATCTGCGGCTGATGCCGCTTTGGCCTTAAAACCTTTGGCTGGGAAATATGCCAGTTGGCTTTTCGCTTATGGTCTTTTCAATGCTTCAATATTCGCCGCATCCGTTTTACCGTTGTCAACTTCTTACAGCATTTGCGAAGGTATGGGCTGGGATACTGGGATTGATAAAAGGTTTAATGAAGCTCCGCATTTCTTTTGGCTGTATACGATAATGATTGTAATTGGTGCGAGCGTAATTCTAATTCCTAATTTTCCTTTACTTAAGGTTATGTATTTTTCGCAAGTAGGAAACGGTGTTCTTTTGCCTGTTATTTTAATTTATATGGCTCGGCTAATAAATAATAAAGAGATAATGGGTGATTTTGTTAATTCCCGCCGGATGAATATTATAACTTGGATTACGGTATGGCTCGTAATTATATTAACTCTTGCCATGGTTTTCTTCACGCTGACTCAAGGTTAAACGCGTAATTTTATAAAAAACAATAAAAAAATTTGCATTATTAATTTAATTGTGATAAAAATGTATCACAATATAAATATTAAATTTGTAAGTTAAAATAATTTGTCGCAAAGAAAGGAAGAAAGAAGAGAATAAAATGAGATTTTAATTTCAAGGAGCCAGTAACCATAGATTTTTGGGGCTCCTTTTTTTATTTCTTTTTTGCTTTATAAAAGGTCAGAAATGGGAAAAATAGTTGGAATAACATATGATTTAAAAGAGGACTGGAAGTTTAAAGAGGGCGATCCTAAGGATGCCAATGCCGAATTAGACCAGCCCAAAACAATCGATGCTATCGAAAAAGCATTGATTTCCAGCGGGCATAAAGTAAAACGCCTCGGAAATGCCTTTAATCTTTTAAAGCAAATAAATGATTTGGGAGTCGATATTGTTTTTAATATCGCCGAAGGGCATCGTGGGCGCAACCGTGAGTCGCAAGTCCCGAATATTTTAGAGATGTATGACATTCCTTTTGTCGGAGCAGACGCTTTAACGCTGGGGTTGACGCTGGATAAGATTGTAGCGAAAAAAATGTTTATTTCTGAAGGAATTCCCACTCCTAAGTTTTTTGCGGCTACAGGAAAAGAAGATTTGAAGAAATTAAATACAATTGGATATCCGTTGATTGTAAAAACAAAACACGAAGGCTCGTCAAAAGGTATTGATAAAAATGCCCGAGTCGAGAGTTTGGAGGCTTTAAAGGCTCGTGTAAAATATATTAATGAAAATTATCATCAGGTGGCATTAGTTGAGGAATTTATCCGCGGTACGGAGGTAACTGTTCCGGTTATGGGTAATGATAATCCGGAAGCGATGCCGGTTGTTCAAGTCTGCATGGACAATAGCGTTGAGCTCGGCGACAAATTCTATTCTTTTGAAAGATTAAGCGTGCAAGCCGCAACTTTAACTTATGTTTGTCCTGCAAAAATATCAAAAAAATTAGAAAAACAACTACAAGAAATTGCATTAAGAGTCTATAATTGTGTTGGATGCAGAGATTTTGGCAGAGTTGATTTTAGGATTGATGAAAAAAACAATCCTTACGTTTTGGAAATAAATCCTTTGCCATGCTTAATTCCGGAAGATACTTTTGGTATTTTCCCGCCGACAATCGGCTTGACATATAATGATATTGTGAACAAGATTTTAGATAATGCTTTAAAGCGTTACAATATTTTATAGGAGAATAATGGGCCCGTTAAAAGGATTTAATAATAAAACTCAGGAAAGCATCCCCGCAGAAAGAAACACAATAAACCTTACCAGAAAAGAATCCCGTTTTATTGATTTTTACGAAGAAGCAACAGCGCTTGATTGGGAAGATTGGCGTTGGCAACTTAGAAATAGAATTACGACCGAAGAACAGCTTTCTAAAATAGTTGGCTTGGTCGATGAAGAAAAAGCCGGGATAGAAGGCTGCGGTAAAAAGCTTAACATGGCGATTACCCCATATTTTGCATCACTCATGGATCCTAAAAACCCTAATTGTCCGGTTCGATTGCAATGTGTCCCCCGAGGTGCGGAGTTACAAGTGGCCGAGGATGAAATGATTGACCCTTGCGGAGAAGAAAAAGATTCTCCCGTAGAGGGATTGGTGCACCGTTATCCGGACCGTGTTTTATTCCTGGTTAGTGAAATGTGTGCGACATATTGCCGTCATTGTACCCGCTCCAGAATTGTTGGCGAAGGAAAAAGAAAGCTTGGCCCCAAAACATATAAAAAAGCTTATGATTATATACGCGCAAACAAAAATATCCGCGATGTCTTAATTTCCGGCGGAGATCCTCTTTTATTAAGCGATGAAGTATTGGAAGATATCATTAAAAATATCAAAGAAATTCCGCATGTTGAAATGGTTAGAATCGGTACTCGAGTGCCGGTTACTTTGCCGCAGAGAATCACGGAAGATTTAGTTAAGATGCTTAAGAAATATTCTCCGATTTGGATGAGCATTCATTTTAATCATTATAAAGAAATTACCAAGCGTGTTAAATATGCCTGTGAAATGTTGGCTGATAACGGGATTCCTTTAGGAAGCCAAACAGTTTTGTTAAAAGGCATTAATGATGCTCCGTCGGTAATGAAGAAATTAATGCATGAACTTTTGCAGATTAGGGTTAGGCCGTATTATATTTATCAATGTGACCCTATTGTTGGCTCAAAACACTTCAGGACGAAAGTTTCGACCGGAATTAATATTATGGAAAACCTTCGTGGACATACTACCGGCTATGGCGTTCCTACCTATGTAATTGATGGCCCTGGCGGAGGGGGCAAAATTCCCATAGCTCCGAATTATATCGTTTCTTATGAAAAAGGGCATTGTATTATAAGAAACTTTAAGGGTGAGCAGTATCATTATAACGACCCGCTTTAAGTATTAGATATAATATAAGCCATACCTATTGTTAAAATCAAATCGTTGACAAAAAAACTATCCCTATGCTATTATATCCCGTCTTTAAGGCATAAAAGCTGGGCAAAAATTGAAGTTATTGCCAGAGAACATTATAAAAAAGATTTACTTTCGGTTTAAACCTAATATAATATTGGCGCATTTAAGATAAAAAGAAAAAGGCGGTGAATTTAAATGATAGAAGTAAAAATATCGGACAGTATGAATTTTGAAAAGGCAATGCGCATTTTCAAAAAAGCTTGTCAGAAAGACGGTTTTATGATGGAACTAAAAGATCGTAGATATTACAGCAAGCCATCTGAAAAAAAACGTCATAAGATGAAGAAAAAAATCAGATAATTAACGGGGAGCCTTAGGCTCCCTTATTTTTTTCAATTCGTTTTTCCCACGAGAAGAATATAACCACAAAATAAGGGCAATTTTATGCTAAAGGTAAAAAGGGCTTTAATCAGTGTTTCTGATAAAACAGGTATAATTAAATTTGCGCAAGGCTTACAATCTTTAGGGGTAGAGATTTTATCTACCGGCGGTACAGCCAGCAAATTGCGAGAAAGCGGAATAAAAGTTATTGATGTTTCTGACTATACCGGATTTCCGGAAATGATGGATGGGCGGGTTAAAACACTACATCCCAAGGTTCATGCCGGAATATTAGCCGTACGTGATAATCCGGAGCATATGGCGAAGCTGAAAGAATTAAACATCGGATTGATTGATATGGTGGTTGTAAATTTGTATCCCTTTGAAAGTGTGATTCAAAAGAAAAAAGTAAGTTTAGATGAAGCAATTGAAAATATTGACATCGGTGGTCCGGCGATGTTGCGTTCAGCCGCTAAGAATTTTAAACATGTCGCGGTTATTTGCAATCCGTTGCGTTATCAAAGCACATTAGATGAGTTAAATAAAAATAACGGTCTTTTATCTGACTCGGTTTTATTTAATTTGTCGGTCGAAGCGTTTCAGCATACCGCTCGTTATGACGGAATTATTTCCAGCTTTTTAAGCAAGCGTTTAGGCGGGGATGAATTTTCCAGCCTGCCTAAAGAGATTCAGCTTAAATTTGCCAAGGTGCAAGATTTGCGCTATGGCGAGAATCCGCACCAAAAAGCCTCATTCTACCGTGATTTCGAAAGCAAGAAAGGTTTGGCTGATTTAAAGCAATTAAACGGAAAAGAATTGTCTTACAATAATATCTTAGATTTGAATGCTGCCATTGATTGTGTCAAAGATTTTGAAAACCCGGTCGCGGTTGTTATTAAACATAATAATCCTACTGGGATTTGTGAAGATAAGAATTTAGCTTCGGCTTTTAAAAAAGCTTTAGCTTGTGACCCGATTTCAGCGTTTGGCGGGATTATTGGATTTAATAAACAGGTTGATTTGCCGACTGCGCAAGCAATTTTCAAGAGCGGTTTCATGGAATGCGTAATTGCCCCGTCTTTCGATAAGGATGCTTTAGAAGTTTTAAAGGGAAAAAAGAATCTAAGGGTTGTTGAGGTTGATTTCAGCTCTTTGTCGGATAAGGATTTTGATTTTAAGCGAGTGCATGGCGGAATGTTGCTGCAGGAAAAAGACGCGCTACTTATTACTCAAAAAGAATTAAAGCCTGTGACTAAGAGTAAACCGACGAAGAAACAAATTGAAGATATATTATTTGGCTGGAAGGTAATAAAGAATATTAAGTCTAACGCGATTGTTTTAGTTAAAGATAAAAAGGCTGTTGGAATCGGTTGCGGAAACACGTCAAGAGTAGAAAGTGTTAATGTCGCAATCAGGAAAGCCGGCAAATTGGCCAAAGATTCTATTTTGGTCTCAGAGGCGTTTATTCCGAAAATGGACAATGTCCAATTGGCGGTAAAAGCCAAGGTGAAAGTAATTGTGCAAACCGGCGGATCTATTGCTGATGAGGAAGTTATAAAGGCCGCGGACAAAGCGAAACTGGTCATGGTTTTTACCGGAGTTAGGCATTTTAAGCATTAAGTTTTTTATATGAAGCTTCAGGAAATTGATTCTTATTTAAATTCTTTCGTTAATTTTGAACGGCAATTACATTGCCTTTCCGGAAAAGATTTTTGTTTTGAAAGAATTTGCGCTCTTCTTAATCTGCTCAATAACCCTCAGCAAAATTTTAATTGTGTCCATGTCGCTGGGTCAAAAGGCAAGGGTTCGACCGCTGTTTTTATTGCCAATATTTTATCAGCCGCCGGATACAAAGTTGGGTTGTTTACATCTCCACATCTGTATGATTACAAAGAAAGAATTAGGATCTTGGATAAAAAGAGATCGTGTCCAGACAACAATGCTTTTTGCGGACTAATTCAGAATAAAGGATTGCTAAGAATATTGAATGACATCAGCCCTATTGTAGATAAATTTATTAAAACAAAGCTCGGGCAGGGGCTGACTTATTTTGAGATGTTAACTGCAATTGCTTTTGTTTATTTTTCCAAGGAAAGAATTGATATCGCTGTGCTGGAAACAGGGCTAGGGGGCAGGCTAGATGCAACCAACGTCGGTAATTCAATTGTTTGTGCCATAACTCCAATAGGATTGGAACATACATCAATTTTAGGGCAGAACATATCAATGATTGCAAAAGAAAAAGCGGCAATCATTAAATCAACGACGAAGAAAGCCGTTATTGCTCCGCAGAAAAAGGAAGCTTTGAGAGTAATTTTGAACCGATGCAAGCTTTTTAAAATTAAGCCGAAGCTTGTCGGGAAAAACATAAAGACGGCTTTAATTAAGCGTGATTTAAAAGAGCAAACTTTTAGCTATAAAAATCAAAATACTAATTATTCCAAACTAGTTATAAAACTTTTAGGCCCGCATCAAATAAGCAACGCTAGTGTCGCAGTAGGAGTTATTGATGAACTTAAGTCTTTAGGATATAAAATTAGAGAAAAAGACATTCCCGTCGGGTTAAAGCAGGCTATTTGGCCGTTGCGCTATGAAATTGTTTGGGGCAAAAGAATGTTTGTTTTAGATTCGGCGCACACAACAGAATCGGCCCGAAGTCTAAGCGAAACATTCAGGGAAATATTACCCGGGAAATTAGTCACGCTTGTTTTTGGTACTTCAGCCGATAAAGACGTAAAAGGCATTTGCTGGAATTTAAATAATATTGTAAAAAGGGTTATTGTGACCAAGGCGCATCATCCGCGGGCACTTGATTTTAGCTTAAAAGAATTAAAAGGATATTTTAAGGAAAAACTTATTTTGAAAACGGATGATTTAAGTGAGGCCATAAGAACTGCTTTAGAAAATACTCCCAAAGAAGACGTGATCCTAATTACCGGTTCAATATATTTTGCGGCGGAAGCAAGGAAAGTTTTAAAAAAGACCTATCATGTATAAATATAAAAATTTTGACGATACTATTGCGGCAATTTCTACTCCGTCGGGAATAGGCGGGATTGGAATTGTCCGTTTGAGCGGAAAAGAAGCGGTAGCTATTACGGATAAAGTTTATTTTTCTGCGAAAGGAAAATTATCAAAATTTCCAACGCATACTGTGCATTGGGGCAATATTGTTGATAAAGGCAAAGGGGGCGAAAATATAATTGATGAAGTTCTGGTTACAATTATGCGCGCACCTCGCAGCTATACCAAGGAGAATGTCGTCGAGATAAGTTGCCATGGTGGCACAGCGGTATTAAGAAGCATACTTAATTTGATAGTAAGAAATGGCGCTAGGTTGGCCGAGCCGGGCGAATTTACGAAAAGGGCCTTTCTTAACGGGCGGATTGATTTAACTCAAGCTGAGGCTGTTTTAGATATTATACAAGCGAAGAGCGACGCTTTCTTGCGGTTAAGCAATAATCAGCTTAAAGGAGAATTGGCTCAGGAAATAGATGCTTTAAGAGAAAAGCTTTTGAGCGCTTATACGGATATTGAAGCCTTTGTAAACTTTCCCGAGGAAGAAATTGATAAGAAGCAGAAAACACAAATAGCAAAAGAAATCAAAGATGTTAAAAGCAGAATCGAAGAGCTTTTGGCTACTTCCCGGCAAGGGCAGCTTTTAAAAGAGGGGGTTCGCATTGTTATTTGTGGCAAGCCGAATGTCGGAAAGTCTTCGCTTTTAAATGTTTTGTTAAGGCATCAACGGGCAATCGTCTCTGACATTCCCGGCACCACGCGGGATATTATTGAGGAAACAGCACAAATCAAAGGGATCCCTTTTCAGATTATTGATACCGCCGGAATTTTAAATCCGAGGAATGCTGTCGAGCGCGAAGCAATTAAAAGAAGCCATTTGAATATTGAATCTGCTGATTTGTTGTTGGCCATGTTTGATATTAATGGCAAGCTAACAAAAGAAGATGAAAATATTATCAAAAAAGTGCGGGGAAAGAATTTCTTAATTGTTTTAAATAAATGTGATTTACCGGTAAAGTTTAACCTTTCTAAAATTGAAGAAATATTTGGTAAAGATAAAATTGTTAAAATATCTGCCCTTAAAAAGTCCAATATCTCTCAACTGCAAAACAAGATTGTTTCTTTGGTTTTGCAGGGAGAAGAAATTGACAGCCATAAAGTATATGTTAGCAACTTAAGGCATGTTGAATCGCTGCAAAAAAGCGACAATGCAGTAAATCAGGCTTTAGTTGCCCTCGAGGGAGAAATGCCTCTGGAGTTTGTTTCGGAGGAAATTAAGGCGGCGGTAAACTACTTGGACAATATTACCGGGCGTAACATTGATATTGATTTATTAGATAATATATTTTCCCGTTTTTGTATCGGAAAATAAGAAATTATTTTGTTTCTTCGGTTTCTTGCGGCTCTTCGGGGCTGTCTTCTGGCTCGTTTTCTATTTTTGGTAAATTCATCTCACCGCTAATAATCGCCTTTTCCAGAGAAAGAAGTTTCTTGGCCAAATCTTTATTTCCCATCACTGCTTTAAATTTCTCGTTTTTCATCAGGGCCGGGAAGTCTTTATTGACTATTTGCTGGCGAGTCATTTCGTCTTGCATTAAACTTTGCAATGATTCGTCATTTATTAAGTCTTTAATTTCTTCATTCTTTTCTAAGTTGGCGCGCATTTGCGGATTCTCTAAAGCAACGAGAAGAGTGTCTAGGTCTTTTGTCGCAGAAGTTATTTTGTCTCCAGTCATAGCGTCGATAAAAGCATAGCTTCTTGATTGTGTTATATTGGACTTAATTATATTCAGCCAATTATTGTTTAAAGGTATCAAGGTGATTAATACTAATGTTAGCCCCAGCATTGCACCTGACCATAAAACGCTGAATATGGCACCGCCCAAACGGCTTAACCAGGAAATAAAACTTTCTTTAGCTAAATATTTCTTATACATTCCGTAAGAAATCAGAAAGAGAATATTTAAAATAATGGGCGCGAAAATACTAATAACTAAGGCTATAAAAATATTGTTGGTTTTAGAGTAATAAAAGAAGCTGGCAATTACGCCGATTGTAAGAGAAACAGGCCCTATCAGGCTATAAATAAAACCCTTGAATGCGCCGATTGCAAAAAATATCGATAAACAAATTACTACAACTGTATCAGTAATTGAACCCAAAGCAACCCTCCTTTAAGTATTATTTCTATTATATTTTTTAGTATAACATTGGTTTTTTAGGTAAGCAATACCCTTTATTTAATTGAAATTGCAGGTGTATTTTTATAAAGAATTGCGAACAAAGGAGATACGTTATTGGTTGTTGTTATTAATTTATTTATTAATATTTTTGCCCGAGGCATTGCTTTTATTACTTTTATGTTTGTAATGCAAGAAAGCGGTTCCTTTGAAAAGAAACACAATGCCACGGTGTTATTTGTCAGGAGCTTTCAAAAATTATCCTGAGGATAGATTTCCTTATATATCTCCCATGGGAAAGATTAAAAGTCTTTTTCAGCGAATAATAAAAATTAAAGAAGAAAGAATTTTATTTGATATTTAAACATTTAGTAATACAATAAACCTAGCAATATCAGAAATTATTATATTTTTAGACAAAACGGAATTTTAAGAAAAATGCCAACCCTAACAGTATCAGATAAAAGAAGAGAAGAACGAGTCGGTTGCTTTGTCCCGGTAGTCGGAAAAGAAGGCAGTGTTTTTGATCAGACTCAGACAGTAGATTTTAGCCGCGGCGGATTAGGTTTTATCTCCAAGAAAGAAATTCCTTTAAATAAAGAAATAGCGATTGAAATTAATTTAGGCGCAGAAGAAGATCCTGTTTTCGTAATTGGCCAGGTTTGTTGGATTCGTCCGGTATTGAATTCTGATAGATTTAGGATAGGAATTAATTTTAAGGATGTTTTGCGCGGTTCTAAGGCTCGGCTTAAAGAGTATTTTGACAGATAAAATTAAGGGAGAATTTTAATGGCGGTAGATGCTAATAAGGTTGAAGATAAGCGTTTTTTTGAGAGATTTCCTGCTAGTTATCCTGCCCGGGTAAAAGGTACTTTAGACCAATTTGGAGATAATGTTTATTTAAGGGATGCCTCAGCCCAAGGCGCACATATTAGCGCCCGAGGGCCTTTTTATTTTAACGACAATGTTACTGTTGAAGTTGATTTGATGGATGGCAAAGATCCGATGACAATAAGAGGCAAAGTTGTTTGGGCTAAACCAAGCAGCAATGAGTATTGGGATATCGGTTTAAAATTCCACGAAATAAGCTTAATGAATATGTCTAGGGTTTACGGGCAATTCATGAGTTCCACATAGTTTTTTGAATATAAAAAATAGGGACAGACACCATTTATTAAATAGTGTCTGTCCCTATTTATTTAATAAAGTTTTTTGTCTTGAGGTAATAATTTTTCTAAGCTAGAATAGCTCGTTAAATAATAAATCAAACAGCCTATGCCAGTAAAAAATAATCTTTATTCATATCGTTCAGACGGAATTAGTTTTGTATCCAAAAAAGGTACGCAATTAAGGACGCTATATTTCCCTTTGTGCGGGACTAGCGCGAAAAGCCTTAAGTCTTCGATAACGCCTCTTCTTTCCGGTGATATTAAAACTGACAAGAATCATTTCTTGACCAAGCCTTTATCGACGGAAGACTTGCGAAATACTGTGCGGAATTTTTATGTTAATGTCGCGGACAAAGGCGCGGTGTCATTGTCTCAAATTGGAGAGATTGAAAATGCTACGATTGAAGCCGGCCAGCTCTGGCATAAGTTGATTAGAAAATTCCCGAAGGAAGGAATAAGGATAGAGGCCGTTAATTTTGTGCCGGTAACGGATGATAACGTTGAATTAATGCGAGTTAAAATTACCAATATCTCGTCAGATAAAATAAAAATTAACCCTACGGCCAGTATTCCGATTTTTGCCCGGACATTAGCCAATAAACATGACCACGAAAATGTCACGTCTCTTTTAAACCGAATCGAACAGCTTTCAATTGGCGTTGTTGTCGAGCCGACGATGATTTTTAACGAAGAAGGCCACCGGGCGGCGGATAGTATTTATTATGTCTTTGGTGCTACTGAATCTGGTGAACTGCCCAAGGGAACTTTTCCGACGGTTAATTCGTTTTATGGCGATAGCGGAACAGCGGATAGCCCGGAAGCTATTGTAAAAAATAGTATTCCTATGAGCTTATCTAGCGAGGAATTACATGGCCGTGAAGCTATGGGAGCTGTTTGTTTTAACCCGGTACAATTATTAGCCAATGAATCGAGAGAATATTTTATTATCATCGGTATTGCCAGGAATAAAGAAGAAGCAATCCAAGTGTTTGAGAAATATAATTCGCTTGAGAAGCATGACCGAGAGCTTGAGGTATGCAAGGATTTCTGGTTGAATAAATCAAAAGCGATTTCCTTTGAAACTGGTAATAAAGAATTCAATAGCTGGATGCGCTGGGTTTGCTTGCAGCCGATACTAAGGAGAATATTCGGCTGTTCTTTTTTGCCCGACCATGATTATGGCAAAGGCGGACGCGGTTGGCGCGATATTTGGCAGGATTTGCTTTCGTTGATTCTAATTGAACCGGAAAATATCCGCACAACATTAATAAATAATTTTGCTGGTATTAGAATCGACGGGACAAACGCCACAATTATTGGCGCAGAGCCGGGGGAATTTATCGCCGACAGGAATAATATTGTCCGGGTCTGGATGGACCATGGAGTTTGGCCCTTCTTAACAACTCTTTTATATATTGATCAGACCGGTGATTTTGATATCTTGCTTGAAGAACAGACATATTTTCGCGATAGGCAGCTTTCGCGTACTCTTAAAAAAGATGAGAGTTGGAATCCGCGTTATATCAACCGCTTAACTGATGAAAATAAACAGATTTATAAGGCAACTATCCTCGAGCATTTGATTTTGCAAAATATTGTGCAGTTCTTTAATGTCGGCGAGCATAATATTACCCGTTTGGAAGGTGCGGATTGGAATGACGGATTGGATATGGCATATGAACGGGGCGAGAGCATTGCTTTTATGAGTTTTTATGGCGGAAATCTTTTAAGAATTGCGGATTTGCTTGAGAATTTGGCGAAAGCTAAGAAAATTGATTCCATATCTTTGACGGAAGAAATGGCTGTTTTGTTTGATTCTTTAAATGAGGGAATTGATTACGATAATATTGAGGAAAAGAAGAAATTGTTATTTGAGAAGTATTTTAATTCGGTCGAGCCTTATGTGAGCGGGCGAAAAAAGGAAATAAAGATTAGCGCTTTGGTAAGCGATTTAAGGAAAAAGGGAACTTGGGTTTTTGAGCATATTCGAAAGAATGAAAAAATAAAGCTTAAAATAGACGGCCGTGAATACGTCTGGTTTAATGGTTATTATGATAACAAAGGTTCTCGGGTTGAGGGTAAGGTCTATGAAAGCATTCGCATGACTTTGACCGGCCAGGTTTTTCCGATAATGAGCATGCTCGCGAATGAAGAAGAAATAAAACAAGTCGTAGATAGTGTTGATAAATTGCTTAAAGATAAGAATTTATCCGGGATTAGATTAAACACTGATTTCAAATTAACGCATTATTTAAATTTAGGCCGAGCTTTTGGTTTTGCTTATGGGACAAAAGAAAATGGTTCATTTTTTAGCCATATGAATGTGATGTATGCTTATGGCTTATATTCTCGGGGATTTGCTCATGAAGGTTATAAAATATTGAAATCAATTTACGAAATGTGCATGGATACGGATAGAAGTAAAATTTATCCCGGAATTCCGGAATACTTTGATTCTCTGGGACGTGGGATGTACCATTATTTAACCGGTTCGGCCAGTTGGTTTGTTTTAACAAAATTAACACAGAGCTTTGGTATGCGCGGAGAAAAGGGCGATTTGATTATTAACCCTAAACTGGTCAAAGAAGAATTCGGCGATAAAGGAATTGCATCCATTACAACAAAGTTTGCCGGAAAGAAAATAACGGTTGAATTTGTTAATAAAGAGAAATTGGATTATGGCGATTATAACATTGCTGAGGTCAAACTAAACGGTAGCAAAATAGATTTTGAGCGGATAGATCCTAATTGTATCAGAATTTCCCGCAGCATAATCCTCAAAGAAGAAACAAGCTGTAAATTTACTGTAATTTTGTCTTAGAAATAATTTATAAAACAAAAAATAGGTGCTAAAGCGAGTGCTTTAATCTCTTTGGCAAATAAATATATTATATGTTATACTTCAATTCCAACAGAAGAAAACGCTTTCTTTGGATTAAAAAATAAAAAACAATATTTTAGGAGGAAAAGAGATGTTTAAGAAAGTAATTTTATTGGTTTTAGGGTTAGTTTTACTTTTATCGGCCAATGTTTTTGCCCAAAACATGTTTTCAAATGCTGATTTCTCTAACGGCGTAAATGGTTGGTCAACAGTTGGATATCCGTTTTATGCTATTGTCAGAGCGCCAAATTATGCTGCGGAAAACACAATAACAACAGTTTCTGACCGCGATTATTTCGCAGAAATTTATCAGGTAATTACTCCTTTTACCGCCGGCGATCCGGTTTATATGACCGCTGAAATAAAAACACAGCTAGATCCAGGTTCAAGTGCTAGCGGTGGAATTATCGTTGAATTTCTAAATGCTTCAAATAATGTTTTAAATACAATTACAACATCTGTTGTTGGCAATACGAATTGGAATACAGTTTATGTTACCGGAACAGCTCCGGCGGGAACTGTTAAAATCAGAGCTGGTGCTTTTGTTTTTGCGGCGGAAGATGATAGTGCTGCTTTAAACGGAAAAGTTAGTGTTGATAATTTATTTATTGATAATATTCAAGCTCCGGGCGGCGGGCTTATTACAAACCCAGGTTTTGAATCACAAATAAGCGGATGGACAACAGGCGTTGGCTCGTATCCCTTTATTGCTTCAACCGCACAAACTCATTCCGGAGTTTATTCTGCATATGATGCTGTTAATAGTGTGAGTGGAGATTATTGGGGATTTATTTATCAAACTCCGACGGTTCCAGTGGGCGGTACGATTTATGCTTCAGCGTGGGGAAAAACCGAGATTAGCCCTCTTTCATCAGCAGTTGGCGGATTAATAGTTCAATTTTTAAATTCAAGCGGAGTTCTAATTTCAAAATTAGAATCAAAAATTGGCGGAAATACTGATTGGCATCAGCTTTATGTTTCAGGAACAGTGCCTGTTGGTACCGTAACAATTAAAGTTGGTGGATATCTTTGGGCCGCAAATGGTGATAGCGCCGCTCTTGGCGGTAAAGTATATATTGATGATTTCGCGGTCTCAACAACTCCAATTCCTCCGCCGCAGCAACCGCAGGAATTAATTAATTCTGATTTTGAAAATGGAGTTAATGATTGGGCTTGGATTTACCGTCCTTTTGTGGCAAGCACAACTGCGCATACTGGAATTTATTCAGCAAAACATAATATTGGCAACACGACGGGCCCGAATGATTATTTAGCCGAAATTTATCAGGAAATTCCTTTTACTGCCGGAAATGTTGCTTATTTGACCGGCTGGGTTAAGACAAATATAAATCCTGCAAGGACTGCGGTAGGTGGTATTAAGGTTCAATTTGTTGATGCTGCTGGTACGTTAATTGGTGCGGCTTCTCAGGCTGATCGTGACGGAATCAATGATTGGACGCTTCTTTACGTAAATGCTGTAGCTCCGACTGGAACAGCTAAGGTTAGAATTAGTGCCTTTGCTTGGGCGGATAACAATCAAGGCACAGTTAACGGGGATGTTTTTATAGACGGCCTGGCATTCTCCAATACTCCGCCGAGTTCACTGCTTCTAAATTCAAGCTTTGAAAGCGATATGGCAGGATGGACACAAGATGCAACCGGATATCCGATGACAGCTGTAACCGAAGAACATCGTACTGGCGCAAAATCAGCAAAGACAACGATTCAGCTTCCCGGGGGAAGTTCTGATTTCTGGTCGAGAATCTATCAGGAATTTACAATTGTTCCGGGACAAGCTTTATACGCAACAGCTTGGGCGAAGACCGCGATTAATCCGTCTTCGACGGGAACTGCTGGCTTGAAAATAGAATTCTTTAACGGTACTACTCCGACGGGATCGGTTACTTCAAATACTGTTGGTGGGCAAGCCGGATGGACATATCTTTATGCTTTTGCAACCGCACCAGCTGGAACAACAAAGGCTCGCATCAGCCCTTTTGTTAGTTGCCCTCGCGCAACAGCAAATTTAGGCGGAAATGTTTATTTTGATGATGTTTATGGTTCATTCGACCAGCTTCCTCCCCCGGCATTTAGGACAGCTTTGATCAACGCTAGTTTTGATGACGGAAGTGGGCTAGGAGGATGGACGGACCTTTATGGTTTACCGACGACGCTAGATTCTATAAATTCTTATTCAATTCCATATTCGGCAAAAAAGACATTCGCGCAAATTCCGGATCAGGATTATTACACTACTGTCTATCAAGATATTTACTATAATGCAAATGGTACGCCATTTCCGACGGCAAGAAATGTGTATTTAGCTGCTTATATTAAGACGGCAATTAATCCTTTGGCAAATGCTTCGGGTGGAATTGCGCTTGAATATTTTGATGAAAGCGGCGAAGCTTACACAATAGATACTGATCAGGTTAGTGCAAACAATGATTGGCGGCAGCTTTATGTTTCCGGAACGATTCCAGCGGGGGCAACCAAAGTGAGAGTTTTGGGATTTGCGTTTGCTCCGTTAGGTGAAACTTTAGCTGATAACGGAATTGTTAATTTTGATAATTTTAACTTTTCCTATAACTACATTCCGGAACAAGTTCAAACATCGTTGTTGAATGTTGGATTTGAAAACGGATTGAATGATTGGGATCAGTTAAATCGTTTAGCCGGAATTACACAAGCTCCGGTTCATGGAGGGAACTATTCTTCATATTTTGACATTCAGGTTGATTTAGTAGATCCTCAAGATTATTATGGAACATTGTCACAAGATATTGCTGTTTTACCTGGGAAGATAGTAGAAGCCAGCGCTTGGGTTAGTACGGATATTTACCCGCTTACAAATGCTCAAGCCGGTATAAAATTACAATTTATTGACGGCAATGGACAGGCAATTGGTCCGGAATATACAAACGGAATTGGCGGCAATACCGGGTGGACTCAACTAAGTTTGGTCCGAACTGCTCCGGCACAAACAGCTAAAGTTCGGTATATTTTATTCTTGTATGCGGAAGGCCTTTCGGCAATTAACGGAGATAGGGCTTACTATGATGACGCTTCTTTGCTTATCCGTAATGCTCCTGGCCCAGGATGCTTTTTAGCTGAAACTCCGATTACCTTATCAGATGGCTCAACTAAGCCTATTGAAGAAATAAAAATAGGCGATATGGTTATGGCTTACAATGAAGAGACAAAGACATTAGAAACTAATGAAGTAACAACAATTTTCAATCATGACAAGGAAGATGTTTATTTGCTGGTCAACGGTACTCTTAAGGTTACTCCGGTTCACCGTGTTTTAACTAAAGGCGAGTGGAAGGAAATCGGTACATTGGCTGTAGGCGATACCTTAACCGATATGAAAGGCAATGATGTTCTTATTGCTTCAATAGAAAAAGTTAACGAAAAGGTCGATATCTATAATTTTGAAGTATCGCCTCTTCATACCTACATAGCTGGCGGATTTATAGTTCACAATAGAAAACTAAACTATACAATAGCTTTTGGCGATGGGAATGGAACTCGTTAAGAGTATTTTGTAGCGATTGGCAAAGGAGGCTTGAAAAAGCCTCCTTTTTTTTGGCTAAATAAGGCTTTAATAGGCGCCTATAAGTATAATTATTAGTTGACTTAAGATATATAAGACCTTATAATTGCGCGTAAATATTTTTTGGCGCATTGTTGTCCATTTTTTTTATTAGGAATATATCTTTTTGAAATAAAGGATGTTATGAAAAAAATAGTCAGTATAATTATTGTTTTTATTCTGTTTGTTAGTCTTGCCATTTTTCTCAACAAAGGTAATAAAAAAGATAATCAAAAAAGAATAGTCTTGTGGCATTGGATGACTGACCGCGACAAAGCCCTGCAGGAATTATCCAGACAATATAAAGAACTAACTGGCGTCGAAATCGATGTCGAATTATACGCCCCTTCAAAAGTTTATGCCCGAAAAATTACTGCTGCTGCTCAAGCTAAAGTCCTGCCGGATATATA
This sequence comes from Candidatus Omnitrophota bacterium, assembly GCA_022703565.1. Taxonomy (GTDB): domain Bacteria; phylum Omnitrophota; class Gorgyraeia; order Zapsychrales; family Zapsychraceae; genus JADFZM01. The sequence goes on from JAKLDK010000001.1 coordinate 65,619, forward strand.
CGGGATTCTAGATACAAAAGAAACTTTTGCAAATTATATTAAAAGCGGGCTTGTGGCTGATTTAACTGAGGAATTTAAGAAAAATAATTCAGCTTTGGAAAAAACATTCTTTCCTAAAGCGCTCGATGTTAACAGGTTTAAAGAGGGGAATATTTATGATATTTCTCCCGGTATTTACGGAGTGCCGCTAGATATAACCATTATTCAGATGTTATATAACAAGAATCTTTTAGCTAAGGCTGGATTTAAGAACCCTCCGAATAATTTTGCTGAATTCGTAACGCAGTTGAAAGCTTTAAAGCGAATCGGAATAAACGGTCTGGTTTCCGGTTGGGGTGAATTATGGTTAATTGATTGCTTCGCTTTAAATTATGCTTTTAACATTATGGGCGAAGAAAAGATTATGGCTACCTTTAGAGGCGAAATCCCGTATACTGACCCGGACTGGATAACGGTTTTCGGTTTGTTTAAAACTCTCAAAGATATCGGCGGGTTGGCGGAAGGAATTATTACCAAGGAAAATAAATATGCCGAACAAGATTTTGCTTTAGAACGCGCGGCTTTTGCTTTTAATGGTTCCTGGTGTTTAAATGTTTACAATAAAATGAATCCCAGCCTTGTTTATAGCGCAATGCTTCCTCCGGCGATAAATGCGGATAAACCGATGATGATTTGGGGTGGAGCCGGATCTTCTTTTGTTGTGAACAATAATTCTAAGAGCAAAGAAAAAGCCATTACTTTCTTAAAATGGTTATCGGCTAAAGATCAGCAGGCTTATTTGTCAAAAGAAACGCAAAATTTGCCGGCGAATAAAGATTCTTTGGTCGACATTCCGGATGTATTGGCTGGTTTTGCAAAAGTAATGGATAATACCACTCATCCGACAATATGGAAATACAATGAAAATTCTCTTGTTGCCGAGCGGTTTGATAAGGGAATCCAGTCTATAATTTTAGGGGATAAAACTCCTGAGCAGGTTGGACAAGAAGTTCAAGAAGAAAAAGAAAAGCAAATAGCGAGAGAAAAACGTCGGCAGCAAAGAAAACAAAATAATTAATGAAATACGAAAAAGTAAGAAATTTAGTAATCCGGGACTATCTAATAAATTTCTCTTTTGCTTTGCCGGCAATTGCGATCTTCAGCATTTTTTATATTATTCCTTTCTTTGAAGTTTTCCGCCTATCTTTGATGGACTGGAACGGAACTTTCCCTCCGGCCGAATTTATTGGCCTGGAAAATTTTAGCGAGCAATTTCATGATAATCTTTGGTGGGGCTCGATGCTTCACGCGGGATTTATTACGCTTATTGCTTTGACCTTGCAAAATGTTTTAGCTTTTGCCTTAGCCTTGGCTTGTGACCGGGAAATAAAAGCAAAACGATTTTATCAGGTAATGTTTTTTATCCCGCCGGTCTTATCGGAAGTTGTCGTCGGGCTTATTTGGCAATGGATTCTTTATTTCGGGATGCAGGGCGGCGAGCATATCGGGCTTTTAAACCACTTTTTGGCAAAGACCGGTTTACCGAATTTGGTGCATAACTGGCTTTCTGACCCGAAAACCGCATTGCCTTGTATTGCGATTGTGCACGCTTGGAAAGGTTTCGGTTGGGGATTTATTATGTTGTTGGCGGGATTGCAAACAATTGATAAGCAGCTTTATGAAGCGGCTAAGGTTGATGGCGCTGGTAATTGGCACGTTTTTCGTCATATTACCGTGCCGATGATGATGCCGATTATTGTGGTTGTTATGATTCTTACAGTTTTAGGCTCGATGCAGGTGTTTGTTTTGATTCTAGCAATGGTGGGAGAAGGCGGATTGGCGGATTATACCAGCGTCCCAGTCTTAAAAATTCTGGGCTCGATGAATGGCGCGAAAAGATTTGGTTATGCTTGCTCGCAAGCTATATCGTTTGGGTTAATTTTGGTTTGTGTTTCGGCATTTTTTAAAATTATTTCTAACAGGACTAAACAGGCATAAGAATGAGAACAGTAAATTATCAGGCGATTAATACTTTGAAATCAGTTGTTATTCATTCTTTTTTGATTTCGGTTGCGATGACCTGTATTTTTCCTATTTTCTGGATGGTGCGTTCTTCTTTGATGACACCGTCTACAATATTCTCGGATAAGTCTTTTATTCCCAAGGAAATACATTTTGAGAATTATTATTTTGCTTGGATGGAGGGCGGTTTTGGAGCGTACTTCCTAAATAGTGTTTTATATACTACAACCGTTGTTGTGGGGATTGTTATTATTGCTTCATTAGCGGCATATGCGTTTTCTCGCCTACAATTTCCGGGGAAGAACTTCTTTTTTTATATGTTTGTCGGCGCGATGATGATTCCACTCCCGGGGAGTTTCGTTCCGCTTTATGTGTTAATGAATAAGCTGGGGTTGCTTAATTCCCGGCTAGGTTATATACTTTGTATGATTAATGTCGGACTTTCCTTAAGCATCCTTATTTTAAAAACATTTTTTGATAAGATGCCTTCTGATTTAGAGGAAGTGGCAAAAATCGACGGTTGCAGCCGTTTGGGGATTTGGTGGCATGTGGTGCTTCCTTTGGCTCGGCCGGCAATTGCGGTAATTGTTATTTTTAATTCTTTGAATGTTTGGAACGAATATATCTTGGCAATGCTTTTGTTAAATGACAAAGCCAAGATGCCTCTACAGATTGGTATAATGCAGTTTCAAGGTGCATATAGCGTCGATTATCATCTTTTGATGGCCGGACTGACAATCGCGGCTGTGCCGATAGTTTTGATATATCTAGCTATGCAAAAACATATTATTAAAGTACTAGCCTCAGGAGCGGATCTCGGTTGAGACAACAAAAACATAAAATCATAATTCTCGCGTTTCTTTTCTTAACCTTTTCTAATTTTGTACTTGCCGAAGAAAAACCAGAAAAAAAAGAAGACGTTATTACTAGGGCGACTCCTAAGGTTAACCTAGACAAAGGCCTGCAGACTCCGGAAGGCCAAGATATTCCTAAGGAGCCGGAAATTTCTTCTCAAGAATTAATTAAACAATTATGGGAAGCTAATGCTAAAAACGATTTGGCTCAGGTCGAAGAACTAACTGCAAAATGTTTAAGCATTTTTGATAAGACTGCCCGAGAGCAGCAGGCTCTTTTAAAAGGTTTTCCGGCTAGAGGCGAAGAAAGTTTTTATCAAGAATTAAATGATACAGGAGGGTGTTTATTCGTTCATGCCGAAGAATTAAGAGATTTTGGGAAAAAAGATGAGGCTATTAAAGAATGCCAAAATGTGATTGATAATTATGGCTGGTCGCAGCAATGGGACCCTTCCCGCGGGGCTTGGTGGTCGGTTGCTGAAAAATGTTCGGAACTAATCGCCGATTATAATTACGACGAGAAAACAGAAGAAGCTAAGGAAGTGAAACAGATAATTGTAAAGCCGGTTCTTTATAATTACGGCAAAACCCAGGTTGTTGACTATACAAAATATGGCCGTTTTAAAGATGTCGGAAAACCTACCTACAAATATTCTATCGCTGATATCGAAGGGTTGTCTGCCGCAGCAGGAGAGGGTATTTACCCTAATACTAGTGATATTTATAACAATCCTCGCTACAAGGAAGTTAAGGCCGCTGGCAGGTTGGAAGGTTCCCAGTGGGATTATGTTCGTACGCCGGATTTAGAAGCGGCATATTTTAAGTGGGCTACAGCTCCGGAGCCTTGGGGAGTTAAGCTTTTTTATATGGGATTGATTTTTGAGAAGGCACAGATGTGGCACGAAGCCTTAAAGGCTTATCATGCGATTGTAGTACATTTTCCAAAGACGATTGCCTGGACTTATTGGCAGACGCCGTGGTATCCTGCCCAAGCCGCGATTGCTAAAATAAGATATTTGTTGAGAATCCATCCGGAATTAAATTTGCAAGAAAAATGGATGAAAGTTGAAGTGGTAAACGGTTTTGATAATGATTCGCAAAATGATATTTTTATAACTTATCCCGGAAAAATAATTAAAAAGAATTTAATCGAAATAGCAAAAGAGAAATTTAACATTGGGCGAAAAGTTTTTCTGGGTAAAGTAAAGAGAAGATTAGGCGAAGGAAAAGTCCGGCTGGTGCAATACGAAAATAATCACTGGCAGCTTATTGTTGATGGGAAGCCGTATATTGTTAAGGGAATTACTTATGCCCCAACAAAGATAGGAGAATCTCCCGACAAAGGTACTCTAAAGAATTGGATGGACCAGGATACCAATAATAATGGCAAAGCCGATGGCCCTTATGATGCTTGGGTTGATCAAAACAAAAACAATATTCAAGATGATAATGAGCCTACTGTCGGTGATTTTAAAATCATGAAAGATATGGGGGCAAACACCATCCGTGTTTATGAGCAGCCGAATTTTAAAATTAATAAGAAGTTAATGAATGAAATGTTCGCGAATTATGGTATCAGGGTTATTTTGGGTAATTTCTTGGGTAAATATGCGATTGGGTCAGGAGCGAGTTGGAGTGAAGGGACCGATTACGATAATCCGGAGCATAAAAAAAATATGATGGAAGATGTTAGGAAAATGGTTATGGACCATAAAGATGAACCATATTTGCTGATGTGGTTGCTTGGCAATGAAAATAATTATGGAGTCGCAAGCAACGCTGATAAAAAACCGGAAAGTTATTTTAAATTTGTTAATGAAGTTGCACAAATGATAAAAACAATTGATCCTAATCATCCGGTTGCAGTAAACAATGGGGATACTCTTTATTTGGATGTATTCGCCAGGCATTGCCCAGATGTTGATATTTTTGCTGGAAATATTTATCGTGGTGACTATGGTTTCGGTTCTTTCTGGGAACAAGTTTTTGGCTCGAGTGGAAAAGCGGCTTTGGTTACAGAATATGGTTGCCCGGCTTTTGCCAAACATTTATTGCCCGAAGAAAGGGAAGAAGCCCAGGCAGAATATCACCGCGGGAATTGGCTGGATATTGTTGATAATAGTGCCGGTTATAAAAATGGCGTTGGTAATGCTTTAGGTGGAGTTGCTTTTGAATGGCTGGATGAGTGGTGGAAAAATTATCAGCCTTTTAGGCATGATCGAAAAAGCGATGCTATCGGGCCTTTCCCTGGGGGGTATTATTTTGAGGAATGGTTTGGATTGATTGGCCAGGGGAATGGACAGAATAGCCCATTTTTGCGTCAGCCAAGAAAAGTGTTTTATACCTATAAGGAGCTTTGGAATACTGACAATTAACTGCCTTATTTTGTAGTTTAAACCATTTTTCTGCGTTAAAATGTTTCCAAATTAAGCTATTGGCAAAATACAAAAAAATGTTGTATACTTCTTTTTATAGTAAACTGTTATTAATATCATAAATAGATAGGAGGAGTTTTATGAAGAAAATTCTAACGGTCCTGGCATTGTGTTTATTTGTCGCGACTATGGCTCAAGCCGCGGTTAATTTCGGAGATTATCGCTCAGAGACATTAACCACAAAAGCTTGGGGAGCTTTAGCCCAAGGTGACACACAAGCCGTGCTTGCTTACACCAACAAATGCCTTGAATTATATGCCGAGCAAGCAAAAAAAATGCAAGATAGCCTTACCGAATATCCTGCCGGAGAAAAAGATAAAATTTTTAGTTTTTGGGCCTTAAATGATGTGGCTACGTCTCTTTTTGTCCAGGGAGAGGCTTTCCGTCGAGCGAACATGAAGAATGAAGCTGTAGAAGCCTTCAAGAAAATTGTAAACGAATATTCTTACGGACAAACTTGGGATACAAATGGATGGTTTTGGAAGCCGGCTGAAGCAGCGAAAGAAAAGTTAGCGATGCTGGAATCAGGCGTTTTCTTAGATTTCGGCGATTATACTTCGTCTTTTATTACTGGCCAAGCCTGGAAAGCTTTAGAAGAAAATAAATTGGATGCAGTATTATCTTATACTAATAAGGTAATTGAACTTTATGCCCCAAAAGCAAAAGAAATGCAAGCGTCTTTGACCGAATATCCTTGGCAATCCCGCGAGCAAATATTTAATTTTTGGGCATTGAATGATGTCGGCACATCTTATTTTATTCAAGGAAAAGCTTTTGATGCCGCTGGAAAAAAAGCAGAAGCAAAAACTGCTTATCAAACGTTAATTGATAATTATTTTTACGCACAATGCTGGGATCCAAAAGGATGGTTCTGGAAGCCTGCAGAAGCAGCACAAGAAGCAATTGACGCGATCGGCGAAGTTAAATAAAAGTTGACATCGTTAAAATTTTGGTCTAACATCTTATCTCATTGATTTGATGTTAGACCAATTTTTTTTGAAAAATTCCGCTGAAAATAAATTATTAAGGAAAGGTTTTGGTATGAAGAAGTGTGCAATTGCAGCATTTTTATTATTATTTCTAGTCGGATGTAAAGGGCAAGCCGGAGATAAAGATGTATTGGTAAACCAAAAAGACGATCAAAAAACAATAGAAATTACCTCAGACGCAAAAAAAACAAATAATACCGAGCAGGTTAAAGAAATTACTCTTAGCCAAGGCGAATCTTTTAAGCCTTTTTATGTGTATTCAAATAAGGGCAATC
>JAKLDK010000010.1 GCA_022703565.1 Candidatus Omnitrophota bacterium
TTTCCAGCATTAAGCGGTGGTCAGAGGTTAGAAAAGGTTCGCACTCGACGCCATTGATGATTAAATTTTCCAGCTTTTTACCTTCCGGCACTTTAAGTTTTACATGGGTCGGAAATGTTGCTCCTCCTAAACCAACAATGCCGGATTTGGCTATTTTGTTAATTATTTCTTCTCTTGTTAAATTGCATTCCGGTTTCACTTCAGGAGATAAATCAACGCCTTCGACCCATTCGTTCCCTTCTGTTTCAATTATGATGGATTTTTGTTTGTAGCCGGTTTGGTCAATAACATCGTCGATAGATTTGACGGTTCCGGATACAGAAGAATGAATATTCGCGGATACAAAACCATTGGATTCGGCGATTAATTGCCCGACTTTAACTTTGTCATTAGGGTTGACTATAGGTTTCGCCTTGGCACCAAGATGCTGGGATAAGGAAATATATACTGTTTTAGGTAGGGCTATCTTTTCAATTCTTGATTTAGAAGATAATTTATAATCTTTAGGATGAATTCCGCCTTTGCCAAAAGATTTTAGTTTTAAATTAATCATTTTATCTCGCTTGTTTCTCCATTTGTAACATTGTTTGCCGGAAAATTAACCTCAACAATAGCGTGAGTAGGGCAAACTTTAACGCACTTACGGCATAATTTGCATTTTTCAAAATCAATATAAGCAATATGGTTATCCAAAACTATTGCATTAAACGGGCATTCTTTAACACAGCGCCCGCAGGCAATACAGGCAGCAGTACAATTTAATCTGGCGATATTTCCTCTTTCTTTATTAACGCAACGGACATATACCCTTCTTCCCTTTGGGCCTTTTTTACGTAATTCAATAATTGCTCGAGGGCATGCCTTGACGCAAGCGCCGCAATAGACGCACTTTTCTTCTATAACAACCGGAAGCCCGCGCTCTTCATCCATATACATTGCCCCAAATTTGCATGATTCAACACAGTCACCTAATCTCAGGCAACCATATTGGCAGCCTGTTTCGCCTCTAAAAAGGCCATGTATAAGACGGCAAGTTTCAGCGCTATCGTAAGTATTTCTTTGTTCACGGTTCTGGCGTGATCCATTGCAACGCACAACTGCAACCATGGGCTCTTTTATTTTTGACTCTTTGCCGAGGATTTTAGCGACCTGGTTCATACAGGTTGCCCCGCCAACAGGGCAAAATAGTACCTCTAAATCGGGAGCTTTAATGCAGGCTTCGGCAAAGTTTCGGCATCCGGGATAGCCGCAGCCGCCGCAATTTGCTTTTGGCAGGACTTCTTCGACTTTATCGATGAGCGGATTTTCTTCAACCTTGAACTTTTGAGCTATTATGTAAAGAAGCACTGCTGAAGTAATCCCCAAAGATGACAACGTTATGATATTGGTTACTACAGTATTCATTGCAATTTCTTTATTTGAATGTTTAACGCTTTATTGATTTTCTTATTTAGAAGACTAAGAATAAAATAATAGGTGATTATAGCTAAGATTGAATAAATGCCAATAATTATTTCGCTTTTAAGAAATAAGGATGCAGTTGCCAAGGAGGATAAAAAGACAATTAAAGGGAGAATATAGCCTAACATTAAGGATAAAAGGCCAGATTTCGGAGATAACGATACTACCACCTCTTCTCCTATTGAAAAATCTTTAGAATTAGATGTAATGTCTATTATTCTATCTTCTGTTTCTGTTAAAGAACATGCCCCTTTTGAGTGGCAACTGGCACAGGCTGATGTTCGCTCTACCTTTACTTTAATTATAGAATCGGAGATTTGTACTATTATTCCTTGATGCTCAATTGTATTGATTAGGGCCATAAGTGATTAAACTATGGTATATATTTGCGGGCAGGGCGATTCTTATTTTTCTTTGGAATAAATTGTATTGCCACTAAATAGCATGATTTAGATACTCTTTCCTCTACTCTTACAATTTTACCCAGGCCTTTAAAAATATCCAAAATACCCGACATTACAACATTGACTTCCAAAATATCATTGGTTTTGTATTGTTCTGAAGTGAAAAAGGCAATACCGCCTAAACTCATATCTTGGGTAATGGACAAATGCCACGGCCCTTTTAGTGATTTCTTTCCGCGTCTAACCAGTTTATATTCTATGCTAAGGACTCGGCGGGCTCTTATGAAATTACGGCGCTCTTTAAATGATTTATTGGGCATAGCAAATTCCTTTTACGGCTTTAACATATTTTCCGGACGGATTATTTTTGTATATTCGACCTCAGATAATAACCCTAATGATAAAACCGCTTCCTTTAAAGAAATATTTTCTTCATAGGCTTTTTTTGCGGCTAGAGCAGCTTTATCGTAGCCAATATGCGGATTTAACGCTGTAACTAGCATTAATGAATTATCTAAATATGTTTTTATTCTTTCTAGATTAGGGGTAATTCCCTTAACGCAATTTTCGCAAAAACTATGTGTGCCATCAGCCAGTAAGTTTATGGATTGTAAAATGTTGTAGATGAGCACAGGTTTATAAGTATTTAGTTCGAAATTTCCGCTGCTGCCAGCGATATTTATTGTAACGTCGTTTCCCATTACTTGGGCTGAAATCATAAGCAAGGCTTCACATTGGGTCGGGTTTACTTTCCCCGGCATAATTGAGCTGCCAGGTTCATTGGCCGGTAAAATGATTTCATTTAATCCTGCCCTTGGCCCGGATGAAAGCCAGCGGATATCATTCGCTATTTTACTTAAAGATACCGCAATAGTTTTTAAAGTACCGCTTAATTCAACTATAGCATCATGCGCGGATGAACTTTCAAATTTATTTTCTGAAGTTACAAAAGGGAATCCGCTTAATTCGGCTATTTTCTTGGCAGCTTTCTTGGCAAATTCCGGATGCGAATTTATACCTGTTCCGACGGCAGTTCCGCCTAATGACAATTCATATAATCTGGGCAGGGTGTTGGACAACCTAGTAATTGAATTCTCGATTTGCTTCTTATAGGCGGAGAATTCCTGGCCTAAAGATATAGGGGTCGCATCCATTAAATGAGTGCGTCCGACTTTAATGATATTGATAAAGTCCTGCTCTTTTCTCAAAAGCGTTTCTTTGAAGTTTATTAATGCCGGGAGCAGTTCATGGTGAATTTTTTTAACAGTTGATATATGCATTGCTGTCGGAATACAATCGTTAGACGATTGAGATTTGTTGACATCGTCATTTGGATGAATCGGCGACTTACTTCCCAATTCTCCTTTTACAATCTCAATAGCGCGGTTAGCAATAACTTCATTAATATTCATGTTTGTTTGCGTGCCGCTTCCGGTTTGCCAAATTGATAATGGGAAATTGTCACCAAGTTTTCCGTCGATTATTTCATCGCAGACGCTAACAATTAAATCAGCTTTTTCTTTTGGCAAAAGCTTCAGCTCTAAATTGACTAAAGCGCAAGTTTTTTTAACCAGAGCCAATGCTTTGATAAATTCTATAGGGAATTTCTCTTCGCCGATTTTGAAGTTTTCTAATGAGCGAACGGTTTGCGCCCCGTAATATTTATCCTGCGGAACCTTGACTTCGCCCAGGCTATCTTTTTCTATACGGTATTTCATCTTATTTATGCTTTAGGTAATAAGTTAATAATCTAATGCATGAGCCGGTTGCTCCTGCGCCAAAATACATTCTCGAACCATTGTCAACCCAAGCCGTGTTGGCAATGTCAAGATGTGCCCAAGGAGTATTGTCGGTAAATTGCCTCAAGAATTCAGCCCCGGTAATTGTTCCGCCCGCCCCTTTTAAATTGCTAGTATTTTTGATGTCGGCAATCTTTGATTTTATTGAATCTTTTAATTCCGGATAGCTAGGTAAACGCCAAGCCCGGTCATCTGTTTCTTTTGATGCTGTAATTAGCCTCTTAGCCAATGCGTCGTTATTAGAAACCAATGCAGAATAATCTAATCCTAATGCTACTGCGCAGGCGCCGGTTAATGTCGCGATATCAATTACCTCCTGCGGTTTATAGTTTTTGACAATGTAAGAAATAGCATCAGCTAGAACCAACCGGCCTTCTGCGTCGGTATTTCCTATCTCTACAGTTTTTCCTGAGTATGATTTTATAATATCTCCAGGCTTGTAGGCTGATGGCCCTATTGCATTTTCGGCAATCGCGCAAGCAAAGATAATATTTTGTTTAATATCTAATTTTATTGCATTATTAATCAAGGCTATAACAGATGCAGCTCCACTCATATCCTGGCGCATTGTTTCCATGCGCCCGGTCGGTTTTAAATTTAGCCCGCCGGTGTCAAAGGTAATGCCTTTTCCGATAATAGCTGTGTAATCTTTGCTCTTGGGGTTGCCTTTATATTTGGCAATAATTAGTTTCGCGTCTTTATTACTTCCTTGATTTACTGCTAAAAGCAGATTCAGCCCTTTTTTCTTTAACTCTTTTTCATTGAGTACTTCTAGCGAGAATTTTTTATTATTTTTAATGATTGAACGAATTGACTTTTCTAAGTACTGTGAATTAATGGTGTCAGCGTTATCATTGATTAAATCGCGGGCAATGTTTACGCCTTCGCAAATATTTATAATGTCGTCAAAGTGTTTGTTTTTATCAGCAGCAATAAAGTACTTCTTGCCAGAAGATTTTGCCTCTTTTTTATCTTTTGTTAAATATTTTGTCCATTCGTATGTGCCCAAAATTACGGCTTCAATGACAGACGAAATATTTTCTTTAGAATTATCATGGCTAAGTATTTCAATATTTTGCAATTTCTTTAAATACGACGAAAGAAGCGCATTTCTTAAAGTGATTCTAAGCTGAGTAAGAGTCAAATCTTTCTCTTTGCCTAGCCCGACGATAAGAAGCAAAGTTTTGTCTATGACAACAGGAAAAATTTGGCCTAATTCCGCTGAAAATTGCTGAGACTTTCCTAGTATTGATAATTGTGTTTTTATCCCTTTGGGAACACAGCCTTGTTTTAATAACTCTTCCGTCAGAAGGATTACAGCCGCATCTTTGTTAAAATTTATTTGTTTGATAAAATTAATCACAGGGTTACCTTTCTAAAATTATTCTCTTTTTTCAAGCGGGACAAAATGATTCAGGGTGTTTCCCATATATATTTGCCTTGGCCGCCCAATTTTAATATTTGGATCTGATAACATTTCTTTCCAATGCGCAATCCATCCTGGCATACGGCCGATTGCAAACATAACCGGAAACATGTTAACCGGAATGCCGATAGCTCTTAAGATAATACCGCTATAAAAATCAACATTTGGATATAATTTCTTCTCGATGAAATATGAATCTTTTAAAGCGATCTCTTCCAGCTGTTTAGCTAAATCGAGCAAAGGATCATTAATACCTAGTTCTTTAAATAAGGCATCAGCCCGGGCTTTAAGAATTTTTGCTCTCGGATCGTGATTCTTATATATCCGATGCCCAAATCCCATTAGCCTGAATTTGGTACTCTTATCTTTTGCCATGGTTATATACTTATGAATATCTCCACCATCAGCTTGAATCTTTTGTAACATTTCAATGACTGCTTGGTTGGCTCCACCGTGTAAGGGGCCCCAAAGGGCATTTATTCCGGCTGAAATTGAAGCAAAAAGGTTCGCGAGCGAGCTCCCTACCAAGCGTACTGATGAAGTGCTGCAATTTTGTTCATGGTCAGCATGCAGAATAAAAATTGCCATTAATGCGTTTACAACGACCTCTTTTATTTCATATGGTTTGCTTGGTGAAGCAAACATCATGTTTAAGAAGTTGGGGACATATTTTAAATCATGTCGTGGATAAACATACGGTTCGCCAATCGATTTTTTATAGGCAAAAGCCGCTATTGTCCGCACCTTGGCTAAAAGCTCGACCGAAATTAGATCGATTTCTTCTTTCGAGGGATTTGGTTTTATTAATTCAGGATAATACCCAGCCATTGAGCCGATCATGGCGGACAATATTCCCATCGGATGACCGGATAATGGATAACCGTCAAAAAAGTTTTTCATTCCCTCGTGAATCATTGATTGGTCCGTGAAAGCTTTTGAATATTTTTCCAGCTCTGCTTTTGTCGGAAGGTGCCCGTATATCAAAAGGTAAGCAGTTTCAATAAAAGAAGCTTTTTCGGCTAATTCTTCGATAGGGATCCCTCGATAGCGTAATATGCTTTTTTCTCCGTCTAAGAAGGTGATTGAGCTAAGGCAAGAGCCGGTGTTAGCATAGCCGCTATCAAATGTGATGTATCCGGAATCTTTTCTAAGAGAGGATATATCAATACCCTTTTCTCCTTCAGTCCCGATGATTATGGGGTATTCATAAGTTTTTCCATCTACGATAAGTTTTGCTTTATCTGTCATTTTATCCTCCATTACGACCTATATAATATTAATAATACGATTATGCATTATATTATGAAGAACAATATATTTCAACAGTTATACTTTGAACTTTAATGCTGTGCGTTAGCTGATTTTTGGGGTGTTTTTATGTTTTTTAGGAAGATTTTTCTTCAGGATCGCAATGACTGTACCTAAAAGCATAAATATGATTAGGTTAAACAAATAACTGCTTCGTTTCTTATGTTTGATTGGCGTGGTGTTGGCAAACGCGGGAGTGATTATTTTTACATTCAGTATCTTTTTAGCCGCCTTTTCATCGGCTTTATTTGCATCACTGTCTTTTTTGCTTTTTATTTTATTGATGAGAATTTTGATGTCGTCTTTAAGTTGGATATATTCTTGATAGCGAGAATCGGGAGAATCCGTAACCAGGTAAGACTTGTTTAGGATATTATCCATTATCTTTATCTTATTATTTAAGTTGAACTCCTTCAGGGCAAAAGATAACCCCACCTCTTCATCCGGAGTGATAGTTTTTACATCAGATTTTATTAAATCAATCAGTTTTGTTTTTAGTGCCGAAGTTTGTTCTGCTATTGACATCTGGTCAGGGTTTTTCGTGGAAGAAACCAGTTTCAGTACGTACTCTTTAAATTCCAGCTCGAGGATTTCTTTTTTAACTATGGATGTTTCATAAGATTTGGGGAAGTCCGTTCGGGAAAGGTTTTTATAATTTTCTGAAAGCGCGAAGCTATCAATATAACTACGCGTTTTTTTTAAATCTTTATCAGCTTTAATCCTTTCTGTTTCTATTTCCAGTATTTTTTCTTTTGGCAGGTTATCTAAAACATATTTATCTTGGCCGCTGATGTTAAAGACCGGAGTGTCACCCATTTTATTCAGTTTGTCATTGGCCAGTGTTATCTTCTCCTTGGCTTCGGGAGAAATGCGGTCGGGATTATTGCTCGAAACTTCTCTCGCTTGTTCCGCATAAGTATCAACAATAGCTGCGGCTAAAAGAGTGGCTTTTTTAGCTGACTTCCCAGTAGCTTTTATCATTACATTAGCTTCTTGGCCCTTCAATTCTTCTATTTTTAAGCTGCGTTGGTACATTATGGCGGTTCGGTTAGCAAAAATTTCAAGTTGTTTGTCGTCGACTGGAATAATCTCGAGCTTGCTGACAACGTTCTTTAAAAAAGGTATGCTTTGCATTGCGGAAATTTCATTTTGGATATTAATTCCCTCGCGGTTTGGAGTATTTTTGTTTAATTCGTCAGAGATCAGGGAATTACTGACTTGGTTGTTGTAGAGTAATATTTCGGCAGTTGCTTCATAAGTCTCTTTTTGGGAAATATTATTGGCAAAAGTTATGGCGATTGATATGAAAGCAAGAAATAAATATAAGTTGATATTCTTTTCAATTAAGGTGTAGTTTATCGTTGGTTTCATTAGGTGTCTTTCATCTCTTTCAGCATTTTCTTTAAAAGCGATGATTCTTCGCCTTGCACTTCAATTCTTATCTTTTCGATTTCTTTATTTTCGTCTAACGGTTCTAATTCGGCTTCTTCTGTTTTTTTGCCTTTGTTGACAGGATCGCGAAAAATAGCTTTGCCGATAATGGTTGAAGGATTTTTGACCGAATTTTCCGGAATACTTTTAATCAAGTCGGGTTTTTCTAAGTTAAATAAGGACTCTTTCTCTTGGTTAATTACCAGTTCTTCTTGAATTTTATCTAATATTGTTGGCTCTGTAGCTTCGGAATTATTGCCGGAGAATTGTGTTTGCTCATCTTTTGGTATAACGAATGATTCGAAATCTTCTTTTTCCGGCTTATTTTCTGGCTCAACAAGCTTTTCTTTTGTCTCGAGGGTATCTTCTGCTTTTGCTTTTTCTTTAAGTTTATTTTTCTGCTGGGAGTTTTCTATTAATTCTTCCAGAAGCGCTATTTTATGACGGGTGACAATATTCATAAAAAGAAATGAAAAGGCCAAAACAAGCAATATAAAGAGAATCATCCGTAGTGTTATGAAGTATTTTATGTAATAAAAGATGCTTTTAATTGATGTCTCAACCGCTAAGATATACCTCAATTCGTCGACTGGAATATAGCAAATTATCCGGTATCCTTTTAAAAAAGCAGATAGTTTGTTTTCGGGGTATGTTATCCATCCACGCCTGGTGTTACGCATTTCAAAGATAATTTTTCCCTTATATTTAAGCCAGCCTTTGTCATTAGAATCAAATTCTTTAGGGACAATATATTTTCCGCTTGATTCTTCGATAACATAAATATTGCTGTCGGAGAATTTATTCGTCGGAAGCTTGCGGTTTTCTTTTAAGACGGAAGAAATAAAAGTAGCGGTATTAAGCAGATATGCCTTTTTACGCTCGATTAGCTGGTCGGCTGAAATCTTCGCGATAATAGTCAATAGTAAAAGCCCAACCAGAAGCAAGATTAATATCTGGACGAGGACGTAAGTTCTCTTTAGCCTTTTTATGTCAATTTCCATTAGCCGTTTATTCTGTTTGCTCGATTAGTTTAAGCGCGTCGGATATTTCTTTTCTGATTTCCATGAATTCCGCGCTATTATCCGGTGTTGTTTTCTCGAACAAATTAACTTTCTCCCGCTCGGCATTGAGCTGATTGGTAAATTCTCTTTTTGTTTTTTCTAGTTCTTCGGTTAGTGCATATATCGCTTCTTTTAATGAAGCCCTTTCTTTTAAAATAGTAATAAGCTCATTATCGGATTGCGATTTCTGCTTATTTAATTCCCCGATGAATGTTTCCTTGTCTTTTAACTGGTCGGTTTGTTGTTGTAGCGAAATTTCCAGTTGCTTTATTTTTTGCTGTAACGGCGTAATGTTTTCCAGAACTTTTGCCTTTGATTCATTATCAATCCGCAAAAGTTCTTTTTCTAATTGTTTGATTTTATCTTTAAGAGGTGTGGTTTCTTGGGCAACGGTGGCCGCTAGATTATTCTTTGAGTCGCTTAAAGCGCTGTTTAAATTATTAATTTCAGCGGCCAAATTTGCTTTATCTCGTTTTTCTAACTCCAGTTCCTTTTGTATCATTTGAAACTTTTCGGTAGTAGCTGTAAGTGATGAGTCTTTTTCTGAAGCTTTTCTATCCGCCTCGTTTAATTGCCGGCCCAAAAGCCTAATTCTTTCTTCTAGAATACCTGTTGCTTCTTTTATCCTAAGATCTATTCCTCGGTCTTTATCGGCAATGATGCTGTTTAAACTTTTTATCTCATTTTGTAGCGGAATTTTAGCTTGTTCGATTTGTGAGCCTAAGGCCTCTTTTTCTTTTTTGAATTTGTCCATTAATGTGTATAAAGCCGATTCAGAGCTGGTTTTAGCTTTATTCGTGCTGTCTAAGCTAGCGGAGAGTATTTCTTGATTTTGGCGTAACTTTGTTATTTCTTGGTCTTTTTGCTTTAATGATTCGGCGAGATTATTCGTATCAAGATTAGCTTTCGTTATTTGCTCTTCCATTAACTTTTCGTTCTTTGTAATCTCGTTATTTGCGGAAATTTTAATTTGCTCGATATCATTTCGCAATTTAATGATTTGTCCTTCTAAAGGCTGCTTCGCCTTACTCACTTCGGACGCAATTAAGTTCTGTTGCTTCTGGATTTCAGAATTTAATTTATTAATCTCTTGGATGTATGGCAGCTTAGCTTTCTCTACTTCTGAAGGAAGAACATTTGTTTTAAGCGCTGATATTTCATCAGTTAGTTTTTTGTTCTGTTGAGCTAATGTCTGGCTTTCTTGTGATATTTTTTCCAGTTGTTTAGCCAGGTTATCTTTTTCAGATGTTAAATTGTTAAGCAAAGCTTGTTTGGTGGCTAAAATATTTTCAGTTTCGCCTAGAGTTGCTTTTATAGCTGCGGCGTTATAGTTGGCGCTTGAGATGTCATTTTTTGCCTTAGCTAATTCGGAGGATAAGTTCTTATTTAGCTCACTTGAAGAAGTAGCTCTCGAAGTTTGTTCGTTATATTTAGCGTTGAGCGCTGACAGTTCTTTTTCCATTGATTTAATTTTTATCTCGAGAGGTGTCTTTGTTTCATTGACTTTGGTGTTTATTGTTTTCTGGAGAATGCCTAGCTTATCGATTAAGGCTTTATTGTCTTCGTTTAACTTTGTGTTTTGATTCCGTATATTACCAGCTTCTTCGCTTAGCTTCGCGATTTGTCCGGTAAGGGTGTTAACCGCACTTTCTTTTTCTCTCAAAATACCTTCAGTATCTTTGATGATTGATTTGGCGACACGAAGCTCTTCATCAAAAGATTGGTTAGAGCTGGATAAAGTATTAATTTTATCTTCGAGAAATATTTTTTCCTTTTGAGTATTTGCTATTTCCGAATCTTTAGACTTTAAGCTTTTATCTAATTCGGCAATTTTGTTTTCGAGCAAACGGATGTTTTCTCCCAAAACAGATTTTGCCTTAGATATTTCGTTAGGTAATGAATTTTGCAGGCTTGCAACTTGGCTATTTAGTTCGTAATTCTTGCTTAAAACTTCTTCTTTTTCTTTTGCTAAAAGATTAATTTTATCGGATAACTCTCGGTTTAATTTGCTGGCCGTTTCTAATTCTAAGTTTTTGCTTTTATTTAACGAGTCATTATCTTTAAGTTGTTTCTCCAGTAAAGATATTTTTGTTTCCAGGGGAGCTTTAGCTTGGGATATTTGCGTCGGTACAGTTGATTTTAACTGAGAATTAAGGCTTTCAAGTTCTTTGATCTTACCTTCCAGCGGAGCTTTTGCGGAAAGTATTTGCTGGGTTATTGTTTCCTTAAGTTCAGCGTTTTGTTGTTCGATAGCTAATAATTTTGTTTCTAACGGGGCTTTGGCGCTGTTTATCTGCTCGGCCACGGAGGCATTTGTATTAGCCAGGTTTTCTTTTAATGAATTAATTTCGTTTAGCGAAGCATTTTTTTCTTGTATTAACGAATTAATTTGAGTTTCGAGGGTTGCTTTATTCTTATTCGCTTGGGCGATTAAAGTGTCTTTTTCTTTGATTGAATCGGCGAATGTTTTTGTTTTATTTGTCAATTCCAATATTTTTTCTTCTAAGGGCGCTTTGGCAATAGATATTTTGCCGGAAAGATTATCTTTTAGCTTAGTAATCTCTTCTTGCGTTTTTAACATTTGTTGGTTTGATGTATCGCGGGTAATAATCGCCTCTTTTAAACTTTTGGCTAAAGCATCTTTTTCTTTTTGTAGTGATTCAATCGCCGTGGCACTATTATTTATCGCGCCTTCTTTTTTAGATAAATCGTTTTTGAATGCTTCTAGTTGTTGCTTAAGATTTGCGATTTCATTTTGGTTGGTATTTAGGGCCGCTGTTACTGATGACTTCTCTTCTTCTATGGATTTAATATTTTGGTCTTTTTGAAGAATCAAATTATTGACTGCTGTTAATTCTTGTTCCAGCTTTGCAATTTTCTCATTAAGCGGAATTTGCGCTTTTGTTATTTGCTCCGGCAAAGAGGCTTTAAGCCGGATGTTTTCGATTTCTAAACTTTTATTCTTTTCTTCGAGCGGAGTCCTGACCTTTTTGATTTCTTGGGCGATTGATTCTTTAAGCGCCGCATTTTGTTGTGTTAGGTCTTTCAGCTTATTTTCTAGCGGTGTTTTAATCGAAGAAATTTGTTCCGGTAAAGAATCAGTTGCTTTTTGAAGTTCTTGTTTTAGCTTTGTTACTTCATTTGTCAGTTGAGCGTTGTTGTCAGATAATACCCCTATCTGTTGTGATAGAGAATTGCTATTTTTGTTAAGCGAAACCAGATTGCTATCCTTTTGCGCTAGTTGATCTTTGGCCGCCTTTATATTATTTTGTAAATCCAATATCGTTTTATTTAGATTCGACAACTCTTCTTGGGCTGTTTTTAATTCGTTGGATTTAGCCGAATTGTCGGCCAGTAATTTTTTGATGTTTGTTTCTTTGCTTGTATTTTCATCCTTTAAACTAGCGATTTCAGCGGATAATGAAGCAGCTTTTTCTTCCAGTGGTTTTTTTGCTGACAATATTTCTTGAGGTATTTTTGTGGTTAATTGTTCAACTTGTTTCTTTAATTCGGTATTTTCTTGAGATAATAACTTGGTTGTGTTTTCTAGCAAGAATTGCGTGTTTTTTGTTTTCTCCAGGTCTTCTTGTTTTTGTTTGAGCAGGAGATCTGTTTCATTTAAAATATTTTTTAATGAAACGATGTCATTGGCGGACGTACCAATGTTTGCTTTCGCTTTGCTTAATTCTTGGCTGAGCTTAGTTTTTTCTTGATTTAGTAAAGCAATGGCCGATTCATTTTCTTTAATTTTAGATGATAAATCATTTAATTGTTTTTCTAGAGGAGCTTTAGCCGCGCTAATTTGTTGGGGTAAAGAACTTTGTAATTTGGCGTTTTGATTTTCAAGTTCTTTCACTTTAGTTTCCAAGGGAAGTTTTACGGCATTAACTTGTTCCGGCAAACTGGCCTTAAGCTGGACATTTGCGATTTCTAATTGTTTAATCTTTTCTTCTAACGGCGCTTTATTTAAAGCAATCTGCGTCGGTATATTCTTTTTTATTTCTGATAATTCCGCGTTTAGCTTTGTAATTTGGGCTAAAGCCGAATTTTTTTCATTAATAACTGTTGATAATTTGTTGTTTAGAGAATCTTTCTCTTTGCTGGTTGTGGATACTGACGATTTAGCTTGATTCAAATCATTGGTTATAGCCGAAAGTTGTTTTTCAAGCGAAGATATTTTTTCTTCTAAAGGAGTTTTAGCGGCGTTAACTTCATTGGGAATAGAATCTCTCAGCTTAATATTTAATGATTCAAGATCTTTAATTCTTGTTTCTAAAGGAGCTTTGGCCGAGGCTAATTGCTCTGGTACAGAATTCTGCAGCTTCGTATTAAGATTTTCTAACGCTTTAATCTTTTCTTCCAGCGGAAGTTTTACGGCATTAACTTGTTCCGGCAAGCTGGCTTTAAGCTGAATATTAGCAATTTCTAATTGCTTAATTTTTTGTTCTAATTGTGATTTTGCTGTGTTAACTTCATTTGGGATTGAATCCTTTATCTTCTGATTTAAGTCTTCGAGTTCTTTTATCCTGCTTTCCAAAGGAGCTTTAGCGATCTGAATTTGCTGCGGCATGGAATCTTTAAAAGATTTTAGCCCTTGCAACATTTTATTGTTGTCTTCAATTATAGATTTATTTCCTAGCGCCAGGGCTTCTTTTTCCTTGTTAAGTTGTTGGATTGAAGCATTTCTTTCTGCTAATTTATTCTCCGCATCTAATAATTTCTTCTCGAGGAATTTAACACTAGCTTCTAGCGGAGTCCGGGCCTCTGTAACTTTTTTAGGTAAACTTTCAGCCAGTTGCCGATTATTTTCTTCCAGTTCTCTTACTTTACTTTCTAAGGGGGCTTTAACATTTATTAATTCTTGTTTGAATTTGTCTTCCAGCTGCAAATTTCTTTCTTCTAGCTCTTGAATCCTTTTTTCCAAAGGTAACTTGGCTTGAGTGATGTTTTGGGGTAATGATTCTTTTAATTTGTTTAATTCGCTAGTCGCAGTTGAGTATTTAGCGACCAGGTCTTCATTTTTGGTTGCCGCAATTGCTAATTTCTTTTCTAACTCATTATTTTTATCTTTTAGGCTGTTTGATGCGTTTGATATGTTAGTTTTTTCAGTTTGGACAGACGAAAGTTGAGAACGAAGGTTTGCTATCTCTTCTTTCAACGGAGACTCAGCTTGAGCAATTTGTGCCGGCAATTCTTTTTGAGCCTGAATCAGCTTGCTGTTTAATGTTTCGATTTCTTTTAATTGATTTGATGACAAGCTATCTTTCTGAGCGACAGCATTGTTTAATTTGGCTATGTCAGAATTTAATTTTGAGACTAAATCCGACTTGTTTTTTATTTCATTTTGGTAGCTATTAATTTGGGCTTCTCTTTGAGATACTTGGGAATTAAAACTTTCGTTTAGCTTCTTTTTTTCAGTGTCAAAATCATTTTTTGAGGCCGCAATTTGCTTGTTTAGTGATTCCACTGCTGTCTTTAGGACGGTATTTGACTTTTCGGATTGTGATAAGGAATTTTTTAAGCTTTCATTCAAAGCTGTCGATTGTGCTATTTTATCTTGTAATGATGACAAGGAATTGTTTTTATCTGATACAGCTGCTGACAATTCTTGAATCCTTGCTTCTAAAGGTTTTTTTGCTTCGGAAATCGATGCCGGTATTGATTCTTTCGCAATCTTTAACTGCTTTTCTGCTTCGGATAGTTTTGTTTGGTAATTGTTATTATTTGTTTCAAGGGTGGCCGCTTTTGTTTGTAATATCGAAATGTTATTGTTCAATTTGGCGATAAGATTGTCTTTTTCTTTATTTGCGGTTTGAACGGTATTTAAATCCGTATTGAGAGCGTTAATTTGTTCATTTAATGGTTTTTGTGCTTTGGCTATTTCTTGCGGCAAAGAGTTTTGAGTGTCGGATAACTTCTTGTTTAATACGGCAAGCTCGTTCTTTAGGCTTGAATTTTCATAATTTAATTTTAAAGTACTATCTGATAAAGAAGATACTTCTTTTATCTTCTTATTGATTTCTTCTTCTTTTGATTTTAACACTGTGGATTTATCATCGGCTGCTTTATTTAGAGAAGTTATTTGTTTTTCCAGCTCAGAAATTTTATTGTTTGCTGAACTGAAGTTGTTTTGTATGTTTTGATAATCTTTACCAAGAGAAGCAATCTTGTCTTCTTTGTTTTTGATTTCATTGCTTAGATTAGCGACTTGGGATTTTAGTTGGCCAATTGTTTCTAAAAGCGGTTTTTTATTCTTTTCAACTTCAGCCGGTATGGATTTCTCTAAATCTACATTTTTTGTATTTGCCAATTCAATCTTACTTAATAGTGCTTTATTCTCGCTTAAAAGTTGTTCTTGTTTTTTATTTAAATCAGAGATATTTTTGTTGTTGTCTTCTAATTTTACTGTTTTGTTACGGTTTTCGTTTTGTAATTCCTGAATATTTACTTCTAGTGTTTTTATCGTTTGCTGTAACGGAGCTTTTTCTTTTGCTATTAATTCCGGAAGCTCTTTAATCTTCTTTTCTAGCTCTTCTTTTGTTTGCGAAAGATTAGTGCTTAGTTTCGCTTTTTCCTGTTCGCTTGAAGTTAATAATGTGTTAACCTCATCTCTCTTTTGCGAAAGCCAGCGTATGGTTGCCTGGTTTTCATCAGTTTCTGCTTTTTGTTTATTGATTTGATTATTAAGCTTAGTTATTTCTTCTTCCAAGGGCTTTTTAGCCGAAGCGATCTCTTTTGGCAAAAGTTCGTTCAAAGATTGAATCTCTTTATTGGCGGATGACAATCGTTCATTTAATTTCTGATTATCACTTGTAAACTGTTCCAATTGTTTTTTAAGTGTAGATATTTGTGTGTTCTGATTGTTTATGTCGGATACATTCTTATTAATAGCCTGATTCTTTTGAGATAAGTTCTCCTCTAATAAAGCTATTTTTCTCTTTGAAGTTGTTTCCAGTTCTTGATATTTTTGTGCGTTTTCTTTTTGTAGTTTGGCTGTTTCGCTATTTAGCAGGCTTATCTTTTCCTTTAAAGGATTTTCGGCTTGAGCTATTTTTATTGGTAAGGAGGTATTTAATTGCGTGATTGTCGCATTAAGTTCGCTTATTTTGCTAGATAGGAGCTGCTTATCGTTTTCTAGCTTATTATTTTTTGTTTGAGCAATGCTTAGGCCATTATTTAAAGAAGCAATATCTTTTTCTTTCGAGCTAATTATGGCGGTTTTATCATTTAATTGCTTCTCAAACGACTGAATCTGGCTCGCATAGGCATTCTTAATACTTGATATTTCCGCAGTCTTTTCTTTCCCTAACGTTTCAAGCCTATTCTCTAGCGAGGCGATTTGTTGTTCCAAGGGTTTCTTCGCTTCGTTGATTTTTACCGGTAATGATTCGGCCAGGATCTTATAATCTGCTGTAGCTGTATTCAATTCTGTTTCAAGGGCAACTTTTTCAGAAGCGATATTACTGATTTTCTTTAAAAGATTAGAATTATCGGTTTTCAAGCTAGAAATAAGGCTTGTGTTTTGAGCGATAACCGATTCTCTTTCTACTATACTTTTGTCGAGTGCCGAAACCCTATCTTTATAAGCTGATATTTCGTTATTTAATTGTCTTTCAAATTCTTTTTGCTGATTTTTAAGCTCGGTGTCAAACCCTATTTGTTGAGACTTTATTTGGCTGTTTAAATTAGCTATTGTTTCATTTAAAGGTTTATTTGATTCGGATATTTTTGCGGGAATACTATCGTTTAATGTTTTTAATTCAGATTGAATTCTAGCTAGATTTGCCGTCGACTTATCTTTTTCGATTTTTATGCTATTTAATTGGCTGGTAAGAAACTTGTTATTATCTTCAGCATCTTTTAGTTTTGAGCCTAAGTCGGCGATATTTTCTCGCAATTCTTTGAGCTCGGAGCGTAAGCTGATAGTATCGGTTGAAATCACATCGCGTTCTTTTAAAGAAGATGACAACTCTTTTTCTAAGGCCTCTTTTTTAGCGTTTAAATCGTTTATTAATTTATTTTGATCTTGTGAAACCGACTTGGATAAAGTTAGCTCTGAATCAATTGCAGACTTTTCTTTGATAAGAGCGCTTAATTTTGAGCTTAAATCAGTAACTGATTTGTCTAGGTCAGATATTTTTTTCTCCGCGATATTAAGTTTTTCGCTAGTATCGCTTGATTGTGTTTTGTAGTTGTTTCTTTCCTCAGAAATTGATTTTAAATCAGCGGTAGTTTTTCCCAGTTCTATTGAAAGGTTGTTATTTAACTTTTGTAAATTTGCAAGTTCAGCTTGTGTTTGATTAAGGCTTGTTTTAACTGCTTCAACTTGAGATTTAAAACTTGTTTTCTCTTGGGAAGTTATATTTAATTCACTGGCAGCTTTTTCTAGCTCTTTTGAAAGATTGCTGTTTGCTTTTTGTTGGCTTGCTAAATCAGTTTGTGTTTGATTAAGTATGGCCTTAACATTATCAATTTCAGATTTAAAATTGTTTTTGTCTTCGGTTGTTTTAGCTAAATCTTTATTGGTTTGTTCAAGCTGAGCTTTTAAATTTATTGCTTCGCCTTCTTTGGTTTTTAAATCGCCTTGTGTTGTTTTTAACTCGGTCTTGGTCAAATCAATCTTATCCTGTAATAATTTGGTTTGGGCTTGTAAATCCAGGGAATATTTGTCTTTAGCCGCGGTTATTTCATCTTGAAGTTTTTTGATTGTAGAATTTAGGGAATTCTTCTCGTTGTTTAGTTGATTATCGAAATCTGTTCTAATGTTTTTTATTGAATTGTTTAAGTCGGAAATTTTATTGTTTAGCGCGATATTATCTTTTTTATGAGATTCGAGATTAGCGGATAATTCATTCTTTGTTGCATTCAGGTTTGCTATTTCGCTATTTTTATTTGTTAGGGTGGATTGGAGCGTAGCTTCGGTACTTTTTAGCCGAGAAATCTCGTTATTTAAAGCTTTTTCTTTTTGTTCAGCTTCAGCTATAAGATTATTTCTGGTCTCAGACAATTGATTTTCTAGGGATTTAATTCTTTCTTCTAAAGGTTTTTGCGCAGATAAAATCTTTTCTGGTATAGAAGCTTCCAAGGCTTGAGTATTTTTATTCTTTTCTTCAAGTTCCTTCTCTTTTTTGGCTAGATTTGAGGTAAATTCTTGAAGCTGGGCCAATAAATTATCTTTTTCAGATGAAAGTGATGCGTATTCTGATTTTAATTGATCGTGCTGGTTAGTTGATTCTTGCAACTTTCGATTTAGTTCTGCGATTTGATTCTGGAATTGGCTGGATAACTCAGAAATCTTTGCCTCATTTGTAGATTTCTCGCTGGCCAAATCTTTTGTTAGCTTCTTAATCAAGTCCTCGAAAGTACTTTTTGTTGTCTCAAGTTTTTGGTTTACAGTGTCTTCTGTATATCTTAATTTGTCCTTATAAAGATTTAACTCGTTTTGCAGGTTGT
The DNA here is from genome assembly GCA_022703565.1 of Candidatus Omnitrophota bacterium. Lineage (GTDB taxonomy): Bacteria > Omnitrophota > Gorgyraeia > Zapsychrales > Zapsychraceae > JADFZM01. The sequence continues at coordinate 18,344 of JAKLDK010000010.1, forward strand.
TTTTATCAAAACTTAAATTTTGTTGGGCTGTTTTATATTGGTTTATTTGTTCGGCAAGCTGAGTGATTTCGTTGGCTTTATTATCCAAGTTGACTTTTAAAGATTCGGCTTCTTTCTGTAATTTTGTTAATTCTTGTTTTAAGGGCTGTTTGGCGGTGTCAATCTTTCGAATTAACTCGTCTTCCGCCGGAGAAACTTGTTTTCTTAAATCCTCGATAGTTCCTTTGAGGACTTTATTATTGTTTTCCATCTCATAATATTTTAAAGCTATCTGGTCTTTGTCTTTTTGTAAAGCGCTAATAGTCTCTAGATTATTCGCCGACAATGCATTCAAGGCTTTGAGCTGATTTTCTACTTCTGCAAGTTTAGATTTATATGCGCCTAATTCAGAATTTATGCGTGATTGAAAATTAAGCTCATTGTCCTTAAGCGAGGCTTTTAATTTGCCCATATCATCGTTTAAGAATATATTTTCTTGCCTTAGCGCGGTTAGTTGTTTGATTAAGGCATTCTTTTGTAAAGTAAGGTCTTCGATGGTTTCCGCATTTTTAGCTATTGTCGAGCTGAAATTGCTGACTTTGTTTTCCAAAATAATTAATTGTTTTTCCAGGGATTCTTTTTCGGCTATTAATGACTTAAATTCGTTTTTGACTTGCGCGGCTTCATCCATTAAATTCTGAGCACTATTTTGGTTCTGTTCTGCAAAGGAATCAAAAGAAAGAAATGCAATAATCAAGCACAATAGTATACGTGAAAATAGTTTAACGGGTCTCATTGGAATTTATATTCCCTTCTACCATTTTGGCCATATTTTGGAGTTTAATTTTCAAGGTATTTATAGTTTGCTCTAACTTTTTAACGTTTTTATAGCAAGTGGCTTTCTCGCCGGATACAGTTGCTTCTTCCAGGCTCTTTTGTATTGCTGAATTATTTTCTTCCAGTTCTTTTATCCTGATAATAGCGGCTTCTAATTCTTGTTTAAGTTGGCTGTTTTCGTTGTCAGAAAGGTTCTTTTCTGTTAGCATTTTAGCTAAATTATTAGATAAGATTATATAATTTTCGTTTAGGCGGTCATATTTTTGCTGTAAATCGCTGCCCGATGAGTAAGTGCCATAGTTGGCTGGTTTTGCTGGTTCTGAAGATGGTAATTGGGTAGTATTTGATGGCATCGGCGCAGTATTGATTGTTGTCCCGGATGAGCTTTTTACGACTCTATTGCCTATTTTAATATCGGTAAAAGGTATTTCAGTCTTGAACTGCCCATTATCTATCGCGATTAGTTTTGATAACACGCTAGTTGTTTCGGAAACTTTTAGATGAGTCAGTAAGTTCAAACCGTCATATATCTCGACGATATCGCCCGAATCAAGATGAAAATCTGAAAGATCAGTAAAAGCAATTTTGTATTGGTAATTAATATTAATGATTTCTCCGTTGGCTTGGCTTTGAGCAATGGAAATTTTCTGATTACAAGTTAATAATGCGGTAAGGATTACGAGTGAGAGAATAAGCTTCTTTAGATTTTTCATAGTTTTTTTTGAAGGTTTTTTGAAAGTTTATATAATTTAATAACGCTGGTTTTTGCCCGCTTTTAAATTTATTTAGGCGGATAAACTACAAAATAATACAACTTTACCTAAATATTATCAACAGTTTTTTTAGGAGTTGTATCATTAATATCTTTATATTTATTCATAATAGTAATAAAAGCGTCTTTTCCTTTCAGAAATATTTCCGTTAATACTGGGTCAAAGTGTGAACCGCCGCATTTTCGTATCTCTTCGATCGCTTGTTCGACTGGCCAAGCGGCTTTATATGGACGGACACTGGTCAAAGCATCAAAAACATCGCTTATTCCACAAATTCTTCCGGTTATCGGGATATCTTCCCCCTTTAATCCTCGCGGATAGCCTGAACCATCCCATTTTTCGTGGTGGCTCAAAGCAATTTCTTTTCCCATCTGTAAAAACTTTGAATCACTACCGGAAAGTAACTGTCCGCCGATAGTGGTATGTGTTTTCATTATATTCCATTCTTCCGGGACTAGTTTTCCTGGTTTAAGCAAAATTCTGTCGGGAATTCCTATTTTACCAATATCATGCAAAGGGCTGGCGATTGCAATTAAGTCGCATTCTTCAGCGCTAAGATTTGCTTTTTGAGCTAAAAGATAAGCGTAATTGCTCATTCGGGTTGTATGTAATCCGGTTTCAGAGTCGCGCCATTCAACCGCTAGCGATAATTTTTGAATCAGGTCAAGCTGGGCCTGGTAAAGTTCCTCGGTCCTAATTTTTACCTTTTCTTCTAAAGTTTTATTTTGTCCTTTAATTTGATTATGCAATAGGCGGACTTCAATTAAATTCTTAATCCTGACAATAACTTCAACCCGGTCGTAAGGTTTGTTAATAAAGTCTTTCGCCCCTGAATCTAAGGCTCTGATTTGGATATCTTTGTGTTCTTCTCCTGAAAGAACGACAATCGGAAGATAGGCATCCTCTTCAATTTCTTTCAGTTTGGCCATTATTTCAAAACCATCCACATAGGGCATATTCAGGTCTAAAATCAAGAGATCGGGGTGTATTTTATTGTAGGTATCAATCGCAATTCTGGAATCGCTTAAAGAAACGATGTTTTTAAAGCCAGTTTTCTTAAGGATACTTTCGAGTAATATGATGCTCGATGCTTGATCATCGACGATCAAGATTCTGGCGTTCAGCACAGCTTCATTATTTTGTAGATTTTGCATTAATTTTATTTAAATAATTATAATCAGTTGAATCATTACCTATCGGAGTTATGGTAATGTAATCATTATTTAAAGCGTAAGTATCAATATTTAAATTTTTTCTGTTTATCGGAGCTTTAGCCGACATCCAGTAGTAATTTCTTAAATGAGGATCCGACCTTTTTTTGAATGTGCCATGAATCGGTAAGGTGCATTGGCTTGTATAGCGGACACCTTTTATTTGTTTCTCTTTTTTATTGGGCACGTTAATGTTTAGGAAGGTGCCTTTTGGTATATTTAGTTTGTCGAAATTCTTAGCTAATTTAGCGCAATATTTTGCGGCATAATCATAAACCGGGTTGACAAAGGTCGCTAAAGAAATAGCTATTGCCGGAATCCCGATTAAGGCCGCTTCTCTCGCTCCGGCGACAGTTCCGGAATAAAAAACACTGCAGCCATCATTCGGGCCTAAATTAATTCCGGAAATAACCAAATCAGGTTTATTTTTTAAAATCACTGCTGTTGCAAATTTTACGCAATCAGCCGGTGTCCCGCTAACTCCTATCCCGAAATATTTATTATTTTTGTAGATTTTCTTGTGCCAAATTGGGTGGGCTAATGTAATCCCGTGTCCTACCGAGCTTTTTTCAGAATCCGGAGCAACGATAGTGACATTCCCTATCTTTTTTAACTCAAGGTAAAGGGCGTCTATCCCTGCAGCGTAAATGCCGTCATCATTTGTAAGTAATATGTTCATATGTTCTTTAAAAAAATTAATGACCTAATATATCACAAGCATTTCGTAATTTCCATAAAGATTTTGTTGTAACTTTATATCTTTATTTGGTTTGCGTAAGCGGGTGGGTAATTAGAAATATTTCTTTAAAGAGTTTATTGAAGGCAGGATTATATCCGCTTTTTTGAGATATTTTTTCGATAAAGATGTTTCTATCGCAACACAAAAGATTCCAGCATTCTTGGCGGATTCTATGCCAAAAGGAGCATTTTCTATAACGATGGCTTCTGTTTGTTTGATTTTAAGATGCTTTAATGCTTTTAGAAAAGGTTCCGGATGCGGTTTCCCTTTTTTGACGTCGGAACCGGTAATAACTGTTTCAAATAAATTGTATATGTGTTTAGGCAGGATTTTTTCGGCTTCATGTCTGGCAGTACCGGTTACCAAAGCTAATCGGTACCCTTTTGATTTTAGCTTTTTTAAAAAACTTCGCGAACCTTTAATAAATTTTATTTTAACAATTTTCTTAAAGTTTTCTTCTTTAGCATTAAGTATATCAATTAAATACTGCCTTTTGGTACAAGCGTTATATTTTTCGCAGATTTCTTTTACTCCCTGAATGCCTCTTTGCCCTTCCCGGTAATAGATGTCAAATTTAGAAATATTAATTCCGAGTGAATTGAAAATATTTTTCCAGGCGCGGTAATGATATGGCATCGTATCTGTAATGACTCCGTCCATGTCAAAAATTACACATTTGATTTTCTTGGTTGAGAACCTCATTTTTTGTTAGGACAAGGCTCCTTGGATTGAAGTATGAAAATAAGCGGCGTTAGGAAAGAAAAGACAATCAATAATATTGCGGAAAACGTTTCAGATTTTAAATCAAAGGGCATATAGCACCTTACTTGCAGCGGAATTATCTTTCCACCATCGGAGATAATGGCATTCTTGGCATACTGCCAGGGCCATGATTTATAAAGAGACCCGATGATTAATCCAGCTAAGATTGAGTGCATTTGGCTATTAAATTTATTAAAAAAGAAAACAATCAGCTTTACCATTGCAATTATCCCGATTATAAAACTGATGAGGTAAATTGCCAATATTACATAATTGTTGTTTTGTTGCGCGTCTAATATGTAATAATATTTGCCCAATAAAAGAAGTAATACCGACCCGGAAATTCCGGGTAAAACAAAACCGATTGCGGCAATAATTCCGCAAAGAAATATCAAAACCAATGAATCGCCGGTATTTATCGGGTTTACTGCTTGAGTTAAATAGGAAAATCCGATGGTTAGCAAAATCAAGATAATATTTAAAAACCCCCATTTTCTTATTTCCAGGAAAGCAATTATCGCTGTTGCTAGTACTATTCCGAAAATGCAAGAATTTACATATAAGGTATATTTCACAAGAAGAATGTTTAATGGTTTACTGGCGAATAAATTAAAAACAAATAACAATATGGCGGTTAATCCTAAAAACCTAACTCTCTTATCTTGGAAACATTGGTTAAATTTAAATGTTATTAAATTTTTAAGAAAATTTAAGTTGAGTAGTGCTATCCCTTCCAAAAGATCGCGGTAAATACAAAGAGTCGTGGCAAAGGTGCTAATATTTACTCCGGGAAAGAGTGATGCAAAGCTTAAAATAATGCTTTTCAGCACAGAGATTTGCTGGACACTATTGGTTAAAGGCTCTTTGATGTCATTTTGTCGTTGGGTTAATCTCATTTAGCCACATCCCTACATCTTTTGAATACTGGTTATTAATATTGTTTCTTTTTATGATTTCACTAGTTATTGAGTCAATATTTTTTGTGCTGATAATGATTTTGAAAGAGTTAACCGTCTCAAATATTAAGTAATCTTCTTTGTTTTTTAGTTCGTTAAGCAATAAAACAAAATCTTTAAAAGATTCAAATTCTTTTCCGTTTATTTTTGCCACAATATCTTCACCATGGGTGTGGTAACCGGCATTAATATCATCGGGAAGAATATTTAACAATACGACAACATCTTTTAACTTTTGCGGGTTAAGCCTGTCTTTCCCGACCAAGTAAGAGAGATAATCAAGCGGGGCTTGTTGCCACCATTTGCTTCCGTACGATTTAATCAAATCCGTAGACAATACGCTAAAAACTAATCCTCCTAAAATAAAAAAAGGCGGTTTTTCATAAGCATTAGGATTAGGAACTAAATTGATAAAATCAGTTAATGGAAAAGAAATCATGGTTAATTTTCCTTCGCGCAATACTTTAAGCCTAATCATGTCTCCGATTTGCTTTTCACTGGCAATATGAGTCATTAAAAGCCGTTCGTTGTTCCGGAATTCAAAAGTCCCATCTTCTCCTATTTCGATACCGTCTATTTCTAATAAAACGTCATTTTCCTTTAAATTGTTTCCCGCTGGGCTAAAAGGCAAAACTTTAGTTATAAAAACGCCGCCCTTTTTATTCCTTATATTAAGAAAATCTCGCGTTGATGCATTCTCGGTACTTTGGAATTCTATACCTAAGAGAGGAAAACCATTGTATTTCCCGTCTGATAAATCTTTAAGAAAATGATTAATAATCGGCATGGGAATTATGTATCCGATATTCTGACCGGATGACAAATGCTGCATGGCGATCCCAACCAGCTTGTTTCCAATCACAACAGGGCCGCCACTATTGCCGGGATTTATGGCCGCGTCTATTTGTACGCCCAATAATTTTCTATTGCTTTGCAAGTATGTAATTATCTCTGTGCGCGAAACGACGCCTTCGGTAATTGATAACTCATCTCCTCCGGTAGGATATCCGATTACTGTAACCGTATCTTGCAGCTTCGGAAGATCGCCAAAATCAATTGAAGCAGTGTTATTAAAGAAAGTTGGATCTTCAACTTTTAGTATGGCTAAATCGCAATCATGGCTGATAGCTTCAACATGAGCTGTGTATTTCTTGGGCTCGGTATTTTTTTTGACTTGAATAAATGTACTATCATTAACTACATGAGCATTGGTGATAATACGATTGCCCTTAATTATGCAGCCTGAGCCCCCGCCTTGAATTAGCCCTGTTGTTTGCCAAGGTTTTTGGTAATCAATCGGATTCTGGGTGACAAATACTTTGACCGCGTAACTCGCCGTATTATTGGCATAAGAATCGGTAATTTGAAGTATCGTAAAAGTAAATAAAATTAGGCATAAGGTTTTTATTTTCATCAAAAATCATTATGCCATTAGACGATGATTATTCAAGGAGTTTATTGATATTTTCGATATCTACTTGAGGAAGATTTGAATTTATTTTATCAAATTCAGTTAATTCATTTTTGATTAATGAATTGAGCTCTTTAATTTTGTCTTTTAAAGAGGCGACTTCATTTTCAACCAAAGGGTTTTGTTCTGATTGATTTTTTGATGTTTTAATCTCGGTTAAACGGTTTTGCACGTCTTGCAGTTGATTTTCCAGCGAATGCAGGCTGTCATTGGTCTTCTTTATGAGTTGGTCTTTTTCAAATAACTTTGTTTGGACCAAGGTAAGTTGTTCTTCTAAAATCTTTATATTGGCCGCTTTTTCTTTTAGCTGCAGGCTGGTGTCAACTAACCTGTTTTTGTAGATTTCTACAATTCCGTTTAATTCTTTTAACTTGGCATATTTTTCTTTAACAATGTTTTGCAATTTCTCATTGTTTTTGTCAGTTTGATAGCGCATCCGATCCATCGCGTTTTTAACCGCGGCTAATTCTTTGTCTTTTTTGTCTGTTGACCTATCGGAAATCTTTATAGTCCGTTCGTTCTCAATGTATTTACTTTGTAAATTAGCTAAATCGTTTGATAAGCTGGATATTTTTATGTCTTTTTCTTTCAATTCGTTATTAGCGTTGCCAAGTTTTGTCCTATAAGTTTCCAGAATACCGTTTAATTCGTTGATTTTTTCGTCCTGAATGTTTTGCGCTCCGGCAATAGCTGTTATCTGTTCTTCTTGCGGAATACTTTCTTGGATTGAGTCTTGCAGGGCTTTTATTTCATTATCTTTATCTTGAATAATTTTTTGCCCAAATTCAAAGCGAGATTGTAACTCCTGAAAATCTTTATTGATATTAGCAAAGTCGTCAACTTTGGTAGTAAGCTGATTTTCTTTTTCGGCTAATTTTAAAGCAAAATCGACGATTTGAGAAGAAAGCTGCGATACTTTTTGGTCCTTTTCGGTAACATTTTTTTGCAGGTCTAAAATTTGCTGCTTTAACACACCTAAATCTTGTTTTAAAAGGCTGATATCCTCCTCCGGAGTAACGCCTTTATCTTTTACTTCCAAGAAACTCAGTTCTTTAGTGGTTTGGCCATCGGAAACATTAATCGGGCCGGTCTGAATAGTCATCGCGTCGTTACTAGCTACTTGATTTTGGTAATCCCAATACTCTCTTCTTTCTAGAGCTTTTTTCTCTTTGGCTAAAAGACTTTCATCTTTTTCTAAGTACCAATTTTCTTTATTCAAATCTCTTAAGTGATCAAGCTGTTTTTTAAGATATTGCATTTTTTGTGAAAGCTGTTCTTTAACATTTAGTAAAGAAGAATTAACCACTTCCAAGGGGTTATTTTTATCTAAAGACGGGTCTTGTTTTGTCGAAGATAGCATAAATTCCTTAGAGTTGACTACATAATTCATTATGTTTTGCAGGTCTTCGTCGAGTAGTTGCCTTTTATAGCCTTTGGTAATCAAGTCTTCGGCCATTAAATCTCTTTTATCCGAAAGGTAATCATTGCGGTCAGTTAGATCTTTTATCCGGCTGATTAAATCTTCCAGTAAAAATAAATTTATTTTTTGTTTGGCCGAAAGCTGTTCGTTGGAGGCAATTGCAATCAGATTGTTTTGTGCGATTTTATTGTGCGGATTTAACAATAATGCCCGGCTGAAATAGTTTATTGCGCCTTCAACGTCATTGTTTCTATATAAATTTAAACCACGTTCGGCAAGGTTTTGGGCGGTTTGCGGATCATCTTCAGCGAGAAGCAAAGAAGGAAAAGTTAAAAATAAAATAAATAAAAATAAAAATAATTTCCGTGGCATTTGAATCTTTCTCCCTATTTAATATATAGTATTATGTTAATACAAATTACACAAAAGTATAACACTTATTTTTTAAATTTCAAGGAAAGCGCGGCAAGGCGTAGTTATATAAGCTATTGTAAACAAACGGCTTATAACGCATGGCAAGATTTGTCAATAAAAAGACACTTTGTGCGGCAATAAACCTTTTTAAATAATAAATTTTTGATTAAAATAATTCTTCCGTGGCGGGAAAAATATTTTTTTAGCAACTGGCCATTATGTTGCGTTCGATTGATTCCATTAAGCATGGCAAGCTGCTGGGCTTGGCTAAGAAAGGATGTCCACCAATAAGACCACCTTCTGAATCCACTTCACTTTGCCTAATTGTAGCTGTTAAGAAAACAATCGGGGTGTTTCTTAACTGATTATTTGATTTAAATTCAATCGCTACATCCGGGCCTTCTTTGCTAGGCATAACGATGTCTAAAAGAACCAAGTCGGGATTATACTTTAGCGCGGTATTTAATGCTTTTCCCGGGTTATTTTCGACACGTACTTCATAAAAGCCAGTGGATTCAAGATTGAGTTGTAACATGGTAGAAAAACCCTTTTCATCGTCAATAACTAGGATCCTTTTTCTTCCCATATTTATTCCTCCTCTTTTTAGGCTTTAAAGATTAATTTAGCTATTGCTCCAGTAGGTTTTTTATTTTTAATGGATATTATTCCTTTATGAATATCCATGATATTTTTGGATACGGATAGTCCTAAACCTGTCCCACCCTTTGCTCTTCGTGTTGTAAAGAAAGGGTCAAAAATTTGTTTTGCTACTTCATCGGGAATTCCGGGGCCATTGTCGATTATGCTAACAAGCACAACTTTTTGCCCTGGCTTGTATTTGCTTTTGTATTCTGCGGGAATTTCTGATAATTGTTCTGACAATTCTTTAAACTCAGTCTTGATATTGATTTCATTGCCTTTAGGAGAGGCATAAACAGCGTTTAAAATCAGATTGATTACAACTTGTTCTACTCGATTGATGTCTAAATTTATTTTCGGAAGGTCTACATCATAATTCTTAATTATGGTAATCCTATTTTTCTCAATAGCGTGATTGATTAATTTTAAAGATCGCTCGAGAATATCGTTTAGGCTAGCTTTTTGCTTATTTAATTTTGTCATGCTGGCAAAATCTAATAAATCGGTAATAATGTTGTTGGCTTTAAGGGTAGCTTCTTTTATATTACTAAGGGCAAGGTTTATTTTTTCGTCGTCAACTTTTAATTGTTCAATCAAATAAGTTGTGCCGTAAAGAATCGTGGCCAGTGGATTTTTTACTTCGTGCGCGATTCCGCTTGCCAGCCCGCCAACAACTTTAAGCTTTTCTGATTGAATCAGCCGGGCTTGTGTTTCTTTTAGCTTTTCATAAGCGGTTTTGATTTCCACTTCAGCCCGTTTTCTTTCAATACAATAATGTAAAACTTTGTTTAAAACATATGAGCTGTAACGGCCCTTCACCAGAAAATCCTGTGCTCCGAGGCTTAGCGTTTTTAATCCTAATTCATCTTCGTAAGCACCGGTGTTTACTATTATGGCAATATTAGGGTACTTATCATTTACTTTTACCAGTGTCTCCACTCCCTTACTATCCGGCAGGTTTAAATCCAACACAATTACGTCAAAAGCAAATTCTTTCAGCATTTTAAAAGCGGAAGACAAATTATTGGTTATTTTAAGTAATGATACCGAAGACGCCGGGTCTTTGAGCATAGACTCAATGACCTTCTTATCTACTTCGTTGTCTTCGACTACCAATACTTTTAGCGGATATTTAAAGGATGTAGGTTTCATTTCGTTCATGTATTTAGTTTATCAAAAA
>JAKLDK010000100.1 GCA_022703565.1 Candidatus Omnitrophota bacterium
GCCAGGAAATAATTTTTAAAAATTAGTGAGTTTCCCAATTCCGGAGACGCGTACCTAATTCAAGATAGGGATGATGGAACTAGGAGGGGAAGAAAAGTTCTAGAATAAAAGAGGTATTTAGAAATTCCTGCCAGAATCAATAATTTCTTTCGTGAGATTATAGCAAATAAATTTTTCTTCTTAAAAACTTTCCGTTGTGTTATCCTATACAACACTTAATTATTAATATTCATCTTAATATAAACCCGCTATTAATTTTCAGAATTTTAAGCTATGTTTAATTCCTTTGAAATATTGGGCGTAAGAATATCTGCTACAAATTTATCTAATACTTGCGAAATCTTCTCTCGTTGGATTGGCGCAAAAGAAAAAAACTATGTAACAATTGCTCCGGTTTCGACCATTATTGATTGCCAGGACGATAAGGTTTATAAAAATATCGTAAATAATTCAGGATTAACAACTCCCGATGGAATGCCTATTGTTTGGTTGGGAAAAATGAGAGGTATAAAGAATATCGCCCGGACATATGGGCCGGATTTATTGCTGGAATTTTGCGAATATGGCCTAAACAAAGGTTATAAACATTATTTTTTCGGTGGTTCTGCCCAAGTTTTAGCACAGTTAAAAGAAAAGTTGGAAAATAAGTTCCCCGGGATTAAAATAGCTGGAAGTTTTGACCCTGGTAAAAGAGAACTAGGACAAGTTGAGCCGGATGAGATCATCCGGGAAATTAATAACGCTAATCCTGATATTTTATGGGTTGGTTTGGGTTCCCCGAAGCAAGATTATTGGATGTTTAATCATCGTCAAAAATTGAATGTTCCGGTTATGGTTGGAATTGGCGCGGCTTTTGATTTTATTGCCGGGACAAAAAAACAGGCGCCCAAATGGATGCAGAGAAGCGGCTTGGAATGGTTTTTCCGCCTTTGCCAAGAGCCGGGTAGGCTTTGGCGCAGGTATTTAATCGGAAATACGAAATTTGTTTTTCTCATCTTATTCGATTCTATCAGGCAATTGTTTTTAAGGAGCGATAAATGCTAAAACAAAAACAACTTATTATAAAGTGGGTGTATAACATTATTGATTTGGCTTGTATTTATTTTGCGATATATTTGGCGTGTTTCTTAAGGCCGGGAACTTTGTCTTTTAAAGTTACCACGACTAGCGTGTTTTTCTCCCCCGATAATCCATATCGTTTAGCGTTTGTTTTATGGTTGATTATAACGATATCTTTTTTGCACGCGAAAAGGCTATATCAAACAAGACGGGAAATATTGCATGGTTATGAGATTGCTTCGGTTTTTCAGACGGTCATGTTTTCCACGGTAATTCTGGTTGTGGTGTTATATGTTTTAAGATTGCAAGAATTTCCGCGTAGCATTTTACTTTTGGGCACAGTATTTTTAGTCTGTACTTTATCGGCTTGGAGGTTTTTAAAAAGATTATTTGTCGGATATATAGTTTCGAAAGGCTATAATAATTTTAACGCGGTCATAATCGGCGCCGGACGGGTGGGAATAGCATTAGAAAAAGAAATCTCGAGAAATCCTGATTTAGGAATTAAGGTTATCGGATTCTTAGACGATTATAAAACCGGAATAATAAATGGGCGCGAGAGCACAAAAGTGCTGGGGACCCTTTTGGATTTCGAAACAATAGTTAAAAGAGAATTTATCAATAAAGTATTTGTAACTATCCATCACAATGATTTGGTTTTTAATAAGATATTACAGAAGGCTCGTGATTTAAAAGTATCGGTTCGAGTTGTCCCCCAAGGTTACGAGTTGATGTCCGGAGATTCCGGCCGTTATAATATTGGTATTATCCCGATAATAGAATATTGCGACGAAGTCCCTTTTAGAATTCAATTTGGGAAAAGGCTTTTTGATTTCTTTGTTGGTTTCCTGGGGATAATATTTTCCTTGCCGGTATTTTTAGTTATAGCGCTTATGATTAAGCGAGATAGCCCAGGGCCGGTTTTTTATCGCTCTAAACGATATGGGCGAAAAGGGAAAGTTTTTATGATGTTTAAATTTAGAAGTATGGAAATGGATGCTGATAAGAAATTAAATGAGTTTCACTCAAAGAATGAGGTTGATGGGCCGATTTTTAAAATGAAGAAAGACCCTCGGGTAACAAAGGTTGGAAAGTTCTTAAGAAAATACAGCTTGGATGAATTACCGCAAATTATTAATGTTTTCTTAGGAGATATGAGCCTAGTTGGCCCTAGGCCTTTACCGATTGAACAGATCGAAAAGGAAGACTTAAGGCAGTTGGAGCGGCTTGAAGTAAGGCCGGGCATTACCGGTTTGTGGCAAATCCGCGGCCGAAGCGATTTATCCTTCCGCCGGTTAGTTAAATGGGATATTTGGTATATTAACAATTGGTCTTTCTGGCTGGATTTGAATATCCTTATTAAAACAATCCCTGTTGTTATTCGTGGTACCGGTGCTTACTAATATTATGATTTCTGCTGATAATTTATCTCATAAGATCGATAGTGCCATAAGATTCTTTCTATATCTAATTATATTCTGGCTTCCCTATAGTCCTGCTGTTATCGAAAGTTCAGTAATAACTTCCGTAGTTTTGTTTGTCGTAAAAAGGGTTGTTTCTTATAAGCCGGGTAGGGTAGCGTTCATTTCTATTTTTCGGCCAAGAAAAACATTCCTTGATAAAGAAATAGCAATGTTTTTGATTGTTTGTATTATTTCCACTCTTTTAAGCCGTAATTTATCGGTTTCAGCGCACGGATTTTTCAGCAAGACATTAGAATGGTTTGTCGTATTTTATTTGGCCGTTGAGGTTTTTAAAGAAAAGAAACATTTTATATGTGCGCTTATAGTTTTTATGATAACTTCTTTCGCGACGGTGATTGATGGATTGTTGCAATATTATTTCTTGTATAAGGACATTTTCCGCGGACAAGTTCTTTCGGATAATCGGATGACTGCCGGTTTTAGCCATGCCAATGGTTTAGGGGCGTATTTAATAATTTGGTTCTTCATAGCGTTGGCGCTTTTTAAAATTTTTAATAAAAATCGTTCGAAGTTAGTTTTGCTTTTAATTAATCTGACTTTAATCATATGGGCGATTTTATTGACTGGTTCACGCTCAGCTTGGTTCTCGATTATTGCCGGGATAGGGTTGCTTTTATTTATTGTCCGGAAAAGATTATTTATTGTTTTTACAATAGTGCTGTTATTGTGTTTATTCCTTTATCCGATAATTAATAAATATATTCCGGCAGGTTCGAGAGTAAATATTTCCGCGATAGAGAGCTCGTTTAGCTGGAGAGCCGGGATTTGGCAGGATAGTTTTAAGATGATAAAAGAGCGGCCGCTTTTAGGGCACGGTTTAAATACCTATATGAAGAATTTTCAAGATTATCGGAGGAAATATTTAGATGCAGCGGATTTTTCCCATACTTATGCGCATAATTGCTATGTGCAGATGACGGTAGAAATAGGAGTGTTAGGACTGTTATCGTTTTTGTGGTTAATAATTAAATATTATTATAAACTATACGAAAGACTGAAAAAATATGTTATTTTAAAAAAGAATATTTTGGTGATATTTACCGGGCTTATTGCCTCGACGTTTTCTTTTTTAATCCAAAGTTTTCTTGATACAAATTTATATTCTTTGCAATTGTCCTTATTGTTTTGGCTTGTTGTCGGAATTACGGCCGCGCTTTATAATAATTTAGACGAATTAATTTAGCGATATTAAAAGGAGAGAATTGAAATGGTTAAAACAAAGATAGCATTGATAACCGGTATTACTGGGCAAGATGGTTCGTACTTGTCGGAATTATTGCTGAAGAAAGGATATACTGTTTACGGCCTTATTCGACGAGCAAGTTCTTTTAATACGAAAAGAATTGATCATTTATACCAAGACCCTCACGAAAAAGGGGTACGTTTAAAATTGGTTTACGGTGATTTAAATGATGCCAGCTCTTTAAATCATATTATTAAAACAGTAAAGCCGGATGAGATTTATAATTTAGGCGCGCAAAGCCATGTCCGGGTTAGTTTTGATACTCCGGAATATACTGCCGAAATCGGAGCGATGGGAACAACAAGAATTTTGGAGGCGATTAGGGATTCGGGTATAAAGACAAAGTTTTATCAAGCTTCAAGCTCGGAGATGTATGGTAACTCGAAACAAATTCCGCAAAACGAGAAAACACCGTTTTATCCGCGCAGCCCATATGCGGCCGCAAAGGTGTATGCTTACTGGATTACGGTAAATTATCGTGAAGCGTACAATATGTTCGCTTGTAACGGTATTTTATTTAATCATGAATCGCCTCGTCGTGGGGAAACATTTGTTACCCGTAAAATAACCTTGGCTTTAGCGAGAATAAAATTTGGCGTGCAGAATAAATTATATTTAGGCAATTTGGATGCTAAAAGGGATTGGGGCTTTGCCGGAGATTATGTCGAGGCGATGTGGCTTATGTTGCAACAATCTAAAAGCGATGATTACGTTATTGCGACTGGCGAAACACATTCAGTCAAAGAATTCCTAGCCGAAGCTTTTGATTATGCCAAATTAGATTGGAAGAAATATGTTGCGATTGACAAAAGGTATTTCCGTCCAACTGAAGTTGATTGCCTGATTGGCGACAGCTCTAAGGCCAGAAAGAAATTGAATTGGAAGCCGAAAGTTAATTTTAAGAAATTAGTAAGGATGATGGTGGATAGCGATATGGAGATGGTAAGAAAAGAATTATACGGGGAGAAAGGCAAATGAAATTCTGGGCAAACAAGAGAGTTATTGTTACCGGTGGCGCTGGTTTTTTGGGCCGTGTTGTAATTGAGAAATTGAAAGAGCGCGGAGCTAAAAATATTTTTGTTCCGCGTAGCAAAGATTTTGATTTAAGAAAAAGTGATGATATTAAACGTTTGTTAAAGAAGACAAAACCGGATGTTATTATCCATTTAGCGGCCTCAGTTGGTGGAATCGGAGCAAACCGTGATAATCCTGGAAAATTCTTTTATGATAATTTGATTATGGGCGTTGAATTAATTGAGCAAGCCCGCTTATTTAACAGTAAAATGAAGTTTGTTGCGATCGGAACCATATGTGCGTATCCTAAATTCGCCAAAATACCTTTTCGTGAAGAGGATTTATGGGATGGTTATCCGGAAGAGACTAATGCCCCTTACGGATTAGCCAAGAAAATGCTTTTAGTCCAGGCCCAAAGTTATCGGGAGCAGTATGGTTTTAACGCAATATACTTATTGCCGGTAAATTTGTATGGCCCGGGTGATAATTTCTCAGTGAAATCTTCCCATGTTATTCCGGCTTTAATCAAGAAATGCGTTGATGCAAAAGAAAATAAAGATGATCATATAGTTGTTTGGGGGACGGGAAAGGCAACTCGGGAATTTCTTTATGTTGATGATGCGGCTGAAGGGATAATTAAGGCGGCCGAGAAATATAATAAACCGGGCCCGGTCAATATTGGGGCGGGATTCGAAATATCGATAAAAGATTTAGCGGAGAAAATTGTTAAGATTACTGGATTCAAGGGAAAGATAGTTTGGGATAAGACTAAGCCGGATGGCCAGCCGAGAAGATGCCTAGATGTTAAAAAAGCAAAAAAGGAATTTGGTTTTATGGCTAAGACTAAATTTGATGAAGGTTTAAAGAAAACAATTTCCTGGTACATTAAGAACCGGATTTAATGTGGATAATATAATCAGCAAAAGATGTGATCGTGTAATGTCATTTGGGCTTTATGCCACTGTTTTTTTCTTACCTATTGCTCCGGCGATAATTGAGGGTTTATTCGTTGTTATCCTTTTAGCATTTTTAATTAAACGCTCCAATTTATTCCTAAATTATATGAAGGATTTTCGCCATAAGCTTGGGCAGGATTTTCCCCCAAAGTTATTTTATGCAGTTACTCAGTCTTATAAACCAATTGAAAATCCGCTTAATAAGCCTATTGCCGGATATCTATTAATTTCTTTTTTATCGGTTATTTTAGGCCAATATATTGATGTCGGATTTAAAGGGTTTGTTTTCAAGTTACTCCAAGGAGTTTTTACCTTCTTTATTTTCTTGGAATGCATTAATTCTAAGAAAAGATTCCTAATTTTTTTAACAGTGTTTCTTGCATCTTTTACGCTTATCACAATAAATGGTTTGTGGCAGTATTTTGTCAGAGAGGATTTTATCCATTATTATCCGATTAATGACGGGAGGGTTACATCTTCTTTTAAGCATGCTAATGATTTCGGTGGTTATCTAGTTATGGTTATTCCAGTTATCTTAATGGCAACGGCTTGTTTGATGAGAAATTATAGGACAATCGCTAAAGAAGATTTATTTCAAATTCATGTTAAGCCGTTCTTCCGATCAAAACTATTTGTAATCATGTTATTTTTAACAACGCTTGTTTCGATAATAAATTTAGGGCTTACTTATTCCCGGGGAGCATGGTTGGCAGTATTTTTAGGATTTATTATAGTTTTATTGAGAAAGCCTAAATTTCTTGTCGTTTTTTTAATTTGTTTATTGGTTTTTATGGCGATATTCATTCCTTCAATGTTGAAAGAACGTACAAGCAATATTGG
>JAKLDK010000101.1 GCA_022703565.1 Candidatus Omnitrophota bacterium
AAACCGGCCGCATCCCAACCATAGCGGACCCAATAGCAACACCGGTTAAAGCCCCTTCGGATAAGGGCGTATCAAATACACGGTCACTGCCGTATTTCTTATGCAAATCAAGCGTTGTCCCAAACATTCCCGTCGGGTCATCAACACCCTGCCCCATAACATAAACTCTCTTATCTTGCGCTAGGGCTTGGTCAAGGGCTTCTTTTATTGCATCCCCGTAAGAAAGTTTGCGGACATTCTTACCCTTACTATCGTCGAATACAGGCTCTTCACGTTCTATATGTAATTTTGTCCAAGGCATATTCTTTAAGAAAACAAATGTTTTGTTAAATCTTCTTTTTTTGGCAAAGGGCTTTCTTGAGCATATTTAAATGCCGCAGAAATTT
Source organism: Candidatus Omnitrophota bacterium (assembly GCA_022703565.1). Taxonomy (GTDB): domain Bacteria; phylum Omnitrophota; class Gorgyraeia; order Zapsychrales; family Zapsychraceae; genus JADFZM01. The sequence goes on from JAKLDK010000101.1 coordinate 387, forward strand.
CCATATCCAAATCATTATTGATTTTATCCAATTGGTTTTTATCTGTTATCTTCTTAGCTAAAATATACTCTGTAAACTCCTGAATCGGGTCACGTATCTTTTTTTTATCTAAATCTTCTTTCCGTCGGTATTTCTCGGCTAAAGAGTCTCCCGCCCCAGCATGCGCTCGCCATCTTTGTACTTTAAATTCCAGAAAATACGGCCCTTTGCCGCTTCGGGCATAATCAATCGCCCTTTTGGCTTTCTCAAATGTCTTAAGCATATCCATTCCGTCAACCGATTCAGACGGGATATCAAATCCTCTCGAGCGTAAATATATTTTATCGTCCGATTGCCGGGCGGAAAGCTGTGAGCAAACCGAATAATAATTGTTCTCGCAAACAAATACAACCGGCAATTTCTTTAATTTAGCGAAATTAAAACTTTCGTACAAAACACCTTCTTCAACCGCAGCGTCACCAAAAAACGTTACCGCAACCAAATCTTTCTTTTGTAATTTATAAGCTAAGGCCGCGCCAACCGCGTGCGGAATTGCGCCGGCAACAATCGAGGAAGAGCCAAGATGACCGACGGAGGTATCAATCAAATGCATTGACCCGCCACGGCCTTTGGCACAACCGGTTTCCTTACAATACAATTCCGCGATCATCGCCTTTAAATCTCCTCCCTTGGCTAAATAATGTCCGTGACTGCGATGATTACTAAAAATATTGTCTTCTTTACGTAAATTTAAACAAACCCCAACCGATACCGCCTCCTGGCCCAAAGAAAGATGCACGGGCGTTTTCATCTCATCAAGATGATAAAGCTCCTCAATCTTTAGCTCGACTTTACGTATTCTTTGTAAATTGTAATAAATTTCTAAAAGCTTATTTCTTTCCATAATTATTTTCTTTGAACCAGTCAATCGTAACTTTTATTCCCTCGGATAATTTTGTTTTTGGTTCCCACCTTAATAGTTTTCTGGCTATCGTAATATCCGGCTTTCTTTTCTTCGGATCATCTTCCGGAAGCGGCTTATAAACCAATTTGACTTTCGTGCCAGAAACTTCTTGGATCAGCTTAGCAAATTCCAGCATCGTAAACTCATCCGGGTTACCGATATTGACCGGATTATGCAAATCCGATTTCAACAACCTTATTATTCCGTCGATTAAATCAGCATAATAACAAAAAGAGCGGGTTTGATTTCCATTCCCATAAATAGTTAAAGGTTTTTTATGCAGAATTTGATAAATAAAGTTTGGGACAACCCGCCCGTCATCAATTCTCATCCGAGGCCCGTAAGTATTAAATATTCTAATGATGCTGGTATTAATCTTATGATACCGGTGGTAAGCCATTGTAATTGCTTCCGCAAACCGCTTAGCTTCGTCATAAACTCCCCGAGGCCCAATAGGATTTACGTTCCCCCAATAAGTTTCTTTTTGCGGATGGACTAAAGGATCGCCATACACCTCCGAGGTTGAAGCTAATAAGAACTTGGCTTTATTGGCCTTAGCCAATCCTAAACTATTGTACGTACCTAAAGAACCGACCTTCAAAGTCGGTATTGGAAGCTTTAAATAATCAATCGGGCTCGCCGGAGAAGCAAAATGTAAAATATAACCAACTTTTGCGTTTATTTTTATCGGCTTAGAAATATCATGCTTGATAAAATCAAAATTATTGATTTTAAGCAAGTGCTGAATATTCTTGATATTGCCTGTAACTAAATTATCCACGCAAAAAACCTTATTTTCCCTCCGAACAAAATAATCACAAAGATGGCTTCCTAAAAAACCAGCACCACCGGTAACTACGACAGTTTTATTCTTCATAATTTGACAACCTTTGGAGTTTTAGTACTCTTATAAACGTTCCTTAAATCAAAAACAAGTTTAGCGCTATTTTTAATTAAATCATAATCAACATTAGTATGATCAGTCGCGATAACAACACAATCATAAAGGGCAACATTCTTTGAGTTTAGCTTTATGGCCTGCATTTTAATTTTATTAATCGCTAAATACGGAATCAACGGATCATAATAATTAACCTTAAAAGAATTATCCTGCAAAAGCTCGATTAGTTTCAAAGGAGGCGACTTTCTCAAATCCTTAACATCTTTTTTATAAGTAACCCCGACAACCAAAACTTTTCCTCCAGATTTAATCATTCCCGCTATCCGGCCAACGATATATTTAGGCATATTAGAATTAATATCCGCCGATAATTTTATAAACTTTGAACTAAATCCATGGTGCTTGGCCTTCCAGTATAAATACAAAGGGTCGTCGGGGATGCAATGCCCGCCGACACCTAGCCCCGGATAAAACGGCATGAAACCAAAAGGTTTCGTTTTGGCCGCTTCAATCACTTCCCAAATATCAATTCCCAACTTATTACACATCATTGCCACTTCGTTAATCCAGCCGATATTAATTATGCGGAATGAATTCTCTAAAAGCTTCGTCATTTCCGCTGCGCGTGAGGTTGAAACCATCAAAACTTCTTTAATAATCTGAGAATATAATAATTTCGTCAAATAACCGCTTTTCTCGTCAGTACCACCGACAACTTTAGGGATTTTAGTTACCGGGTATTTCTTATTGCCCGGGTCTATTCTTTCCGGCGAAAAAGATAAAAATAATTCTCTCCCCACTTTTAACCCGCTTTTTTCCAATTCGGGCAAAATAATTTCCTCGGTTGTTCCGGGATAAGTCGTACTTTCCAAAACAATTAACGTATTAGCTTTTAAATTCTTGGTAATAGCTCTAACCGCTTTTAAAATAAATGAAATATCCGGCGTATATTTGCTTTTTAGAGGAGTGGGGACACAAATAATTATTACATCGCTCTTTTTTATAATATCAAAATCCGTATCCGCCGACAATAACCCGTTTCTTACAATTCGCGCCAGCTCGTCGGACTTTACGTCAGAAATATAACTCGTTTGGGATTTAATTTTCTTAACGCGGTCTAAATCTGTGTCTAGGCCAAAAACACGAAAACCTTTCAAAGCAAAACTAACCGCCAGAGGCAACCCAACGTATCCCAAACCCACAACAGCGATTTTAGCTTCCTTACTTCTTATTTTCTTCTCCAGGGCATTAATCATTAGACAATTCCTCTTCCTATCGAATAATATTCATATCCCAAACTTTTTAGCTCTTCTTTTCTACTCGACAAATGGTTTCTACCATCGAAAATAGTCGCGTGATTCATCACACCCTTTATTTTCTTAAAGTTTAACTCTTTAAACTCCGCCCATTCGGTTAATAAAATCAAACAATCGCATCCTTTTGCCAAAGAATATGGATCCTTTACAAATGCCACATTACTAAAAATATCTTTGGCTTTTGAAACGGCTTGGGGGTCATAAGCTTTTATCTTTGCCCCTTCGGCTTGTAACGCTTTAATAATATCAATTGATGGCGCGCTACGCATATCGTCGGTATTTGGCTTAAAAGACAACCCCAAGATCCCGATTGTTTTATTCTTTACAATCCATAATTTATCTTCGATAAGCTTAATAAAAGAAAGCTTTTGGTCTTCGTTAATATTACGAACTTCTTTTAAAAGCTTAAAATCATAACCGCTTTTTTCCGCGAGCCTTACAAAAGCATCAACATCTTTAGGGAAACAGCTGCCGCCGTAACCTACTCCGGCGTCCAAGAAACTTCGCCCGATTCTTTTATCTAAACCCATGCCTTCGGCAACTTCCAAGACATCTCCGCCGACATAATCACAAATTTGCGCAACCGCATTTATGAAGGATATTTTGGTAGCTAAAAACGAATTTGAAGCGTGCTTAATAAGCTCGGCTGAATTCATATTAGTCACAACCATCTTGGCATTTAATGGTTTGTAAATCTCACGCAAGATTTTCTCCGCCCTTTTCGATTGTACTCCTAAAACAATCCTATCCGGATTCATAAAATCATAAACAGCAGAACCTTCTCTTAAGAATTCCGGGTTTGAAGCCACATCAAACTCAATTTTCTTCGACTTACCCTGATATTTCTTAGGCAAGTTTATTTCAATTGTATGCTCGATGCGTTTTCCAGTTGCCGCCGGAACAGTTGACTTTTCAACGATTAAACGATACGAATCCATATTCCGGCCGATTTCGCGCGCCACATTCTCGACATATGTCAAATCAGCATCACCGCACTTCTTGGAAGGCGTGCCAACAGCAATAAAAATTACTTCGCTTTTCTTTGTCACTTCTTTTATCGAATTGGTAAAAGTCACTTTCTTCTTTTTTATATTCTTGGCTAAAATTTCATCTAACCCGGGCTCATAAATAGGACATTCACCATTCTTTAATCTTGTTATTTTATCCGTATCTATATCAACGCATGTAACATCATGCCCGATTTCCGCTAAACAAATCCCAGTTACCAATCCGACATAACCCACACCGATTATTCCGATTTTCATATATTATTTCCTCTCCATTATTCTGATTGCGAACCTTTCTTTCTTTTATTAAAGCTGGTACCGGCGTCAATCCCAATGTCGGGGAAAGCTTTCAAAGTAAAGATAAGCATTATTTCGCTTCCTTCTCCTCGAGTCTCGTTAAAAGACATATCCATTTCCCAGGAATGCAAATCGCGCCTTATAACATAATCTTGCTCTTTCATAATACCGCCGTCCAAATCATAACGATGATAAACCTGAAAAGCCCATTTCGGATTAAGCCGATAGAATAAGTTTGTAGTTACCTGGTCATCCACTTCATGATCAAAACGTTTGCCTAAGCCGAAACTCCATTTGTCTTTATTGTTCACATAAATATCAAAATTTGCAGTCGATAAATGATCCTGTTGTGCTGAATAAACCGAATCAAAATAGAATGTTAGCCATTCGTTCGGTTTGTAATCAATCTCGTTTGTAATATCCCCGAAACTTCCCGCCGAAGGATTTTCTTTAAGGTTAAACGGCGTGCTGGTATATACCCGAAAGAAATCAACCGTCTCTTCGCTTCTCTTTGTCTGCAATTTGTTTTCCAAAGATAAAGTAATGGCATGGCTGCGTAAAACACTATCAACCTCATCATAATACTCCAGCTGATCTGCGGTCATACTTGGCTGATGCACATATTGATAAGATACCGCCGGCGAAATAACATGCCTTAAACGATTTACTTCTGCACCAAAGAATTTACCGTAAGAATCATATATACGATAGAACTTGGTACTCAGGCTAGCACCCGTCTTAAAAATAGACCGGACAGAATTAAAGTCATCATCGCTGATTGCCCGGCTATAATAAGTGTACCTTCCGCCGACAAAAGGCCTTAACTCCAGAAAAGAGAATTTAAACGGATAAGAGACTTCATTGTCCCAATCGAATCTTTCTGTTTTCGGGCGCGTGCTGGATGGCGCAGCAAATTCTTTCGCTAGGTTTGAATAGATTGTTGTGTTTTTGTAATAAAAATTACTTTCGCCGAGCTTTAAACTCGCCAAATCATAACGCAGCTCCGGAAGCCGAACAACTTGATCCGTAAAACTGTTAACCCGGGTATCGGTACGGAAACTAAACGAACCTTGATCCAGATTACGAGTCAATAAGAAATATGTTTTCGGAGAGGAATCTTCCTCATATTCTTTTTCAAAATAATCTTTTAGAAGAGTCGAATCGCTCAACTTATAGTATTGCATCATAGCATTAGTCTTTTCGTCAACCTGCCACTTATGCCGCCATTCAATTTTAAAACGTTCCCTTTCAACTGTCGGAGTAGGGCGCTCCTGCCACCAGCGGTTTGATGTTATATTACGTTCATTCATATAATAGGTGCGCACTATACCGTCACCGAATTTTGGAGTTTTATAATCCGTATCAATCCCCCAAGCCACATCTTTTTTCTCTCTAAAATCTAAACGTAATGCGCCTTTAAAGTTTTCATTAAAATAATACCGTTTTCTGGTCAACAAAAACATTCCCCATTCTTTATCGTAACCGGGAACAGCGCTAAATCCGGCTTTGTTATCTTTTAAATTCTGAGTAACTTTCGGAAAATACAT
>JAKLDK010000102.1 GCA_022703565.1 Candidatus Omnitrophota bacterium
CCCTGAGGATTGCGAATTTTAAGGCGAGAGAATATTTAAAACTTCCCGTGCGGCATTTTCGTTTGCCCCTAAAAGCCCTAATGAATTTTTTACCTTATTTAATTCCAGCTTTGTAGTTGAGGCCCAATCTTCATCAGTAATAAACATTTCTAATTCTTTTAATATATTGCTAGGTTTGGCTTCAAACTGAATTAGTTCGGGGACAATTCTTCGGCGAGCAACGACGTTTACCAATCCAATATCCGGTATAGTTACAAATAATTTTGCCAAGGCCCAAGTTAATGTAGATGTTTTATAAACAATGACCATCGGCTTTTCAAGAATTGCGGTTTCGAGTGTGGCTGTACCTGAGGCTACCATGCAGATGTCGCAGGCATTAATAGCATTGTATTGATTTTCCGTTGATATGGCATATGGAATTTTGTAAGATTTCGCGTATTTCTCGATGAGTTTTCTCGCGACAGTCGGAGCTTTGACGATAACAAATTGAATCATTGGGAATTTCTTATTTATTAGCTCTGCCGCATCAAGCATAAGAGGGAGAAGATTTTCAATTTCTTTTTGCCTTGAGCCGGGCAAAAGCCCGATGGTGTATTTATATTCTTTTAATCCGACAGATTTTAGAAATTCTTCTTTTGGTTTATCCACTAAAACGCCTTCCATTAAAGGATGCCCGACAAAAGAGGCATTGATGTTGTATTGGGCATAGAAATCTTTTTCGAATTCAAAGATGACCAACATCTTATCGACGTATTTCTGGACTAGCTTTATCCTGTTTTTCTTCCAAGCCCATAATTGCGGGCTAATATAATAAATAACTTTGATTTTTCTTTTATTTATTTCTTTGGCGAGGCGCAAATTAAATCCGGGATAATCGATTAATACAACCATTTCTGGTTTCAGCTCGTCTATTTTCTTTAGAAAATAGCTAAAGCAGCTTTTTATTTCCGGGTAATGTTTTAAAACCTCAAAGAATCCAACGACCGCTAATTTAGTCATGTCGTGGTAAAGTTCGACCCCGGCATCTTTCATTTTATTTCCGCCTAGGCCGGAAAAAGTTAAATTGGAATTAAGTTTCTTTAATTCCTTAACCAGATTGGCGCCGTGCATATCTCCGGAGGCTTCTCCGGCTACGAGCATTATGTGTTTTTGAGGTTGGCCCATATTATTTTACTTATTTTTAGTGCGACGGCCAGAGCTTCTTTGGCTTCAACTCCGGAAATTAACGGTTTTTTGTTGTCTTGGACGCATTGAATAAAGTGTTCTAATTCTTTTTTGAGTGGTTCTTGTTTTTCAATAGGAAGGCTGTGCTTGACTATTTGTTTCTCCTGTTTCCTGTATATAAAAGCTTCTTGCTTGACGTAATCTAGGGAAATATATGTTTCTTTTTGAAAAATTCTTATTTTACGCATAACATCGTCGGATATTCGGCTGGCGGTTAAATTGCAAACGCAGCCTGATTTAAAGGTTATTCTTACGCTCGCGATATCTTCTTTGTTGGTTAAGACATTGACTCCGATTGCGTTAATATCTTTTATCGGTGAGTGGATCAACCCCAGAATGATATCGATATCGTGAATCATCAAATCCATAACCACGCCGATGTCTAACGAGCGGTTGGGAAAATGATTTAGGCGGTGGCATTCTATAAAAAGAGGCTTCTTGGTAAAATGTAAAATAGATTGAAACGCCGAATTAAACCTTTCAATATGTCCGACCTGCAACTTTAATTTGTTCTTTTCGGATAATTTTATTAATTTTTCGGCTTGTTCGACGGTTGTAGTGATAGGCTTTTCAATAAAGGTGTGGGTATTGTTTTCTAAGAAAAACTTTCCGACCTCGAAATGCGATTCGGTTGGAACGCAAATATTGACTGCTTCAATCTTTCCAGCTAGATTTTTATAGTTATCATAATAAGGAACATTATAAAGAGAAGAGCATTCTTTGCCTTTAGCCTCGTTTGAATCGCAAATTCCGACAATTTCTATTTTATCGGATAATTCGCTATATACCTTAAGATGCCGTGAGCCTAAATGCCCAACCCCGACGATACCAACCTTTAGTTTGTTCATCTTTTTTCCTTTGATATTTAGCCAAATATTAGCTTGGAATATAACAAAGACCTCGACAAAAGTCAATTGATATGCTAATATCTCGCAATTATGAATAATTATATTAGATTATTAAGCTTTTTAAAGCCAGAAAAGAAACTTTTTCGTTTGTCTGTTTTTACGATGTTAATATCTAGTTTTTTTGAAGCTTTCCAATTCTCAATGATTATCCCGTTGGTGGATAGAATTATCAATAATAATAATATAATCCCTCCCAATAAGATGCCGGCGTTTATTATGAACGTTATCGACAAGATAAATAATACTGACCGCAATACTTTGCTCCCGATAGTTATTATTTCTTTTGTCGTTATTGTTGTTATTAAAAATATCCTAGTTTTTGCTTATCAATATTTGATGGGTGATTTATCGCAAAGGATTATGCGTGACGTCCGTTACCGTCTTTATGAGAAAATAAATAGTTTATCGTTGGATTATTTTAGCAAGAAAAGAACCGGCGAGCTTATCTCGAGGATTACGCACGATGTTAGCATAATAGAGAATGCGACCTCATACGCGGTAACTGACCTTTTCCGCCAAACATTTATGATTATATTCTGGGTTATCGCGGCGTTTATGATTGATATCAAGGCGGCTTTAATTATTTTTATGCTTTTCCCTGTAATAGGAATTCCGATGGATAGAATCGGAAAGCGCTTGAGAAAGTTTTCTAAAGGGATTCAGGAAAAGATGGCAGATATTAATTCATTGCTTTTGGAAACTATTTCCGGGACACAAGTGGTTAAGGCTTTCTGCAATGAAGAGTATGAGAATAAAAGATTTGCCGGGCAAAATCAGGATTATTATAAGCTACGCATGAAATCAATTAAAAGATTGATTGTATTACCGCCGATGACAGAAATTATCGGAATGGTTTTTGGGATAATATTGATGTTTTGGTTTATAAAAAGGGTAATGGCCCAGGAAATATCTTTTGGTATGTTTGGTTATTTCTTTGCTTCAGTCATGAGCTTAATAAGCCCGATAAAGAAAATTGGCAATGTTAATGCCATTACCCAGCAGGCTTTGGCCGCGAATGAAAGAATTTATGAGATATTAGACGCCAAGCCGTCTGTCCAGGTGAAGGTGAACGCGGATATACTCCCACCGATGAGAAATGGAATCTCAATTGAAAACGTAAGCTTCAAATATCAAAAAGAAAACGATTTTGTTTTCAAGGATATTTCTTTGGAAATAAAAAAAGGCGAATTAGTCGCTATTGTCGGGCCAACCGGAGTAGGAAAGACTACCTTGGCTAATTTGATCCCGCGTTTTTATGATCCCATAAGCGGAACAGTCAAGATTGACGGTGTGGATTTAAAAGAAGTGTCATTGTTATCTTTGCGCCGGCAGATCGCAATTGTTTCGCAAGAAACAATTTTATTTAATGATACTGTCAGAAATAATATTGCTTATGGCAAGAGGGATGCCAGCCAAGAGGAAATAGAAGAAGCTGCGAAAAAAGCTTTTGCTCACCAGTTTGTTGATAGGATGCCGGAGAAGTATGAAACAAAAATTGGTGACCGAGGCTTTCGCCTATCAGGTGGTGAAAAACAAAGAATTTCAATTGCCCGGGCGATCCTTCTCAACCCGCCAATTTTAATTTTAGACGAAGCCACCTCTCAGCTAGACTCTGAGTCGGAGAGGTATGTGCAAGAGGCCTTGGATAAGTTAATGCAAGGCCGAACAGTTGTCGCTATCGCCCACCGGCTATCGACGATTAAGAAAGCGGATAAGATTGTGGTTTTAGAAAAGGGCCAAATTGCCGGTATCGGACGGCATGAAGAATTAATAAAGACATGCCCGCTGTACGAGAAATTAAACCGGATGCAATTCGCGCTATAAACAATTTTTTTGTATACCCGCCAGTAAAATATTTCAGAAAACAATTGATTTGAAATCTATTCCAAGTTATTATCATTCTAGTAATTAAAACAATTTATATCTGTAAATATATTCTTATAAATATGTCAAAAATCAAAGTTATACTTATCGCGTTTTTTATCCTTTCTTTCGCTAATTTCGTATATCCTCAGGAAAATAATAGTTCTGAACTGCAAGGTAAAGTAGCCGAGCTTGAGGCCATGCTTAAGGTCCAAGCGGACAGCCTGAATACGTTATCTCAAGAGAGAGAAAATTTAATTAAAGAATATAATTCGCTCAAGGCTGAAAAAGACAGCGTTGATGAGGAATTGTATATTTTTATGTCAGGGTTAGATGAGAATAAATATCCGAAATGCATTGCGGCACTTAAGGATAATAAAAATTTTGAGAAAGAAATATCTGCCTTGAAAGGTAAGCTGAAAGAGCTTGAAATGCAGGGCGGCGAGAAGAATAAATTAATCTCGGAAATGGAAATTCTGCAGAAGGATTTTCAGCAAGTAAAATTATCCAATCAGGAATTAGCCTCTCAAGTTGCGAAATATAAAGAGCAGCTTAAAGGGACAGAAGATATCCTTTCTTATCGCGATGCCAGCGCTAAGAAAACATTGCCGGATAGGGTTAAATCTTTTCAGGGACGATTAGAAGCCACAGAAAAAGCAATAAAAACGAAAGATGACAGCATAAAAGATTTAAATGGGCAAATTGCTAATTTGCAAAGTATTCTTGACGCTGAAAGGGCCAAAAGCCAAGAATTAACGAAGCAAATAAATGAATTTACTGAATTTAAGAATGGTTACAAAAAGGAAATCCAAGAGGCCAGTAGTAAGTGTGAAGAACGAATTTCTAAATTAAATCAAGATTTGTCCGGGCTTAATTTTAAATTAAAAGAAAAAGAAGCTGCGGTAATAAACCAGGAACAAGAAAAAGAATCGTTAATAGATCAAGTAAAACAAGCTAATGATAAAAAAACAGAAATTGTTAAGGAATTGGAAAATGTAAAAAGTTTGTTGGTAAAGGAATCAACCAACGTAAAGCAGAAAATCGACTCTGTCGTTAAGCCGATCGAGGCTAAATTGCGTGAATCCGAAGCGCTGTTAAATTCTACGGAAAAGAAATTGGCTGAAGAAAATGATTATAAACGTAAATTATTGGTTGAGTCAGATAAGCATAAACAAGAAATTTTAAAGGAAAAACAACTAAGAGAAGAGGCTGTCCGTCAGGTTGCCAATTTAGAGAAAAAAGTTTATATCGCGGAGCAAACCTCGGATGAGAAAATCAGAAAAGCCAACTTATCTTTGGATGAAAAGATAAATAAGTTAGCGGAAGAATCAAGAAGTTATAAGGAAATGGCTGATTTGCAGCAGTTAACCATCAAGACTATTTCGGACAAAAACAAGGAATTTCAACAAAGAATAAAGTTAGTGACCGACGATACAAGCAGGCAAATTGCTTTAAAAGACAAAGAATTACAACAAAAGGCCGCGGAGTTAGCTTCAAAAGAAAAAGAATTGCTGGTTGCTAATGATGAATTGAATAAGATTAAAGAAGCTTTGCTAAACAAAAAATTAGGCGAAGATGCCAAGGTTGTCTCTCTTGAGCAAGCTATTGCCTCGTATGGCGAAACTATTAAAGGGCATCAAGCGAAATATGATGCTTTGGCTAATATCAATAAAGAAATTAGAGCGCAGATGAGTATTCTGGAAGCAGAAAACAATAGCTTGCATCTGCAGTTGAGAGATAAAACCGCAAAATTAAGTGAAAACGAAAGTCTTGTTGCGGCTGTTTCTGAAAAGGTTAACGGTATCGAAAATGAGTTGGCGGAAGAGCGAAGGCAAAAAGCAGCGATAAACGAAGAGTTGGCAATGGTGAAAAAAAGGTTAGAAGAGTCAGAGAAAATTTCATCGCAAAGAATGATTGAAGCCAAGCTGGGCTATGATGAAAAAGTATCTTTTCTCGAGGAGCAAGTTGCTATGTTAAAGCAAACAATGGCTCCGAAGGAAATAGAAGCAAAGGCTTTAGCCGAACAAAATATCAAAGTAACCAAAGATTTTGATGTAGCGTCTAAACAGTTAGCGGCCAGAGAAAGCGATTTGGCTCAATTAAAAGAAGAATTAAATAATGTCCGGAATCAAATTGCGGTTGAAGTTGCAAAAGAGAGAAATTTGTCGCGCAGTAAAATAAAAAGTTTAGAGGATGAAGTGAAAACTTTAAGCGAAAAACTAAAAGGGCAAGAAATCGCGGTAGCTGAAATATCCAATGAAAATAAATTCTTAAAGAAGCAAGCGGAAGATTATTCGGCCGAAAAGCTTAACTTAGAGATGCGGTTCACTAAGGAAGCGGAAGGATTAATTGCTAAGGATCAACTAACCAAAGAACAGTCCGAAAAATTGGTTG
>JAKLDK010000103.1 GCA_022703565.1 Candidatus Omnitrophota bacterium
CAGCGGAATGTTTTGTTTGAATCCGCCGGGTCATATTCGCGTTCGCTCAAATTTTGACCGAAATAATATTTTATTCCGTTTTTGTCGGTTACCTGCCAGAGGCTTCCTGACTTTTCAATCTTCATAAAAGCGCCTTCGGTTTCCGCACGGTAAAATCCGGCTGATGCGTCATAAACCAGTTCCTGGCTGCTTCCGTTTTGCACTAATATATATTTATCCGTCGAGTCATATTTGGGCGGGCCGTTTTTCGTCGAGGTTTGAATAAATCCTAAGGTTAAATCCCACCCTACGCCTAAAATACCGCTTTTCATACTCGAATTATAATTTAAGGCAACCGATGGTTGAATTCCTCCACGACCTTGAACAACTTCAATCGGGAAGCTCATATTTGCGCTTCCGGTATGCGGGTCGACATTTACATTTGCGCTTCTTAAATACGGATAAGGAATAACCGACTCTGGTTCGTTTAAAGCAATCGGATGATCGGGCACTTCACTATTATTTGTATCCTGAGATTCAGTACTTTCTTTAACACTTTCAGAATTATTGTCAGATCCAGATTCATTTGTTGACTGCTGCTGAGGATCGCTATTTATTATTTCCGCTGTTGATACTTTCTCAGCATTATCTTTTAGCTTTGTGGTTTTATTTTCATCCGAAGTGAAAGCATTTTGTGAAATAAAGATTAGAAGACAAAGAAATGGGATTATTTTCTTCATAATAACCTTTCATATGATAGGTTTGACTTGAGATAAAACTTTAGTAAAAATATATATTAATATTACTCTAGAGGCAATTTTTTATAATTTAGGAGGATTAAATAACAAATACTTGTGCAGCTATAATTCAAGTTTTAAAAATGACAAGCAATAAATAAGCAAGCACTGCTTCCGACACAAACAATATTATCTGCGGGAATTACTCGTAAAAGAAAAATAAATTATTGCAAAAATTGCCTTAATTCCATCTTTCCAATTTATCTTTTTTCCCTCGGCATAGGTCCGGCCGCGATAACTTATACCAACTTCATAAATACGGTAATTCTTCTTGGCTATTTTAGCCGTAATTTCCGGCTCAAAACCAAATCGTTTAGATTGAATTGTAATATTCTTTAATATCTCCGCCCGGAAAGCTTTATAACAAGTTTCCATATCCGTTAAATTTAAATTAGTAAACATATTACTTAGCAATGTTAAGAACTTATTACCCACAAAATGCCAATACATTAGAACCCTTTTTGCCTGAGAGCCAACAAAACGCGAGCCGTAAACGCAATCAGCCCGCCCGTCGATTATCGGCTCTAAAACTAAATTATAATCCTTCGGGTCATATTCAAGGTCAGCGTCCTGAATGATGCAGATATCGCCGGTAATTTTCGCAATCGCCGTACTAATTGCCGCACCTTTTCCTTGATTCACCGAATGATACACTGTTTTTATCGATTTGTTCTTGGCGGCTAATTCTTCAACTATCGAACGGGTTTTATCACTCGAGCAATCATCGACAATAATAATTTCTTTTTCATTTATCCCGTCAACTTGCTGGGCTAAAACCTTTAAAACGATATCTTTTATCCATCTTTCTTCATTAAAAGCCGGCATAATTACGCTTAATTTCATTTAAGTTAATACCTTTCTCTTAAGGAGTTTCTAACACAAAAACAGAATTATAATTGGTTGCTCTCACTTTAAATTCAGCAAAAGCAACATCATGAAAATCCAGCTCCACGGCTCCGCCGGGTTTTACATCCCTGGCCAATAAAAGCAATTGCTTATCTTTATCTCGCAAAATTTCTAAGGCTGGCTTGCCAAAATCATTTTTATATGCCCGATATAATGAAAGCGCGTTTAAAGCCAAAGCCACGGCCAATCCCACAGATAGTATTGTCCTATGAAATTCTTTTTGCGACAAAATTATTATAATCATCAAAATAACCGGCACATACAAATATCTTGATTGATGCGATCCCAGCCACCAAACATACCAAGAAGCAACTACAAATAAAGGCAATAGCAAAACCTTCTTTTCCTTGAACCCTTTCAAAATAATTGCAATAAAAGGCCCCAAACATAACAAGTAAACCAAGCCTATTGGATAATCATAACGGTTATTTACATCTTTCTCCGGCACAGCAACAATCCACAGATGTTTTAAGAAAGCACTTATGCTTCTATCCGAGTCATAGTCATCTTTAACTTTTAAAATTTGTTCTGCTTTTTTGGCTAAAGCTTCGGTTCTCTTATTATCATCCGAATCAGATTCCCCCGACGATAAACTGCCTACAAAAAATGGGAACAAGGGTGTTTTAGCATATTTGACTGATTTATAAATAAACGGGCCGCCGACAAATATACTAAAAATAACAAACCATGCGAAGAATTTCTTGAGACTAATTTCATTAGGCAAAGGGCAATCAACCGACCAATTAATTTTCTTAAAATTAAATTTCTTTAAAACAAGGATAACCAAAAATAATATGCCAAGAATAAGAATATTTTGTACTGGCATAAAAGATTTGCTCCAAAAATAGAAACAGAATTCTAGCGCTGACTGCAGCACCTTCCCTTCCAATAAACTATCAAGAGCAGCAATCATAAGATAACATAAAACCAAATCAATCATCGCTGTCCCAGATTGAATTGCTACATTTTGCGAGCCCAGAATTGCAAAAACAATAAGCATGCTCGTTAAATTAGATTTACTTCCTATTTTCTTTGCTAAATTACATGACACTAGAATAAGCCCAAGCAAAATTACAAATTGCGGTATTTTATTAGGCAAAGTTGTACAAAGCCAATAAGGCGCTAAAGCAAAATCAACCGGCAAGAAATAAAGATCGCCTACTGACCAAGGAATATGGGCAAAACTGCCCTGCAAAAGCAACTGCCGGGGAATCGTTATATGGTAATTAAAAGCATCCGTTTCTTGAATCAAGTGCGGCGGCAACAAAGATTGGTAAAGCCCGATAAGTAAGACAACTGCTGAGAGAAGAATTCCGGCATAAATTATTAATTTGGGAAAACCTTTTTCTTCTTGATTATTACCGTGAACGCCATATTTATCTTTTCGAAAGAAAATGAAAATAAGCAAAATTAACGAGAAGAACGCCGCAAAATAACTCGTATGCGAACTGGGCTTAAAAAATAAAAGCTCAACCCAATACACCACATAGCCAACTATTATTATAAGGCTCGCAAAATGAGAGAATTTTCTTAAAATCTTTTCAAAAATATTACCGCCCTCCATAAAATATAAACAATTACAATTAAGAGCCAATATAAATCCCAAACATTTAAATTCTTCATTAAAGATTTTATCTTATTCATTAATCGTCTACCAAAATTATAAATTTATATAAATTTAACTTATGGAGATTATATTTAAAAGTGTTATAAATAATTGCTAAGCCATATTTCAAGCTGCGCTTAAAACTAATAGATGAACAATCCGCGTTATAATTGCTCGGCGAAGAAATTTCTCCGATTTTGAGCTTTTTGTAAAAGATTTGCAATAAAATCTGATTGTCAAATATGAAATCATTGGAATTCTTAACAAAGTTAATGTTTTCCAATGCTCGCCTAGAATAAGCCCTATAACCGGTATGATATTCGGATAGTTTCTGCCCGGTAAATACGTTTTGAAATGCAGTTAATGCCCGGTTGGAAAGATACTTATATAAAGGCATCCCTCCTTTTAACGCAAATCCACCTAAAATCCTTGAACCTAAGACTACATCAAATTCCCCGGAAGATAACATTGACGCCATTGCCGTAACCAGCTTCGGCGGATACTGATAATCCGGATGAAGCATTACCACAATATCCGCTCCTCTTTTCAGCGCTTCTTGATAACAGGTTTTTTGATTACCGCCATAACCAAGGTTCTGCTTGTGGGCAATTGTAGTGATTCCCAATTTCTTTGAAACTGCAATTGTCTGATCGGACGATTTATCATCGACGAGGATTATCTCATCAACAATATCTTTCGGTATTTCATTATATGTCTTTTCAATTGTCTTTTCGGCATTATAAGCCGGAAGCACAACTACAATTTTTTTACCGTTTATCATCTTTCATCCTCGTTTCTATAAAAAATGCAATAGTTATCAAATACAATGAAGCTATTGGCAATGCGTAACGGGTTACAATAGAGAACATTGAATATAAAGCCGTAAAAATAAAAGCAATAAGGCCTGTAAAATAAATTAAAACATCCCGGCCGCCATTCTTATTGCTGCAAAACAGTTGTTTCGTCCTTCTAAGCATAAAAATCACTACAAACAGACAAGATAACATCGTCAAAATAGAAATTATAAGGCGCAGCAAATCCTTAAACAATTTGTTTTTATATAAATTACTTATAAAATCGGGATATTCTACAAACCCTATTTGTGTCGATTCCCAAAAAAACATTTTAAAACCTTCTAAAACTGTAAAAAACAAATATTGTCCCGGGTTAGTACGAATTTTTCTCAATGTTAGTTTATTTGTTTCTCTTGGAACATCCTTTTCCGCCATACCCCTTAACAACGCCGGCAATTCTCCGCCTCGAATAAAATCAGCTTGTTGAAAATCGCAATACCTACAATCTTCTTCGCTAAAAAATCTCTCACAAAATCCCTTGCCCGGGATACTGGCTAGACATGTCGCTATCTTGTTTGACGATTCCTTGCTTACTCTTTTTGAAGCATTGGCATACAAAAGCTCGTATGAGCGGCTGGTAAACTCATAATTACCGTTATATTTCTTATTCATTAGCTTAAAAGAAACCACTGGCACTTCGAACAAAATAAAAATAACCAAAACATAAATTATGGTATTACCGGCTCTTTTTATTTGCTTATCCCAAAACAAATAAACAGCTTGGCAAATGAAAATAAACAAGAAAAACATGAAAACGTATAAAAATATCGCTTTACCAAAACTCACAGCTAGAAATGAAGCCGCGCTAAATATTGCTCCTAAAATAACAATTCCTAAGCTCTTTTCTTTTATCGCCATCCAAGAATAGGAAAGCGATAAAACAAGGCATAAAACAAACGGGAAAACAGCAATTTCAGAAAACAGGCTTAATCCCGCGTTTAATACCGCCGGAGAGAATCCGAAGTATAAAATTACAATATTTCTTATGACTTTGCGGACTTCCATTCTCGCCAGGATTATATAAATCAAAATCTGCGAAATAAAAATCATGCTGATTTGCAGAAACTTTAATATTGTTTGATAATCAATATGTAAGGCATTCGACAAATCAAGAGAAATCGCGATAAATAAAGGATACAAAGGTTCCCGATTTGGCCCGGTCTTGAAATATTCAATCCAACCATTCTCAAATATCATCTTCCCTAACCTTAAATAATCAAGGGAATCAAACATAACCGTCATTTGCGAATTAAATATCAAATACGTCCAATAAATAAAACAGCTTAAGAACACGCAAACCAAAGCTTTATTCTTTAAAATTATTTCGCTAAATTTATTTTGCGGTTTCATTTTCTTTCAATGGTCTTTTTGTAAATATCTTTAACTATTTGATAATTTTGCTCCGGGCTATATTTAAGCTGATATTCCCGATAAGCGTTCCTGGACATTTCCTGCAAAAGAGTTTCATTGCAGTAAATCGATTCTACTTTTTCTTTTAAATCATTTTGCTTACGTGCCTCAAAAAACATTCCAGTCTCACCTTCAGTAATAATTTCTCTCATGCTTCCTAATTTATTCGCAACAACCGGGACAGCGTTAGCATAAGCCTCGGCAATTATCTTAGGAAAATTCTCATAGCAAACAGATGGAACAATCAAGAAACGGGCTTCGCGCATTAAAACATTCTTCTTTTTCTCATCAGCATAACCCAGCAATTTAACATTATTCAAATTATTATGTTGTATTAATTGTTTACAGTATTCTTCTTCCGGCCCCGTTCCTACGATATATAAAGGTATATTTTTGATATTTTTCCATGATTCAATAAGCAAATTAACGCCTTTTTCAGCGCTTAACCGGCCGATATACAAGGCATAATCCTTAAATTCTCGCCGATAATTATCATTTCTTAAGGTAGAAAAAACAAAGTTAGGTTTTATTTTAATTTTATCCGCATCTATTCCGAATTGAACAAACTTTTCTTTAGTAAAATTGGTGGCGGTAATAAACGCGTCTACTTTATTTTGCCAAGTTCTTATCCGGTAATGGCGATTCAGAACCCGGTTGATTAATAATGACAAAAAGTAGGAATCCTTATAACAACGGTAAAAAATACTTCTTACTTTCGGCTTATTTAAGCATTCTTCACAATGACGGCCTTCGCGATAAAGCAATCCATTGATACAAAAC
>JAKLDK010000104.1 GCA_022703565.1 Candidatus Omnitrophota bacterium
CAGCGGAATGTTTTGTTTGAATCCGCCGGATCATATTCGCGTTCGCTCAAATTTTGTCCGAAATAATATTTTATTCCATTTTTATCGGTAACCTGCCAGAGGCTTCCTGACTTTTCAATCTTCATAAAAGCGCCTTCTGTTTCCGAACGGTAAAATCCGGCTGATGCGTCATAAACCAATTCCTGAGAACTTCCATTTTGCACTAAAACAAATTTATCGCTTGAATCATACTTGGGCGGGCCGAGTTTCGTCGAGGTTTGAATAAATCCTAAGGTTAAATCCCAGCCTACGCCTAAAATACCATTTTTCATGCTCGAATTATAATTTAGAGAAATCGAAGGCTGAATTCCCCCGCGGCCTTGTACAACTTCTATTGGGAAGCTCATATTCGCGCTTCCGGTATGCGGGTCGACATTTACATTTGCGCTCCTTAAATATGGGTAGGGAATTGTTTGTTCCGGTTCATTTAAAATTACAGGCTGTTCCGGCGCTTCGTTATTCTTTTCATCGATAGGGGTGTTGTTCTTTTCATCAGACGAAGAATTATTTTCTATTTTTGATTGCTGATTGTTTTGACCTTCAGCTTTGTTTTCAACGATATTTTCTGCTGGTGTTGTTTCTTTTTGGTTTTTATCTTCAGCAAAAGAAATAGTAAGATTAAAAATAAACAGGTTAATTAATACAAAAGTTATAATGTGTTTCATTTCTTAATTCTCCCTAGCGTTATGTTTTGCCCTCAAAAGTTTATTGAAACAAAAATGGAAAGCGTCCTCGTGATTTATCTGAATTCGCTCAAAGTAAACTATCCTTTTTCCGTGCATACGTACGATTTCGTGCATTTGTATTTCCTCGATATAAGGACGCTCCATTTTTGTATATTTTGTTATTGAATACATTTCTGTCCTTTTGTTTCAGGGGTGTTGGCGTATCACTCGATTTCCCCCTTCTAGGTATCCCCCGTTTGTTAACCTAAAAGCCGCCTAACACCCCAATTTCAGCCAAATCCTCAATTCTTAAACCCTAATCAGCCGCAGCAACCTTGACCTTTAAATTATTTATTTTTTGTTTGAACTTACTTTCGTATTTTCTACTCCATCGTTTTTTGCCGAAACATCCTCCTTGAAGCATCTTTGGCAAGGAGTTAAGCCCTTTTTTGTGGCATCTTCCTTGGCAATAGCTTGCGGATTTTTGTTTTTGATTAATTGACACTCGGCTTTGTGATACTTCTTCCCGTTTTTTGTTACATACACATCGGCCGCAAAAGCTAACGTGCTCGCACATAAAAACGATGCTAATAATCCCGCAACCAATAACTTTCTAATCATTTGAATCCTCCTTTTTGTCAAACTTGACCGCGGCTGTTGGGGTAAATTCTTTATTTTCTGTCTCTTTGCTAAATTCTCCGCCGGTTAAGGCGTCAATCAGGGCTGTTAATTCTTCAATTCGTAATTGTGAGTCCAGCTGTGTTATTTCATCTATATCTACTGCGCGTTGCAACTCAATTTGCAAGCGTCGGCGCTCAAAATATAATCGGGTAACCTGATCCAAAATATCTTCTCTTAATTCGACCATCATTTTAGCGCGGGAATCAATCGATGTCTGGTCGCTGTTCCATACAATGTCGCCTAAATCCCAGGATAAAGAAACGTCCCAGCCTAAGTTGTCGTAAAAGGTTTTATCATCCGGGCCGACGTATTGCTGCCCGCCTGATGTGTATGAGCCGTATACGCTGTCGCCGATAGTCCTATTTTTATCTTGGGCCAGCCCCAATGAAACGTTTGGCAGCCAGGCTTTTTTTCTGGCTCCTTCCCGCCATTCTTTTATTTTGTTCGGATGGACTTCAGCATATTCAATAGCCATTTTCTGGACTTGTGATATTGTTGGTTCGGCAATGAATGATTTTAATGGCGCTGATTTTATTTTCTTTATCGGCAAGGCTTCGCTATTATTAGAATTGGTCGTAATTTCATTAACTCTCAAAGAAAACAGGCCGTGATTTGTTGCCGCGTAAATGTTTTCTTCGTTATCAGTAGCAACTTCATTAATAGCATTTGTTGACATTCCTTTGTAAAGCTGCTGCCAGGTTTTATTTTTTAAGATAAAAGCGCCCCTATTTGTTCCTGCAAACACATCCGCGCAAAATTCAGCGGATGTGTTATTGCAGCCGTGGCTTTTTATTACGCTTAATGAGTTTATTTCAGAATATGGTAATCCGGAAGTTTCCAATGGTTTTAAATGTTCACCATTATCTTCGCTGAAATATACTCCTTTGTTTGTCGCGATGTAAAGAACTGGGCTGTTATCACCGGTAGTTGTGATATCAATAATGTTTGCCTTTGGCCCTTCCTCTTCAGTAATTGTTTCTTCGGGTGTTTGATCCAACCCTAAGCTTAATATTTCTTTGACATCAGCATCAGATGTAAAACGAAAAACGCTATTGAAGCTGGAAGCAAAATTATATTCTTGATTTGAGGATAGCTGGTATATCGGCTTTGATTTAATCCGGCCGTTAAAGCTATTCCAAGTGGTTTGCCCTTCTCTCTTATAATAAAGCCCTTCTGTGGTCCCTAAGAATATCGAGTTATTTGCCTTTAATACCGAGAGGCATTTTTCGTTTTCTTGGGATATAAAAATGATTTTAAATGAGTTGCCATTATCAAGGCTTTCATATAATTTTGAGCCCGTGGCTAATAAAATTGAATCGCTAATATAAATTGCGCTGATTTCGCTTTCAGTTGAGCTTTTATTAAAAATACTTTTAAAGGAATGTTCTTCTGTGGATTTCTTATAAAGATGGCTTTTGGTGGCTGCGTAAATTTGGTTTGTATCACTGGAATTTATTTGAATGTGTTTAACTTCGGGTTCTTTGATGCCGGTATTCATTATTCTCCATGAGGGACTCTTAACAGCAAAACCGTAATTTGTTAGACTGACCATAATTAATAAGCCGGACAATGCTATAAAGGTTATTTTCTCAGCTTTTGTTCCGTTTTCCTTTTTCATATAATCGCTCCACGTTTAAGTATTTAACCGCATCATTAACCGCCAATTTCAGTCTAGGGCTCTCTTTTTCAACTTCATCTCGGTATGATTTCAGATATTCCAGCATGGCTTCCAGGCCCAATTTATTTCTCATTTCTTCCAGTATCCTGACAGCTGTATAAATTGCTATCAAGTTTGATGGTGTGTTGATAAGATTTAAGAAGCTTTTGGGGTGTTCGTTTGCCTTCAATCTGAAATCTTCACTCATTTTCTTTATTCCTATTCGATATCAATCGTTTCTTTCGTGAAATTTACTTTATGTTGGAAGAATAACATGAGTTTGATGATTTGTCAAGTTGATATGATTGAATAATCAAGTCACAAACTATTGCAGTACATTAATTATACCCGATTAGTGTTTGATTGCCGACGATAAGTTTGATTTAAAGTCAAAAAGGGACAGAGCCCCTTTTTGGTGCCCTGTCCCTTTTCTTATTTCTTTGATAAGTTTCTGCGAGCCCTTATTTAATTCCTCTAAAAGCGCCGGAACCAGTTCGGGTAACGCCATTGGTATCTTGTGCTAAACGAAGCCAACTGGTTATAGCGCCGCCGTCTCTAGTATTTCTGGTTGCTTGTATTGTATAAGTATCATCTGTTGGGATCGGAACAAACGTATAGGTAAAATGTGCTCCGGGAGAAGTTGCCGGGTTTTCTAAGTCTAGGTTATTAAAATCTCCACAGCCGGTATATTTTCCGCCGTTGGCATTATAACATCTTTCTAATGATTGACGGATTGCGGCAAAAGAGGTTAAGGCTTCTGTGCTGCGGGAGAATTCGACCGTTGCGAAGAACCTGGGTAAAGCCAATGACGCGAGTACGCCGACTATGATGATAACGATGATAATTTCAAGTAACGTAAAACCACTCTTATTATTCATTTGAATCTCCTTTTTCGTTTTTTAGCTTTTTGCTATCGGTTTGTGCCCGGTTTTTAGCCGTTGCGGAATTTGTAGGCACACAACTCCAGGGTATCTGTCCCCCGCGTTGATAGGTTACCTGCCATATCTGTCTGGCCGATAAAAAAACCTATTCCACAAGTCGTAGAATAGGCACAAACCTCATTTTTATGTCCGGCTGCTTTTAACAAGTTGCAATCTCTAATGAAAGTATTGCACATAGAAAATCAAATGTCAATTGGGTGCTGGTAAAAATTTGTTTTATCGAGCAGATTGGGGAGGATTTACTCTGGTATTTAGCTCATATTCCGGGTTAGTGATAGGGTGAGCAGTGTCTCTATTAGAGGCTCTGGATTTTAGCTTAAAGTCAATATATTGCAATTTACCGTTAGCTTGCCTGTGAATAGTATAAAATGGCAAAGATTCAGGCCCATGAATATATGCCAAAGCTTCGGCTCCATGTAATGGAGTTAGCATATTAGGGATACCATCAGCGCATTGTCCTTGGGCTGAGGTAGGATTAGGTACTCTCGCTTGTTCTGGGCAGCGCCATAGAATATAATCTTTTGGTGATACTGAGGATACATGGGCATGATAACATCGCCAAGCATCATCATCATAATTGTTCGGGGTTTTATATCTATCACGGCTAAAACAAATGCTGTTACTAGATGCCAATGGGTACATAACGCCTGATGTCCAATCGTCGTTAGGCGTGTTTAATCCAGAAAAGTATCCGATTGCATTATAAGCATCTTTTCTAAGATAGCCCATGGCTGTTGCCAGTTTCGATGATAGTATTACTGATTTTCGGGTTGAATCTTGAACTTGTTTTATGGTGAAGCTAAAGCTGACAATTCCAAGCATAATAATACCGATTAATACAGTTGCGACCAATAGTTCTGTTAGAGATAAGGCTGATATTTTATTTTTCTTAAACATATTGTTATAAACCGGAGTTAAAATATACATTCATTTTTACTTGTCTAATTTGCAAATCAGAATTGTCAATAACTTCCCATACCACGGTTTGGCCTTCTATTACTATATTATGTGTCCCTGGTGACAGCGGATTAAGCGTAGGATCTGTTACATTCCAAAGATCAGCATTTACTGCAAGCCTCATTTCATCTAATACATATTGCCCTAAATAAGCAGCTTTTAGTTTATTAGAAGCGTCATTGCCTTGGGGCCGAAACATTGTTATGGTTGTAAATATACCTATTCCCGCAACTATAAAAATTATTGCCGCAATAGTTATTTCAACAAATGACGCGAATCCTTCTTTTTTTAGTATTTTTAACAAGTTCGTAGTCCTTTTAAGGGCAATCCTCTATTATATAACACATGTTAGGGCTTCCAGGGCCTAGTAAACAACAAGGATTCCCTGATGATAAATCTCGATCGC
Organism: Candidatus Omnitrophota bacterium; assembly: GCA_022703565.1. Lineage (GTDB taxonomy): Bacteria > Omnitrophota > Gorgyraeia > Zapsychrales > Zapsychraceae > JADFZM01. The sequence goes on from JAKLDK010000104.1 coordinate 5,347, forward strand.
TGTACATTAGGATCTTTATGAGCCTAGGAGGTGTTCTATTTATAATAGGATTATATACTGCCTGAATTGATCCGTTACTGTTATAAATATACTTAATTTTATTGTGAGATATTAAATGTGATCCTAACGAATCATTGAAATTTTTTAAATTAGGCGCTTGTTGCTCTATAGTTTGTCCTAATAATAGTGCGCATTGAGCTGAAGGGCAATCTTCGGTTGATCCAGGGTCAAAGTACTCGCCAATGCCTTTGTTGGTATAAAAAAGATTATTTATCGCATAAAACGATTGGAGCTGATTAACCGCTTCGCGGACATAGGATTTGTCTATATTGATTATTATTTTGGGGATACCATATCCGGCAATAATACCAAGAATAATTACTACGATAGAAAGTTCTAAAAGTGTATAGGCCTGTTTTTTCATGATTAATCCCAAATTTTTCATTAGAAAATGTAATTTGGATTGAACCGCCGCTTTTCTTGAATAGGACTTTAAGGCAAGCGGCCGATTTTGTCGGAACATTTTTTTAAGTAAGTCTATTCGAGAAAATGTTCCTAAAGCAAAATCTTGGTTAATTAAAGTATAGCTTATTTAATATAAGTCTTCTACATAATAACATCGAAGCCTTGATTTCTCAAGGCTTCGATGTTATTTTTGCAGATATGTTAAATCGTAAAACTATTTAATCCCTCTAAAAGCGCCGGAACCACTTCGGGTAACGCCATTGGTATCTTGTGCTAAACGAAGCCAACTGGTTATAGCTCCGCCATCGGTAGTATTTCTGGTTGCTACTATTGTATAAGTATTAGCAGCTGGGGCCGGATTAAAAGTATATGTAAAATGCGCTCCGGGAGAAGTTGCTGGGTTTTCTAAGTCTAGGTTATTAAAATCTCCACAGCCGGTATATCTTCCGCCGTTAGCGTTATAACATCTTTCTAATG
>JAKLDK010000105.1 GCA_022703565.1 Candidatus Omnitrophota bacterium
GCCAATATCCGTCGCAAATGCGATAATATTTTTGTTAAACATCCCCGCCGTGTCCGAAGGCGATAAATCATGGCTGATAATTATCATCTCTTCATCAATATTATCAAAATCATGCATCTTGCTTTCTTCGACAAGATTTTTTATAACACGGCGTCCGACATCATTAACATCGCTAACTCTCTCGCGCAGATATTCATCTTCAATGCGAGAAAACATTTTTACATATTTCTTTAAGACTTCGGAAAATATATACTCGGCCGATAACTTCTCGCCTTTGATCCTTTTGATAACATCTTCAATAACAGTCCTATCCTCTAAAAACAACAGATGGGCATCAAATATTTGGGAATGCGAGCCACTATTCTGGGCATTCATTTTCTTTTGAATACCAAGAATTTCGGCCCGAGTTTGGATTAAGGCTTCTTCAAAGCGCGCAATTTCAATCGGAACTTCTTTCTCTCTGATAGCCCTAGGCGTAATAATAAACTCTTGCTTATCTACAATAAATGCTTGTCCATAAGCAATTCCCGGAGCTGCTGGAATACCTTTTAATATGCTTTCACTCATTCTTCTTTCTCTCTAGATAACAAAATTTCTAGTTCAGCAACCAACTCTACCGCATCTTCGCCTTCCGCCTCCAAAATTACAATACTATTTTCATACGCGCCAAGGGTAAGAATACCCATAATTGATTTACCGTTAACTTTCTCTTCGCCCTTACGAATATTTATTGCCGAATTATATTTGGAAGCTATTTGGACAAAAAGCGCTGCCGGCCGTGCATGCAGCCCTTGCGGATTTTTTATCGTTACTTGTTTTTCTACCCGTGGCATTTTTATTACCTTTTGATAACCCGATTACTTTCGATTAAATCAATAATTGCTTTATTAAGTTTCTGCGAATCATGGCGGACATAATCGGCAACGCTTAACAAATCCACCGCGACGACCTTATATCCCATTTCCTGTATCTTATCAACATCGCACATAACCGGATACGACTTCTCGGCACTATACCTTGATAATGCGTCCGGAGGCGGGTCGACATTATTTAATAAGCAAACCTCAATAACATCACGATTAGAATGCTCTTCAATCGCCTTCACATGATCAGAGGCCTTAAAATTATCCGTTTCGCCTGGCTGAGTCATGACATTACAAACATATATTTTTAAAGCCGTTGACTTAGCAATGGCTTCACTCATTCCGTTAATTATTAAATTCGGAATAATGCTAGTATACAAACTACCCGGCCCCATAATAATTACATCAGCTTCTTCAATCGCTGATATCGAATCTTTCGTCGGGTAAGCATCCTTATCAGTCAATAGCAATCTTTTGATTCTAGACTTCGGGTTAGGTATCTTAGCCTCGCCTTTTGTTTTTGTCCCATCCTCATATTCAGCAATTAAATGTATATTGCTAACTGTCGAGGGAACAACTTTTCCTCTTATCGCCAAGACCGTGCTTGTTTCCTGCACAGCTTTTTCAAAATCGCCATCAGTTATCTGATACATCGCCGTTAAAAATAAATTTCCAAAATTATGCCCCTTCAATACTGAGTCTTGGTCAAAACGATATTGGAATAACTTTCCCATTAGAGCCGGAGCATCGGCTAAAGCAACCAAACAGTTCCTTATATCACCCGGAGCAACAATATTAAATTCCTCTCGTAATTTACCAGACGAACCGCCGCTATCAGCCACAGTTACAACAGCTGTAATGTTTGAAGTATATTCTTTTAAACCAAAAATCAAGTGAGAAAGGCCATGCCCTCCGCCGATGGTAACAATCTTTGGGCCCCGCTCTAAATATCTACGGGTATACAAAACATCAACTAAATCTCTTTCCCCTTTAGGCAATAGTGAGGTTAAGAGAGAAACTATCATCTTACCGATGCCGATAACAATCAAGATCATCCCGCAAACTATCCAAATAAATCCAAATATCTTTACGAAACCATACGGGGCTGAAATAAATACCGACCCAAAAATGACTACAACTATACCCAAGAGCGATAGCGTTAGCCATCTTTTGATCCCAATACCCGGGTACAATATCTTGAAGGGCGTTTTGCGCATTTTTATATTTTTGCCAAATGACTATCTTCAAGCTGAATTATCTTTAACAATGTTTTATCATCGGTTGCATTTTTCAAACTATCCCGCACTGCTTTTTCTTTTAAAAGACGGGATATTCTCGCTAAAGCTTTTAAATGCGGACCAGCAGAATCAATCGGCGCAACCAACATAAAGAATATGTGAGCAAGTTCTCCGTCGAGAGAATCAAAATCGATACCGTCTTTGCTTATTCCGAGGCATCCGACTAATTTTTTCGCATCCTCACATTTGCCATGCGGGATAGCGATACTTTGGCCAATTGCGGTTGAACCCAAAGCTTCCCGGGCTAATAATACTTCGATTATCTTACCCTTAGCTTTTTTCTCAATTGCTCCGGATTCAATTAATAAGTCAACCAATTCTTCAATAACGTCTTTCTTGGTCTTTGACTTAAGATCTGCTGTTACCGCTTTTAGGTTCAAGAAATCACTGATTTTCATTAAATCCTCCTTAATATTGTTAGGCATTAGCTGCTGTAAAACTTTTTAAAAAGAACAAAACCCAGCATTATCACAAGAATACACTGGGTTGATTTTTATAAAAATGTTAGCATGATAAATTTTAACCGAAATTTTTCGATAGAAAAATCAATCTCGGCATAACCACATCTTTTCTTAAACAAAAACTGTGAAAGCTTTCGATTTTGCAACAGAAGGGTTTCCTTAGATGAATTTCAACGGGAAAACCTTTCCATTGCAAAACCTGGATTTAATAAAGCGGCGGATGGGATTTGAACCCACGACATCCACCTTGGCAAGGTGGCATTCTAGCCAACTGAATTACCGCCGCATAAATTCTTCTTAAAAAAGTCAATGGGCGGAAGAGGACTTGAACCTCCATGAGTTTCCCCACTAGTTCCTAAGACTAGCGCGTCTACCAATTCCGCCATCCGCCCCAAATCCAGCGATCAGTGGTCAGTAGTCAGTGACCAGATAAATATTGGATATAAATACAACCATCCTCTATTTGCTGAACACTGACGACTGAAAGCTGAACACTGCAAATGGTGACCCACCCGCGACTCGAACGCGGCACACCAGCCTTAAAAGGGCTGTGCTCTGCCAGATGAGCTAGTGGGTCAAATTTATTTTAAAATAGCAATTACTACTAACTTGTCATCAAAACTTTTATTTTTTCTTCAGTAACTACGTCGATATCTTTGATATATCGGTCTGTCATCTTCTGAATGCTTTCATGCGCTTTAAATTCTTCGTCTTCCGAGACAGTCTTATCATCCTTCATTTTCTTTATATGGTCATTGGCATCGCGTCTTACGCTTCTAATTGATACTCTAGCTTTTTCAGACATGTCTTTTACAACTTTTTGAAGCTCTTTTCTTCTCTCCTCAGATAATTGCGGAATGCTAAGCTTCACAATCTTACCATCATTTACCGGAGTTATACCCATATTGGATTTTAATATCGCTTTTTCAATTTCCGGAATAACCGATACATCCCAGGGTTGAATAAAAACACTTCGGGGGTCAGGTATTGATATTGAAGCCAACTGCTTAATCATGGTCGGTGTTCCATAATAATCAACATGCACGCCTTCGATTAATCCCGGATGAGCCCGGCCGGTTCGAACCTCATTAAATTCTCTTTTTGCCGATTCAACAGTTTTCTTCATTTTTTCTTCAACTTGAAAAACATATTCTTTTATTGCCATATTACCACCCCCTACTATTGTACTAAGGTTCCTATTTCCTCGCCTAAAACTACTTTCTTAATATTTCCCTCTTCCAGTAAATCAAAAACAACAATAGGCATATTATTATCCATGCACATACTTATAGCGGTCGAATCCATAACCTTAAGATTACGCTTTAAAACTTCAAAATATTTGATACGCTTAAACTTCTTAGCATTTTTATTTTTAAAAGGATCGGCCGAATATACTCCGTCGACTTTTGTTGCCTTCAAAATCACATCAGCCTTTATCTCAGCGGCTCGTAAAGCTGCGGCAGTATCAGTTGTAAAATAAGGGTTACCCGTACCGGCAACAAAAATAACTACTCTCGATTTTTCTAAATGCCTTAATGCTCGACGGCGAATATAAGGCTCAGCAATGGCTGACATCTCAATCGCAGTCAAAACCCGGGTCGGGACATCAATCTGCTCTAAAGCATTCTGCAAAGCTAATCCGTTTAATACAGTTGCTAACATACCCATATAATCCGCAACCGAACGGTCTAATCCGAAACGCTTTGATTCCATCTGCCCGCGGAATATATTTCCGCCGCCGACAACAACCGCCACTCGAACTCCCAAAGAATTGACTTCTTTTATCTGCCGAGCGAAACAAGCGCATGTATCAGCATCAATACCATGCGCTTCCTTACCCAAGAAAGCTTCTCCGCTTAACTTTAAAAGAATCGTCTTATAAATTGGATTATTCTTCTTCATTTACCTTAAATCTCACAAATCGGCTAATATACATATTTTCACCGATACTGGCGACTAAACCGTTTAATAAATCTTGGATTGTTTGACTAGCATCTCTAACAAAAGGCTGTTCGACTAAACAAAATTCTTTAGCAAATGCGTCTAAATTTTTTTGTTCTTTAGCAACTTCAGCTGGAATATTTTCACGTTTAATATATTTCGGCTTCATCGCCGCAATATGCATTGCCAAATCTTTGGTAAAAGCACAGAATTTTTCATTTTTTGAAACAAAATCAGATTCACAGTTTACTTCGACCAATACGCCGATTTTATTTCCCATATGGATATAACTCTCGACCCGGCCTTCTTTGGCGGTTCGAGAACTTTTCTTAGCAGCTATTTCTAATCCTCTTTTCTGTAAAAGCTCTTTGGCCTTACTAAAATCACCCTTGGATTCTTCAAGCGCCTTTTTACATTCAATAACCCCGCATGAGGTCATTTCTCTTAATTCTTTAATTGCAGATGCTGAAACTACCATTTCTATCTTCCTCTCTGTTTTTGTTTAAACAAAAATTAAGCCGCAGGTTGAGCTTCTTCAGCTTGTTTTTTATCACCTGCGGATTGAGATTCAATTTTAATATTTGTACTGGTTAAATATTCCTTTTGCCCTTCCAGAATACCTTCAGTTACATAAGAAGCTAAAAAACTAATTGATTTTAAAGCATCGTCATTACCGGGAATCGGATAATCAATCCTATCCGGGTCGGAATTTGTATCAATTATACCAACAATAGGAATACCTAATTTACGGGCTTCATTTACAGCAATTTCTTCCTTTTTAGGATCTACCAAGAAAATCACGCTAGGCAAACCATGCATATCTCTTATCCCGCCTAAATCGCGCAATAACTTCTGCTTGATTTTAGTTAAATTAGAAGTTTCTTTCTTTTTTAAATTTTCCCAAGTACCGTCCTGCTCCATTTTTTCTATTTCGTTTAATCTTTCAATAGATTGCCTAACGGTTTGGAAATTGGTGAGTAACCCGCCTAACCATCTGTTTACGACATAAAACATTTTGGTTTTCTTGGCGGTATCTTCGATAATCATTTGGGCTTGCTTCTTGGTCCCGACGAAAAGAACGTTTCCGCCTTTAGCGGCTAAATCGCGCATAAAATCACGGGCCTTAACCAAGCATTCTGCGGTCTTTTCTAAATCAATGATGTAAATCCCACTTCTCTGCCCAAAGATAAATTTTCGCATCTTCGGGTTCCAACGTTTGGTTTGGTGTCCAAAATGCACACCAGCTTCCAAAAGCTGCTTAATCAATTCTTCTACCATCACGACTCCTTTGGTTTAGTAATATGCTTCTTTCATGCTTAGGGCAGCACTGTTTTTAATTTCAAAACAGCTTAGCCTAATAACTTCAAGCTAAATGAATCCGCATAAACTATTTTACGTTAAAATTAAATTTGAGATAGTATACCCAATAATCATTTTTTTTGCAACAATTTTATTAATTCTTGGCATTTTTTGCAACAACAGCTTATAACAATGTTTTCTCGAGGGAAAAAGACAGCTATTCTTTATATATTGTTTATTATATAAGTATAGGTTTATAGGTTGGGAAATTAATGCGGAGCTTATTCTGCAGGCGTATCTAATAAGCCTTCGAGATTAGCAAGTGTTTCTTCTAAAGAGGCTAATTTTTTGTTTACTTCGGCCAGTTCTTCTTCAAGCGCAGTCCTCTTTTGTTTTTCCGTA
>JAKLDK010000106.1 GCA_022703565.1 Candidatus Omnitrophota bacterium
AAGGACGATAAAATCGACTGCGTCGGGGCTTGCGTCGGAATGCGCGGCGCTCGAGTAAAGAATATTGTTTCTGAAGTGCAAGGCGAGAAAATTGATATTGTTAGATATTCTGATGATATTAAAGAATACATCCAAGCTGCACTTTCTCCGGCGGAAATATCGCAGATTCAGCTTAATTATGAAGATAAGAAAGCTAATATAATTGTTGCGGATGACCAACTTTCGCTCGCGATTGGTAAACATGGCCAAAATGTAAGGTTAGCTAGCCAATTGGTTGGTTGGGAATTGGATTTATTTTCATTCGATCAATGGAAACAATTGCAGGAGCAATTCCAAAAAGATTATCCGGCTGATGCCGAGAAAATACCGGAGAAGGCTATTGAAGTTTCAAGTGATGATATCTCGACGTTAGAAGGTATTGGTGATAAATTGGTCGAAGAGTTAAAGAACGCGGGTTTTGATTCCTTAGCGAAGATTGCCAATGCCTCGATAGACGAATTGACACAAATTAAGGGATTAGGTAAAATCAAAGCTAAAAAAGTTATTGAAGAAGCTGTTATTAAGTTAAAAAAGGCATAATCAGAGAAAGAAATTATCATGAAAGTAAGAGAGTTAGCTGAAAAGCTAAAGGTAACCAGTGAGCAGGTTTTAGAAACTTTAAAGGCTTTAAAGCTCAGAGCCAAAGATAGCGAACAGGAAATTAGTGCGGCTGTTGTCTCCGTCGTAAAGAGCGAACTGGTTAAATTAAATAAACCGGCCAAGAAAGTTTCGGATAAGCCGAGAAAACCAAGAAAAAAAGTTGAAAAAAAGAAGGTTGAACCTAAGGTTGAACCGCCGGTTGAAATAAAGAAGGTAGAAGTTAAGGAAGATAAAAAAGAAGAAATTAAGCCGGTAAAATTGGTCAAAGAAGTTGCTGCGCCACTTCCGAAGCCAGTTGAACATAAAGAAGTTAGAATCGAAATTAAGAAAGAATTACCTAAAGTTGTTCCTTCTAAAGAAATTCCTAAAGTAGTTACTTTTGATAGAGATGCAGTTAAAAATAGGTTTGTTAAGCCCGCCTTCGATATGCAAAAAGAAAGGGCGAAGTATGAGCCTTTAGTTACTTTAAAGCCTTTAGTCAGAAAAAAACGAAAACTTACCCGTGAAGGCGGCCCTGGTGAAGCTGTTGTTGACGGAAATGTCCCGCAAATTGAGAAAGCAGAAGGCCATCCTAAAGTTTTTGGCCGGCCGCAGTTTTATCGTGAAGCACCTCCACCTAAAGAAATTCGGGAAGAGGATTTGGTTGATTTAGAACTACAGGTTCCTATCTCGATAAAAGATTTAAGTTCGAAGATTCAACAAAAGCCCAGCATAATTTTATCGCAACTTATGAAAATGGGTATTTTTGCGCATATTAATCAAAGCATGGATTCTGAGCTGGTAACAAAGCTGGCGCGAGAATTTGGATACAGAATATCGATGATTAAGACGCAAGAAGAGCAATTAGTTGCGGTTCATAAAAAGGAACAAGAAGACCCGTCTTTACTAAAACATCGCGCTCCGGTTGTTACTTTCATGGGGCATGTTGATCATGGAAAAACATCTTTGCTTGATGCGATTCGAATTAGTAAGGTGGTTGACACTGAGCACGGCGGTATCACTCAGCATATCGGAGCTTATTCGGTTGAAACAACCAAAGGCCGGATGACTTTCTTAGATACTCCTGGTCATGAGGCTTTTACCGCGATGAGGGCTCGCGGTGCGCATATTACGGACGTGGTTGTCTTGGTTGTTGCGGCTGATGAAGGAGTAATGCCTCAGACCGTCGAAGCTATCAACCATGCCAAAGCGGCGAATGTCCAGATTGTTGTTGCTTTAAATAAGATTGACAAAAGAAATGCTGATATTGACCGAGTTAAGAAACAACTTTCGGAAATTGGGCTTATGCCCGAAGATTGGGGCGGAAAAACTGTTTGCGTCGGAGTATCGGCGACAACAGGCCAAGGAGTTAATGAGCTTTTGGATTTAATACTGCTTGAATCGGAAATGTTAGAATTAAAAGCTAATCCGGATAAATTAGCATCTGGAATTGTTGTTGAAGCCCATCTTAGCCAAGGGAAAGGTGCTGTTACGACTTTGATTGTGCAAAGCGGTACTTTAAATGACGGCGATATTATTGTAGTCGGGCCTTATTATGGCAAGGTTAGGGCAATGTTAGATGACCGAGGCAGAAAAGTTACGGCAGCTGGACCGTCGATGCCGGTGGAGGTAATTGGCTTGGCGGATGTTCCTAAAGCCGGAGAAATATTTTATGCTATTAGCGACGAGAAGAAAGCGCGTGAAATTACATCGATCCGTCAACAAATACTAAAAGATAAGAAATTAAAAGAAAATCAAAGAGTTACTTTAGAAGATTTATATGCCCGGATGCAGGAAGGCTCAGTTAAAGAGTTAAATGTTATTATCAAAGCGGACGTGCAAGGTTCAATGGAAGCGCTGAAAGATTCTTTAGGCAAAATACCTAGCGACCGCGTAAAGATTAAATTCATTCATGCCGGAATCGGCGATGTTAACGCATCCGACGTAATTCTAGCGATTGCCTCGCGAGCGATTATTATCGCTTTTCACGTCGATATTGATAATAGGGCAAAAGAAGAATTAGAAAAGGACCCGGTTGACGTTAGGCAGTATCGGATTATTTATGACGCGGTGAATGATATCCGAAGCGCCTTGGAAGGATTGCTGGATGCGAAAAAGATTAGAAAATTTGTGGCGCGAATTGAGGTCCGCGAAGTATTTAAACTTTCCAAGCATGGAATAGTCGCGGGATGCTATGTCACTAAGGGTAAGGTAACCCGTAAGTCAAAGGTTGATGTTATCCGCGCCGGAGAAACGGTTTTTTCTGGAAATATTAGTTCTTTAAAAAGGTTTAAGGATGATGTCCGTGAAGTAACCGAAGGTATGGAGTGTGGTGTAACAGTTGATCGGTTCGATAAATATCAAACTGGCGATATTATTGAAGTCTTTGAAACAGAAACCATCGCACAAAAATTATAAGAATATGAAGAAAGTTATTTATAGCGCTATGCGGCCGACGGGAAAGTTGCACTTGGGCCACTTGGTCGGAGCATTAAAGAACTGGTTGGATTTGCAGGAAAAGTATCTTTGCGTTTTTGGCGTTGCTGATTGGCACGCGCTTATGGGCGAGTATGAAAATAGCGAGATAATTTCCGAAAGTACGACCGAGATGGTTATTGATTGGCTTTCCTGCGGGCTTGACCCGGAAAAAGCTATTTTTGCGGTCCAATCGCATGTGCCGGAACATCTCGAACTTTTTATGGTATTTTCTTGCATTACTCCTTTAGGATGGTTGGAACGGAATCCCACTTATAAGGAACAATTACGCGAAATAAAAACCCGTGATTTACAAACCTATGGATTCCTGGGCTATCCGGTTTTACAGGCGGCGGATATTTTACTCTATAAATCTAATGCTGTCCCGATAGGTGAAGACCAGCTTCCTCATCTAGAATTAACCCGTGAAATTGCCCGCCGGTTTAATCATATCTTTAAGAAAGAAATCTTTGCTGATTGTGAGCCGATTCTGACAAAAGATTCAAGGCTTTTAGGATTAGACGGACGTAAGATGAGTAAGAGTTATCAAAATACTATTAATTTGTCTGATTCAAAAGAAGTTGTATTGGGCAAAGTTAAGGGGATGTTTACTGACCCAAAAAGAATAAAATTAACTGACCCCGGGCATCCTAATGAATGTAATGTTTGTAATTACTATTGTGTTTTTGCTCCGGAAATGAAAGAAGATGTATACAATTGGTGCACAAAGGCAGAAGTCGGTTGTACTGAATGCAAGAAAAGATTAGCCGATAAGCTTAACGCTTTTCTTGATCCGATTCGAGAAAAAAGAGCGGTTTTTGAAAAGGATAAAAATAAAGTTGCCGAAATTTTAGCGGAAGGAAAATTAAAAGCTAGCAAAATTGCGAAAAAGACAATGGATGAGGTCAGGGGAGTAATATTTAAATGAGTTATAAGATTAAATTAGAGGTTTTTGAAGGTCCGCTTGATTTATTAATATATCTTATCAAGAAAAACGATATTGATGTCACCAATATCCCGATTGCCAAAGTTACCGAACAATATATGCAGTATATTGAAATGATGAAGATGCTTGACTTGGATATTGTCGGAGATTTCTTGGTTATGGCGGCAACTTTAATGCAGATTAAATCCCGGATGTTATTGCCTCCCGACCCTAGCGAGGTACAAGCCGGGGAAGACCCGCGAGATGAATTGGTAAGGCGTTTGCAGGAATATCAGCGTTTCCAAGAAATTGCGCAGGAATTGCAAGATAAGGAGAAATTCCGCAAAGATTTATTTTCTCGTATTATAGATATAGAACAGATGAATAAACTAAGAGAAGAATCAAAAGAGGTTTTCTTTGAGGCGAATCTTTTTGATTTAATCAATGCTTTAAACGATGCTTTAAACAAAAAACCGGAAGAAGTAATTCATGAGATTGTTAAGGAAGAATTTACCGTTGAGCAGAAGATACATGAGATATTGCATTTGTTGTTGAAAGAATCAAGTATTTTACTCGCGACATTGTTTGGTAAATGCCGCGACAAATTAGAAATCATTGTTACCTTTATGTCTGTTTTGGAATTAATCCGCTTGAAAGAAGTAATTGTTGTGCAGAAGAAAGTATTCGGTGAAATAGAAATCTTACGTAACAGAGACAATATGGTTCCGGTTGAGTAATATGGATGAGAAAAAAAGAGTAATATTCAGTCAAGAAGCCGAAGAAGACAAGGTCTATAGTTTATCGTTAAGGCCGGATAAAATAGATGAATTCGTCGGGCAAAAAGACCTTATTGAAAATCTCAAGGTTGCAATCAAAGCTGCCAAGCAAAGAAAAGAACCAGTCGAGCATGTGCTTTTTTCCGGCCCTCCCGGATTAGGTAAAACCACCCTTGCTTATATTGTGGCCAAGGAGATGAACGCGCGTATTACAATAACCTCCGGTCCGGCGATTGATAGGGCAGGAGACTTGATCGGAATATTAACCAATCTTGAAGAAGGCGACGTTCTTTTTATTGATGAAATTCACAGGCTTTCGAAGGCGGTTGAAGAATTCTTGTATCCGGCTATGGAAAACTTTAAGGTTGATTTTGTGGTTGATAAAGGGCCTTATGCCAAGACTATTAATTTTAATTTGAAACCTTTTACTTTGATTGGTGCGACTACAAGAAGTGGTTTATTAGCGGCGCCATTAAGAGACAGATTCGGGATGTTTTATCACCTTGATTTTTATGACCCTAAAGATTTGGCGAAGATAATTTCCAATTCTTCAAATAAATTAAATGTTAAAGTGGATGAAGATGCTTCTTTTGAATTAGCCAAGCGTTCGCGCGGGACCCCTAGAATTTCAAATCGCTTGTTACGCCGGGTCCGTGATTTTAACCAGGTTAAGAATACAACGAATGTTATTGATAAGAAAATTGTTTGCGAATCTATGCAAAAGTTGGGAATTGATGAGATGGGTCTAGATGAAGTTGACCGTAAGTTGATTCGTACCCTTGATGAACATTACAAAGGCGGGCCAGTAGGCATAGAAACAATCGCGGCGACTCTAAATGAAGAAATAGATACAATCGAGGATGTTGTTGAGCCGTATTTGCTGAAAATAGGATTTTTAAAAAGGACTCCCCGTGGGCGAGAATTGACCCAAACAGCATTAAAGCATATTAAGGGGTCGTCTTTTAAGGGTAAAGAAGAGCAAAAGGAATTATATCCGTAATGAGCGATATTTCAAAAACATTAATGCTCTTAGGAATAGTTATTTTTATTTTCGGAGTTGTTTTGTATTTCTTCGCGAAAATCCCGGGAATGGGAAGACTTCCCGGTGATATCTTGGTCAAGAAAGAGAACTTCACATTTTATTTTCCCCTCACAACTTCTATAATTATTAGCATATTTTTAAGCCTTCTTTTTTATCTATGGAATCGAAAATAACAAAAAACTTTATAGCGCTTTTTATTATATTAGCCCTATTTACGGTTGGTAACTGTATTCTAGAATCAGCCCAGGAAAGGTTTATTCGTGTGGCAATTTTACGCGAAGCTCCCGACGCGGTTATATCAATAAAGGGAAGTTATACTATTTTTGATGTTAACAAGAATATCATATTAAAAGAAGACCGGGTTTTGAAATTATCTCAGGTAAAAGGCATAAAAGGGATTATTTATATCGGCAAAAATAAATTTGC
>JAKLDK010000107.1 GCA_022703565.1 Candidatus Omnitrophota bacterium
TTCAGCGGCCTCAACAATAGCAACTTTAGTACTGCACATATCAGTTATTAAGCAGCTTCTTTTAATGCTTGAATTAATAGTTTTAAGTAATCCTATAATAGTATCTACCGGGGTTGCAAAAACTATTAAATCAGCGTTTTTAACAGCAGCATGGGCATCCATTGTCCCTTGGTCTATCGCTCCTCTTTTCATCGCCTGAACCAGAGAAGATTGTTTTCGCGATAAGCCAACAATCTCTTGCGCGATTTTATTCTTTTTAAAAGATAGCGCTAATGAACCACCCATAAAACCTACCCCGATTATTGTCGCTTTTCTAAACATAATTTTAGAGCTCTCTGCCAACAGCCTTGGCGATATTTTTTAATTCTTTCATTAAATTTTCAAATTTCTCCGGTAATAAAGATTGCGAACCGTCGGATAACGCCTCCTCAGGATTCTCATGAACTTCAATCATTAAAGCATCGGCTCCGGCAGCAACAGATGCCTTAGCCGCAGCACCGACTAAATTCCAAGCTCCGGTTGCGTGGCTTGGGTCAACTAAGATTGGTAAATGTGACATGCTTTTTACTAAAGGAACAGCGTTAATATCCAAGGTGTTTCTCGTGCCTGTTTCATAAGTCCGAATACCACGCTCGCAGAGAATAACACTAAAATTTCCATTCGATAAAATATATTCGGCTGACATTAACCACTCTTTTACCGTGGCACTTATTCCTCTTTTTAATAAGACCGGCTTATGCAATTTTCCAACCTCTTTAAGCAAAGAAAAATTCTGCATATTTCTCGCACCGATTTGCAGGATATCAACATATTTAGATATCAATTCTACGTCGCGAGAATCCATTACCTCGGTAATTGTTGCTAAATTATATTTTTCACCCGCCTCTTTTAAATATTTCAAGCCTTCTTCTCCTAAACCCTGGAAATCATAAGGTGAAGTTCTAGGCTTAAAAGCTCCGCCGCGCAAAACAGCCGCGCCAGCATCTTTTACTTTCTTAGCAATTGATAACATTAAGGCCTTATTTTCAACTGAACATGGGCCAGCAAAAACATGGAGCTTCTTACCTCCAATTTCAAGCCCTTCTCTTATTTTTACAATTGAATTTTCTTTTTTAAATTCCCTTGAAACCAATTTAAAAGGCGCCAAAACAGGTATTACATTCTCGACACCAGGGAAAACTTCCAAAGGAGTTACCCTTAAAACATCTTCCGGGCCAATAAGCCCAATAACAGTCCGCTCAACTCCGCGGGAGATATTCGGTTTTAATCCCAGCTTGGTTGTTTTCTCTAATATATGCTGAATTTGTTCCTCAGTAGCTTCTTTCTTTAAAACAATTATCATAATATTTTCTCCAAAGCTTTTATTAACTTCTTATTTTCTTCACTTGTTCCGATTGTGGCACGAATATAACCATTCATCCCCCAATGCTTCATATCTCTGATAATAACACCTTCTTTTAATAGCTTGTTAACAACTTCCGTCGAATCGCCCTTGACCTTGATTAAACTAAAATTAGTACAAGTCTTGGCATAATCAATATTCATCTTATCAAAAGCTTTATATAAAGCTTCTCTTTGTTTATTTATTTCCTTTTTAACTTTTGAATAATAGGATTCATCTTTTAAAGCCGTTAAAGCAGCCTCCTGAGCTAATGAATTTATATTAAAAGGCTCCCGTACTCGATTTAACAAATCAATGATTTCTTCATTCGCTACACCATATCCGACTCTTAAGCCGGCTAATCCGTATAACTTCGAAAATGTCCTGGTTATTATTAAATTTTTATATTGCTCAATAAGTTTAATTGACCCGGCAAAATCAAGGCTGTCAACATATTCAAAATAAGCCTGATCCATAAAAACTAGGATGCCTTCACCTATTCCATTCATAAACTCGGTGAATTCTTTGTTAGTAATATACTGCCCTGACGGATTGTCCGGGTTGCCTAAGAATATAATTTTTGTCTTTGGCGTAATAGCTTTTTTCATTTCCGGCAAATCATAATGAAGATCCTTTAGCGGGACTTTAACAACTTTGGCCCCTTCAATTGATGAAGCAATTTCGTAAATAAGAAATGTGGGTTGCGCAATAATAACCTCATCATCTTTGTTTAAAAATGCCTTAGTGGCTAAAACAATAACTTCGTCCGAACCGTTGCCAAACACTATTTGACGAGGGAGTATTTGCAATCTTTTGGCAATTTCTTGACGAAGAGAAAAACAATCTCCGTCTGGATAACGATTAACGTTATAGGCTTCTTTAGCAATAACCTTTATGACTTTTGGCGAAGGAGGATATGGGTTCTCGTTCGAAGCCAATTTAATCACATCCGTTAATCCCAATTCCCTTTTTACCTCAGAAATTGGCTTTCCTGGAATATAAGGTTTTACTCTTAAAATTGATTCTTTAGCTCTATTTTTCATATTTTATTCCACCGGATACGAACCAACAATTTTTAAATATTTACACATATCTTCTAGCTGTTTTAATGCTTCCTTTACGTTCTTGTCTAATCGATGCCCTTCTAAATCTACAAAGAAATAATAATCCCACGCCTTCTTTTTAGACGGTCGTGATTCTATTTTGCTTAAACTTATCTTATGTTTATAAAATGGCACAAGCATATCATGCAACGCGCCCATTCTATCTTTTATCGAGAATATAATTGACGTTCTATCGTTTCCCGTCGGACTTGAGTCCTCCTGCGACACTATCAAGAATTTAGTCGTATTATGCGCCATATCCTGGATATTGCTCTTCAAAATATTAAGGCCGTAAATCTTTGCCGTTTCACTTGAAGCAATCGCCGCTGAATCTTTAAGCTTTGTGACCATATGCGCAGCCTCGGTTGTCGATACAACAGGAATTTGCTCTGCCTTAGGCAAATTGCTTAAAAGCCAATTTCGGCACTGTCCAAAAACATGCGGGTTAGAATAAACCTTTTTAATTTTGTTTAATTCTATCTTTGCCATTAAGTGATGCGAAATCTTAACCTTTCTCTGCGCGCAAATTTTTAGTTCAGAATCGACCAAAAGGTCAACAGTATGAGTAATCGCGCCTTCAATTGAATTCTCAACCGGTACAACACCGTAATCACACATGCCATGCTCGACTTTTTGAAAGACCTCGTCGATTGTTTCACAAGGATTGTATTTAACCTGCGAACCAAATTGTTTTTTAGCCGCCATAAAAGTAAACGAACCTTCAGTGCCAAAATACGCGATTTCTTTTATTTTCTCTAAAGCCAAAGACATTGACATAATCTCCCGGTAAATGGCCTCTATGGCTTCATCCGTAATCGGGCCTTTATTAATCGCCTTCAGCCTTCTTAAAACTTCTTTTTCTCGCTCAGGAGAATAAATTCTTTTATTATTATTCTTTTTATATTCTCCGATAAAAAGGCTAAGATGGGCTCGCTGATTTAATAAATCAATAAGCTTACCATCAATCAAATCGATTTTATGCCGCAGTTTCTTTAGGTTCATTGTCGTTAACCTCTGTATTATTAATAATATCTTCTTTTACTTCCACACTTGCTACAACTGTTTTCTCAGCACTGTCGGCAGAGACATTTTCAATAATATCTCCCTCGATAATACTAGCATCCTGTTTCTTAACTAAATCGGGAAACTCTGCTAAGTTTGGCAAATCCTCGAGCGAACGTAGCCCGAAGTATTCCAAAAATAACTTTGTTGTTCCATAAACAAACGGCCGTCCTGGCACATCTTTTCGCCCAACAATTTTAATCAATTCTTTCTCAACTAAATGGGTAACAACCCCATCTGAATCAACACCTCGTATAATCTCAATCTCGCCTCGAGTAACTGGCTGCTTATAAGCAACAATAGCTAAAGTTTCTAAAGCGGGCTTAGATAATTTCTCTTTATGCTTTGTCTTAAAGAAGCTTCTTAAATAACTGGCATACTTAGGATTGGACAGCATCTGGTATCCGCCGGCAATTTCAAAAACAACCAAACCACTTTGTTTTGTTTGCGCCTCATCGTTAATAATCTTTATTAATTCTTTTATATCCGTCGGAGTCAAATGGTCAAGAACCTTCTTGATTTGGTCAATAGTAACCGGTTTTTCGCTTACGAATAAAAGAGACTCAATAATGCCCTTTAACATATTGATTTGATCATTGTCAAAATTTTGCATTAGATATTCACCCTTTGTTTATAAATTTCGTTTAACAGTTCTTCGGCGGTCTTCAAATCTTTTGCATTTTCCCAAGCCTTGGCAATCATATTCATCGCTTCCGGACGTTTATATTGCAATTGCAATAATATTTCCAAAGCCTCTTCTTTGATATCGGACGACACCTCTTTATTAAGAGCTCCAACCTCGTCTTTAATTAATCCGAACTTGCCTATTTTCCCCTGCAATTTAGCAATAATATCTTTGGCTCTTTGCATCCCGATTCCGGGTAAAGTTTTTAAATAAGCCATGTCCGCGCTATCAATCGCTCGGGTAACTTCAGAAATTGGTTTATTCAAAGCTTTCACTGCCGCTTTTGGCCCAATGCCGGATACAGTAATGAACTGTAAAAAGAAATCTTTTTCTATTTCGCTTAAAAACCCTACCAAAACTGGGATTGAAGTCCCTTGCCCCATTTGCAAGTAATGGTAAATAATTAAAGTAACTTTTCCGTCGGCATCCTTAAAATCATCGATTCGCTGCGATACTGATGTTGGGACGAGAATCTCATATTGAATATTATTATTTTCAACAATTAAGCAGTTGTCTCTTTTTTCGACTAATTTTCCGCTTATTTTAGCAATCATCTTTTTTCTTCGCCTATTTGAGAATATCCCAAAGCCAACGCTAAGGCATCGCTGCTATCAAGGGATAGCTTCTCTTCATCAATCTTTAGTATATAAGCAACCACGCTTTTAGTTTGTTCTTTACTGGCATTACCGTTTCCGGTAACTGCTTTTCTAACTCTCTTTGGGCTAAGCTCAACTAATTTCACATTTTTCTGCGCACAAAGCAAACATATTACCCCTCGGACATGCCCCATAATACTGGCAGTAATTGGATGCTTAGAATGAGCGAATAATTTCTCTAACACCAAAACATCCGGCTTATACTGTTCAATCAATTCTTCTAGAACCGAATAAATCTTTTGTATTTTATTCTGAATTTGTTCCCTTGGTTTTGGCTCTATGGTTCCGGCTTCAAGAAGCTTGCTATGCCTTAACTCATTTTTAATAAAGCCATAACCTGTTGCCTTAAGCCCTGGATCAATTCCCAATATTATCATTTTTAATTAAGATGAAATTTTTTCCATTTCATCCTCAGGAATGTCAAAATTCGCATATACGTTCTGAACATCTTCCTGTTCTTCCAAAGAATCCATAAGCTCAATAAGCTGCCTGGCCTGATCACCCACAACCTTTACATAAGAACTGGGCACCATTGAAATTTCGGCTGATGATGTCGTAATATTTTTAGCAACCAAAACCGCTTTTACTTTCTCAAAGCTAGCCGTATCGCAAGTAATTTCATGAAAAGAACCGTCGGATTCGATATCATCGGCCCCGGCTTCCAATGCTATTTCCATTAGAGCATCTTCAGCAATCTTATTCTGCTCGACAGTAATTACACCTTTTTTGCTAAACAAAAATGAAGTGCTACCTGGGGACGCTAGGTTGCCGCCTTTTTTTGACAATAAATTTCGTACTTCAGCTGTAGTTCTATTTTTATTATCCGTTAATCCAGAAATAAGCATTGCGACACCTCCTGGGCCATACGCATCAAAAGTAAACTCCTCATAAACAACACCGGGTAATTCGCCAGTACCTTTTTTGATAGCATTATCAATATTAGTTTTCTGCATATTGATAAGCTTGGCCCGATCCATCGCCGTTCTTAAGCGCGGATTGGTATCAGGATTACCACCACTCGCTTTCGCGGCAGCCGTAATTTCACGGATTATTTTTGTAAAAGCCGCTCCTCTTTTTGCGTCGGTAGCAGCTTTTTTGTGTTTAATCGTTGCCCACTTTGAATGACCTGACATAACATCCTCCTAATTGTTCTTCTTTTTTATTAATAAAATTTTCAAGAAATATTAAAAGCAAGCCAATAAGCCGAGTTCTGTTCCCATAAAAACTTTTGGGCGATAGTCATTTGACTTACTTTGGAGATTGCCCTCCAAACTCTTGCGGCCTACCCGAGAATATTAACGAAACGGATCATTTCGCTCTCA
>JAKLDK010000108.1 GCA_022703565.1 Candidatus Omnitrophota bacterium
CCGGCATTATCGGAAATAGTTATTTGCATTATTCCATTACTATCAGAACCGCTCTCTCTTAATTCACGTGCAACCTTCTCCACTATAACTCTTAAATTCTCTCTCAATTGAATTCCTGAACTTGTTTCCGACCAACTCTTTTGGCAAGTAACAAGAGTCAACATTACCCCAGCTAATAATGCGACTGAAATACCTATCGCGACTACTAATTCAATTAAGGTAAATCCTTGTTTTTGATTTTTCATAATATTACTCTCATGTATTATACAAAAAAGTCGTAATAGTCACCGGAGAATCTATTAACCCATTGCCATTTTTATCTTCCCCAACATCTAATATCCCGTCTAAATCAGTATCCTCGCCAAAAACTCTACCGTCTTTTTGCTTCCAACAATAGCTTACTGTTATTCGTAAAAGCGATGGATTAACTGTTGCAACATAACTAATCCCTCGTCCCTTAATATCAGGCAAAACAAAAGTTATATTGTTATATACCAACGGTATTTGTGCAAAAGTAGTATTTTTTATCATCTCAACGCGGCTTTTAACCGCTAACAACGAAAGTGTTTGACTGCGGGAAACTTCATTTAAATAAATACAGCGGATATAACTCAAAATTACCCCCGAAAAAGCAATAATCATAACTAAGGCTGCTACCATAAGCTCAGGCAGTGAAAAACCTTTTTTATTGCGCCCCAAACTAATTCTTTTCTCTCTCACCATATCAACCTTCCTCAAAAAAGAAACGGGGGCTTAAAATGGAGCCCCCGTTTCTTTTATTCATAAAATAAAAAATAACAATTACGGCTTTAAAACTCCTCCGGTGATAACTGTAAACGTTGTTGTACCTGAAGCACCAACGTTAATCGGAGTTGCAGCGTAAGTATACTGAGTTACGCTCATTGTACAAGCAAAAACATAACCAGCAACCGTCTGCCCACAATAATCAGTTGTCATGTATGAAGGCGTTGCACCGGTTAATGAAGTCATGTCTAAAGGATAATTACCATCATTTCCAGTACCATAAGTTTCTGTAGCTGTTGAAAGTGCTCTTAGGGTACTTTGCGCTAATGCATCGTTAGCTGAAATTCTAGCCCTTAACAAGTTGGGGATAGCAATCGCGGCCAACAAGGCTATGATCGCAACAACGATCATAATTTCTACTAGAGTAAAACCTTTTCTGTTTCTCATTTCCCTTCCTCCTTGAATTTTGAGTCACCAGAACCACGAAAAACTTTCAAAAAAGGAAAACAATTTATTAATTTTATAATTGCACTACTAATGCCTTTTTCTTTTTTTTCGTAACCTGTTGACTCGGGTTAAATTACGATTGTTTTTATTCTAACATTCACCTCCTTTCTTTGTCAAACAAAATTATATGTTTTTTGGCATAAAATTATAATTTTTATTTATGCCAACCTATAGTACTTGCCACAATCACATAAAACCTTACTATCAAATAACTTATACAAAAAAACCTATTCCATTCACGGAATAGGTCACAATTTATGCTATAAATTCTGTGGCAACTGGCTATCCCGTTTTCACGGGACCCTATAGCTTTGTGTCCCATCCTTACGAATGGTTTACCGTTTATCACAGCACTTTACTACGCCTCAAGTATAACACCCCGAAAGCAATGTGTCAATGTAGGCAAAATTATAATGCCGAAAATAAGGAATTTATGTCACAAATTAGAAAGGACATTGGCTAAAGATTCCAATTCTTCCTTTAGTTCCAGATTTTCCTTTTTTATTATATCTAAATTTTGTCTTAAATCTGCATCTTTTGTTAAATTACTATCAAATTTTTGCTGATTTTCAGCTAAACTTGTTTTAGCTTTCAAAATTACTTCATCCAAATCATTCTTCCTTTTATCTAAATCAGCAACTTGTTTAACTATTGCGGCTTTTTCCAAATCTTTCTTATCTTTTATACCCAATATTTCCAACTCTAAATTCTTATTCCGGTCATATAAAACATTTAAATTATTATCAATAGCAAGTAATTGTTTAGTCAAAATATTATTTTGTTCCTGCAAATCACCCGCAGCTTTAATCGGCCCTTTGAATTTCTTATCCATTAACAATAAATTATTCTTATATTTCTTTAATAATCCTTCGCTTGCGACAATCTGCTCTTGCATCTTTTTCTTACTTCCCATATAGATATTCTCATCCATTTCAAAGCACATTGATTTCTTTTTATTTTTCAGGTCATTAATTTCGCCTGAAATAATCGTAATTTGATTCTTAAAATCATCAGCTTGGTTTGTGCGAGATTCTAAAGAATTATTAAGGCCTTGTTTTTGCGTAGACAATAAACTTAGGCTTTGATCTATGATTTGTTTTTTCTCAAGAGAAGTAATTGGCCGTACATTATTAACTCCGGCATTTTTTCCTGAGCCGATTAATAAAATAGTTTTTTGCCCACGGATAATATCTAATTCGTTTTTCTTATTGGCAACTTGTTGACGTAAATTTGTGATTTCGGAAGACAACCAAGCATTCTTCTTCTCTAACTTAAGCGCGCTCTCTCTTAAGCTCATTAAACTTACTTCTAAAACTCTTTTTGTTGGCACCCCAGGATTAGTTTGTGAAAATGCGGAATAAACAGAAGTAAACAGCAAAAAAATAAAACACGTTATAATTTTTAAATTATATTTTGAAGATTTTCGCATTAAAAAACACATCGACGTTAAGAGAGATATTAAATTATATGAGCGTAACCAATTTCATAATCGGTAAAAATAGCGCAATAACAATAAAACCTATAACCACGCCCAGAACACCAATAATTAAAGGCTCGATTATACTGGTCAGACCTTCAACAGCAGCATCAACTTGATCATCATAAAATTCAGAAATCTTAAGCAGCATTTTTTCCATTTGTCCCGACTTTTCGCCAATTGAAATCATCCTAGTTACCATGGTCGGAAAAACACCACTTTTTTCTAACGGTCCAGCGATGCTTTCGCCTTCCCGAACGCTAGTCTTAACTTCCTGGATTACAAGCTCCAAAACTCGGTTTCCGATTGTCTTCTCTACGATATCTAATGACTCTAAGATTGGAACACCGCTTTGCACCAATGTTGCCAATGTCCTGGTAAATCGGCTAACCGCAACCTTACGCAATAGTTCGCCAAATATCGGGAGTTTAAGCAAAGTACCGTCGATTACCTTGGCTCCTTTATCTGTCTTATGCCAACGCGCTATTGCCACCGACACTAAAAAGAAGAAGCCAACAATCCATAAAATATAATTTTTCATAAATTCGCTTGTCGACAATAGAATAAGTGTCATAGCCGGAAGTGTCGTACCAAACCCTTGATAAATTCCGGCAAAAGTGGGTACAACTTTTACCAACAAAACTATTGTAATAATTATCGCCATCGAAATAACTACGCAAGGATAGATAAGCGCGGCCTTAACTTTACGCTGCAACTTCAAAGTTTTTTCCATATAAGTCGAAATGCGGTCTAGAATTTGGCTTAAGACGCCGCCGGTTTCTCCAACTCTTACCATGTTTACAAACAAATTATCAAAGATATGCGGATGTTTGGCAAAACAAGCAGATAAACTACTACCATGTTTGATATCTGATTCTACCGTCGATAAAACAACTTTAAAACCCGGGTGAGAAGTTTGGTCTGTTAAAGCATTGATACCTTGCAAAATAGGAATACCGGCATCCACCATAGTCGCTAATTGCCTGGCAAAAATTACTATTTCATCCGGTTTAACTTTCTTTCTTGAAACGGAAGTCGTAGCACCAAGTTTTATTTCTTTAATTTCATCAATAGTTAATATGGTAAGTTCGCGCTTTCTTAATTCTTCAATTACAGCAACTTTATTATCAGCTGAAATTTTCCCGGCAACCGTCCCGGAGGCTTTATTTTTTGCAGTATACTTAAATGTAGGCATGGATTTTAATTTCTGTTATATAGTTTTTGTATTGCCCGGTCTATTTCCGGCTTAGTTGCGATAAATGGCGTTATCCGGCAATGCGTCACTTCAGTTATTTCATCACGGACATTAACATTTAAGGGGTCCGCCATAACAACGCTCAAGATATCACCAACTTTTTCCAAAGGTACAATGTGATGACGTGAGGCCAATTCCGAGGGAATCATATCAATAATTTCTTGTTCAATATTGTATCGATCAATCGCGATATAAGGCAAATTACATTGTACTACCAAAGCCGCCATAACATCCCTTTCAGTAACAAATCCCATCCGGACTAACAATTCACCGAGATATCCTTTTTCATTCTTTTGCGATTCAATTGCCATTTCCACCTGGGAAGGTGTTACGGCATTTCTTTCAATTAATATTTCGCCTAATAATTGCGTCTTATGCATAAAAACAATCTCTTAAATAAAGAGTTAATATTATATGAAGTAATTATAGTCTTTTTATTAATAAAAGGCAAAATTAAAAAAATAAATTTAATCCTCCGAAGTCACGCGCAAGCCTTCTTCCAAAGAAGTAATCCCGGCTGTACATTTATCTAAGGCATCTTCCCAAAGAGTTATCATCCCTTTTTCTTTACGCGCAAATTCTTTGATATTGTCCGAAGATTTACCTTTTAGAAGCATTTCCCTTATATTATCGTCAATTTCTAAAATTTCAGTTAAAGCCACTCTTCCCATATAGCCAGTTTGGCGACAAGCTTCGCAACCGCGAGCTTTGTAAATTATCATCCCGGGTTTTAAATCATGGCCAATTTTAACCGCTAACTCTTTTGTTAATTTCATTTCTTCTTTGCAATTCTTACATAATTTTCGGCACAACCTTTGCGCGGAAACCATAACAAGGCTAGAGGCAACTAAAAATGGCTCGACTCCCATATCAATTAAACGAGTTAAAGCACCCGCGGCATCATTAGTATGCAATGTCGAAAAAACCAATTGGCCGGTTAAAGCCGCTTTTATCGCGATATCAGCTGTTTCATTATCACGGATTTCCCCGACCATAACAATATCAGGGCTTTGCCGTAGAACAGAACGCAAGCCTTCCGCGAAAGTTAACCCGATTTCCGGACGAGCATGAATTTGGCTCAAACCCTCGATTAAATACTCAACCGGATCTTCAATTGTAACAATATTTCGTTCTTGGGTATTAAGCGCATTGATAACCGAATATAGCGTTGTCGATTTTCCGCTTCCCGTCGGACCGGTAACCAGAATCATACCAAAAGGCCTTTTAACCGCTTCTTTAAAATTTTCCAGAGATTTAGGGTTAAATCCCAGCCCGTCCAAACCCACAGAAAGGTTCATCTTATCTAAAATTCTTAAAACAATTTTCTGGCCAAATGTCGCCGGAAGAAGCGAAACGCGGAAATCAACTTCTTTGCTTCCAATTTTTATTTTAAACCTACCATCTTGCGGTATCTGAGTCGCAGTAATATCAATCCGGGAAAGTATTTTAATCCTGACAATAATCGCGTTTTGATTCTCTTTGGGCAAGCTGAACACATCGCGCAAAACACCATCAATCCGGTAACGAACCCGCAACGCATCCATCGCTGGCTCAATATGAATATCAGAGGCTCTTTGTTTTATCGCTTCTTTAATAATCAAGTTTACGATTCTTATTATGGGAGCTTGCTCGCTTTGGTCAACTGCTCCGTCAATACTCTCAGTTTCATCCTTCTCGTCAACAATAGAAAAATCGCCAGCATCGATATCTTTGGCAATATCTTTAACCGTCGCGGAATCCTTTGAGCCGTAAAAGCTATCAATAGCTTTCACAATATCAGTATCGGTGCTCATAACAACATCTATATCTTTATCCGTAATATTCTTAATATCGTCAACAATAAATATATTCAAAGGATCAGACATGGCCAATGTAAGCGAATTCCCCAAAGCAGAAATAGGAATAATGTTGTATTGGCGGGCGATTCTTTCGTTAATAATTTCTTTTAAACTCTGGTCTATTTTATATTTTGACAAATTAATAAACGGTATCCCTAACTCATCTACCAATAAAGACAAAAACTGGTCCTCTTTAATAATTTGCGCCTCCACCAAAGCTTTACCGAAATTAATATTTTTTCTTTTTTGTATACCGATCGCAATGTCAATATCCTCTTGATTGATATGGTATTTAATTTTTA
>JAKLDK010000109.1 GCA_022703565.1 Candidatus Omnitrophota bacterium
TTTATTGGAGAAGTATTTAGAAAAAGGCACTCTGCCTCAGGAGGAAATTAAAAGCGCTTTGAGAAAAGCGACTTTGTCTTCCAAAGTATTCCCGGTAATTATGGGGAATGGTTTAACGGATAAAGGGGTTAAAGAACTGTTGGATTATATTATTGCTTATATGCCGGCGGTTGATGAGCGGGTTCCTTATAAAATAAAGGGTGAGGCTGAAGGCCAGTTTAAGGAATTGAAACCGTCGGAAAATGGGCCTTTTATCGGGTATATCTTTAAATCGTTTTTTGATACTCATTTAGGGCAATTAGCTTTTATGAAAGTTTTGAATGGGTCGATTGCTCCCAATACCGATTGTTTTAACGTCAGTAAACACGAAAAAGAACATGTCGGAATGATCAGCATACTGCAAGGAAAAGAGCAGGTTTCGATGGATAAGGCTAGTATGGGAGATATTGTAGCTTTGCCTAAATTAAAGAATACAAATATGGGAGAAGTTTTATCTTCGGATAAGAATAAGATTGAATTAGTTGCTCTGGACTTTCCTGAACCGTCAATATCGGTTTCCGTTAAGCCTAAAACCAGAGCGGATGAAGAGAAAATTGCCGGCGCATTACATAAATTATGCGAAGAGGACCATACTTTTAAAATAAATAGAAATGTGGAAACCAAGGAATTAATAATTTCCGGTGTCGGTGATTTGCATTTAAAAGTTATTTTAGAGCGTATGAAAAATAGGTATCATGTTGATGTTGAATTAGGAAAACCCAAAGTTACTTATCGCGAATCTGTTTCTCGGAAAGCCCGTTCCCGCCATAAATACAAGAAACAATCCGGCGGGCGCGGCCAATATGGCGATGTCGAACTTGAAGTGGAACCATTGCCCGGGACGGATTACACTAAAACGCAATATGAATTTGTTAATGCTATCTTCGGCGGTGCTATTCCACGCAATTTTATTCCTTCCATTGAAAAAGGCGTAAAAACAGCTTTAGATGAAGGAGTTATTGCCGGGTATCATTTGTGTAATCTTAAGGTAACGGTGGTTGACGGGTCTTATCATGATGTTGATTCTTCGGATTTTGCTTTTCAGATTGCCGGGTCAATGGCAATAAAGGAGGCTATTAAAGCGGCTAATCCGATTTTACTTGAACCAATAATGGAAGTGTCCGTTGTAACGACGGGTGAATTTATTGGGCAGATTTCGGGAGATATAAGTTCTCGGCGAGGGAGAATTATGGGCCAGGAGATAAAGGGTAAAAAAGAAGTTATTAAGGCCCATGTGCCTCTGTCGGAAATTTATACTTATGCTAATGATTTACGCTCAATAACCGGAGGAAGGGCGAGTTATACGATGAAATTTTCGCATTATGAACCGGCTCCGATGAAGGTTACTGAGCATGTTATGGCTGAGTATAAAGAAGCAAAGAAAGAATAATTGCCGAACCCCGCTTTTGTTTTTAGATAAGCGGGGTTCTTTTTTTTAGAGAATTATGCTTATGAAAAAAATAATTTGCATTATAATGATTTATGTTTTTTTAAATGTGTGTTCGGAATGTTTCGCGGAATTAAAATTATCAAGCCCTGATTTTGAGAATTATTCAATTATTCCGGAGAAGTTTACATGCCAGGGTGAAAACATTAATCCTCATCTGATTATTGAAGGCGTTCCGGAAGGTGCTTTAAGTTTAGCTTTAATTGTTGATGACCCTGATGCGCCTAGTGGCACATGGGTTCATTGGGTTGTTTATAATATTCCGGCTAATACGAGGATTATTGACAATTTTTTTAAATCGGGAATATCGGGCATAAATGATTTTGGGCGGGAAGGTTACGGCGGGCCATGCCCTCCTTCAGGAGAACACAGGTATTTCTTTAAATTATATGCTTTAGATATTGTGCCTATGATAGAGCAGCCGCCAACTAAGAAAATAATTGAAGAGATCATAGCCGGACACATTATAGCTAAGGCTGAATTGATCGGAAAATATAAAAAGAGATAGGGATTCCGTAGTATTTTATGGATTTTATAAAGAAATATAATATCTTAATTGTCCTTTTAATTGTTTTCCTTGTTTACCTTCCTTCGTTAAATAACGGGTTTACTAATTGGGATGATAACTCGCATATTTTATTCAATGATAATGTGAGGCATTTTAATGCCGGAAGAATCTCGGATATATTTTCCGAAACCGTCCTTAAGAGTTATATCCCTTTAACAACTTTATCCTTCGGTATTGAGCGTTATTTCTTCGGTTTTAATCATGTTGTTTTTCACCTGGATAATTTGATTCTGCATCTGTTGGTGGTTTGGCTTGGGTATTTGTGCGCGCAATCTTTGGGGTTCAAAAAGAGCGAGGCGTTAATTGCCAGCCTTATTTTTGGAATTCATCCGATGCATGTCGAGTCAGTAGCTTGGGCCACGGAGAGAAAAGATGTCCTTTATTCTTTCTTTTATATGTTAGCTATATACAACTATATTGATTATGCCAAAAACAAAAACACGACAACTTATAAATATAGTTTAATTTGTTGCTTGCTTAGCATGCTAGCTAAGCCAATGGCTATCAGTTTGCCGTTAATTTTATTTCTAATTGACTTCTGGTTGCAAAGAAAAATTAACAGACAAATACTAATAGAAAAAATATCATTTTTTCTTGTTGTCGTTCCGCTGGGGATGATTACATATTCTTTACATGTAAGAAACCCTATTACCGATATTTCAGAGTCATTTTTAATATGGTTCTGGACATTATCTTTTTATCTACAAAAGTTTATGTGGCCGTTTGGTTTGAGGCCTTTGTACGAATTGCCTTTGCCAATCGCGTTCAATAATATCGAATATATAAACTCGATTTTATTCATATTCTTTATTACTATTGTAATTTATCGCCTTAGGCGCAGCCGTGTTTTTGTGTATGCGGGCGCGCATTATTTCTTTTCTATATTTTTTCTTTTAAAATTCGACGACACAGAAGCCATTATTGTCGCTGACAGATATATGTATTTATCTAGTTTGGGCGTATGTTTATTGCTATCGCATATTGTGGTCCGTTGCTATTCATTGTTAAATAATAAGAAGTTACGATATTTATTTTACTTATTTACATTTATTGTAATCTCAGGGCTGGCGTTTCTAACTTATAGACAAATTAAAGTTTGGAAGGGTAGCGTCTCTTTGTGGACGCATAATCTTAAATATGCTCCAAATTCATGGCAGTCGTATTCTAACAGGGGAAATGAACTGCTTAAAGACGGTTTTAATGAGCTAGCGCTTGAGGACTATTCTAAAGCCATAAAGCTTAATCCGGACTCAGCTGAAATATATGCTTCGCGGGGTAATTCCTATGTTGGCATGAAAAAATATGATTTGGGTTTAGCCGATTATAATAAGGCCATAACCCTTGAGCCTATAAATCCGGCGTTTTATGTTAACCGCGGGATTGCCCGTATTAATTTAAGAATGTATGATTACGCATTAAAAGATTTTGAAAAAGCGATATTGATGGACAATAACGCAGTTATTGCTTATGTGAATAGGTCGAGTATTTACATAAACCAGGGGAAATATAAAGAGGCTTTAAAAGATTTAAATAAGGCTATTGCCATCGAGGACGATATTCCCGTGACATATTATAATCGTTCTATAATATTCGCGGTTAATCGTAATATTGATGCCGCAATAAAGGATGCCTTAAAAGCTAAGGAACTGGGTTATCCCGGCATAGATAAATACATAGCAACTTTAAATGAATATAATAACTAAGATTAAATATTGTTTTTAATGAAATCATATTATAAAATTGTCCAAAGCTGGGAACGCAGAATTATTGTTTTAAAATACCGAATTTATATCATTTAACAATTAATGAATGGAGAAAGAATGAACCCGACCAAAGTGTTTTTGTCCGAGAAAGATATCCCCAAGAAATGGTATAACTTAGCTGCTGATTTACCAAATCCGATGTTGCCGCCTTTAGGGCCGGATGGTAAGCCGATATCGCCTGATATGTTAGCTAAGGTATTTCCGATGAATTTGATTGAGCAGGAAGTTAGCCAAAAAAGATGGATAGACATTCCGGAAGAAATTCTAAAATTATTATATATTTGGCGCCCATCTCCTCTGAAAAGAGCGGTTTTTTTAGAGGAATATTTAAAGACACCGGCGCGAATTTATTATAAAGACGAAAGCTTATCCCCGGCGGGAAGCCATAAAGCTAATACTTCAATTCCGCAGGCTTGGTATAACAAGCAATTTGGTATTAAGAAGTTAACGACGGAAACCGGGGCCGGGCAATGGGGCAGTGCGTTAGCGTTTGCCTGTAATTTGATTGGCTTAGAGTGCAAGGTTTTTATGGTTAGGGTTAGTTTTGACCAAAAACCTATGCGTAAAACTATGATGCAAGTCTGGGGGGCAAAATGTATTGCCAGCCCAAGCAATGAAACAAATGCTGGCCGCGAAATACTTAAAATAATGCCGGATACTCCGGGGAGTTTAGGCATCGCTATTAGTGAAGCTGTCGAGGCGGCTGTGAGCGATACCACCGGAGAGACCAGATATTCACTGGGAAGCGTTTTAAACCATGTCATGCTACACCAGACAATAATCGGGCAAGAAGCGCAAAAACAGTTAAAGATGATTGGCGAGAAAAAAGTCGATTGTATTATCGGTTGTGCCGGAGGCGGAAGCAATTTTGCAGGCTTGGCTTTTCCTTTTGTGTGCGAAAAAATACATGGTAAGAAAATAACAATTATTCCCGTCGAATCAGCAGCAGCTCCTAAAATGACCCGGGGGCAGTTTAGGTATGATTTTGGTGACAATGCCGAAATGACACCGCTTCTTCCGATGGCGACATTAGGCCATAAGTTTGTTCCAGCGCCTATTCACGCCGGAGGACTACGTTATCATGGCATGGCGCCCTTAGTTAGCCAAGGTATAGTGGAAGGTTTGCTTGAGCCTCGGGCTTATGACCAAATTAAAAGTTATGAGGCGGCAATGCTATGGGCCAAGACCGAGGGTACTATTTGTGCGCCGGAAACAAGCCACGCGATTGCTTGTACGATTGATGAAGCTAAAAAAGCAAAAGAAGAAGGCAAGGAAAAAGTTATTTTGTTTAATTATAGCGGCCATGGATTAATGGATTTGGTTGGTTATGATAAATTTTTGAGTGGTAAACTAGAAAGCTATAGCCTACCGGAAGTAGAATTGCAGAAAAGCATTAACAGTATAAAAGATTTACCAAAAGCTGAAAGAAGAAAAACAGGAAAGTGGTAAAAAATATTTATAGCTTTGTGATTATATCTCCGCATAAAGATAAAACCTTGACGGTTTAAATAAATAGATTATAATTGTATTGCTATTAAAGAGATAGAAAGTACCCTTATAAGTTACTTCTATTTTCTTCTTCAATTTGTATGCTTTTCTAATGGCAGCTGGCTGAGGAAGTCAGCTGTTAGGTAAGATTTTAAAAGCTGGGTATACGCTCAGACCTGCCATTTAAATATTAAAGTGAGAAAGCAAACTGGAACAAAAGGAATTTTGTGATTAACAAGTCCATAAATTGTTTACTAGTTGAAGATAATAATGGCGAAGCACGATTGATTCAGTCAATGGTTGAGGATGAACCAAATCAATTTATCTCTATCAGACGAGCGGAAAATCTTACCGAAGCATTAAAAGTTTTATCAAAGCACGATATTGACCTGGTAATGTTGGATTTAGGATTACCCGACAGTGTCGGTATGGGCACCTTTGATCGAATTTACCATTTCTCGCCGGAAACCCCAATAATTGTTATAACTGGCTTAGATGATGAAAACCTAGCTTTGCAAGCAGTAAAGCGCGGAGCGCAAGATTATATTGTTAAAGGAAAAGTTTCATCCGCCAACCTTGTTAGAGCTATTCGCTACTCGGTTATTCGTAACCAAAATGTAAGAAATCTCTTTTTATTTAGAAAATTAGCGGATACCGCCGGATACGGATTCGGCATGGCAGATAA
>JAKLDK010000011.1 GCA_022703565.1 Candidatus Omnitrophota bacterium
ATTACTCGGCAGTATTTGGCTGTTAGAGACGAGAATATAAAAGAATTGATTGAAAACGATTTGTTGCGTTTTATTGCTGAAATCAAGCGGGGAATTAGAAAAAGAAGCGTAAGCGGATTAGAAGGCGATTTACGGACGATAAGGATGATTCTTGAGCCTTTTGTCGAGAGATATTCGCCTTTGAGAAATGAAGCTGTTAGAAAAAGTTATTTGACGCGAAGAGGTGCGGTTCAAGAATTAAGAAATAGTAAAATTGTCCGGGCGGCAGTTAATGTTTTGCTGCAGATTTATTTCGACGATAGAAAGCAAATCCTTAATAATCAAATCGATAATACTATCAACCGTTTGTTCCCGGAAAGTGTTTATATCCTTGATTTTATTACAACCGGTAATTATGTCGCGAATTTCAATGAGTTAAGTTTGTTACCGGGAATTTCGGATGTGCGGGCGCGGGAAATTATTAGGCTTGTATCGGAATACAGGAAAGCTAAAGTTGCGATGAAGAGCCTGGCGGTATTGGTTTTAAGGATTTTTGATGAAGAAAGAAAGTTTAAGATGTCGGGCCTGCCGATAAGCCGGGTAGAGGAAATGTTATCCTGGGATTTGTCTTATGCCGCTACTGTTGCTCTTGAAAGATATAGCAAGCCGAGCAATTTAGAGAAAAAAGAAGAAAAGAAGAAAATATTATCCGACCGGCTGCGGGCCATGAGGTTATATTATTTAGAGAAGAATAATAATGATGGTGTTTTGCGGGCCGACGAATCTCTGAAGGTTGTGTCATCTGAAATAGTGCCTCAGAATAAAGTTAACCCGCCGATTGTCCCGCCTGTTGCGCGGGAGAATATTATCGATGAAGACGGAATCACGCTGGGAAATTGGGACTTTTCACAAAGGAATTCTAAAGTGCGGGATGATGGGTTTGGGCTTTTTAGAATAGATACTGGTTCTGGTTATTTTGGTAACTTATCGCCGGAAGATGTTGAAGCTATAAAAGCTATTATTGCCAGAGGCAAGTGGGAAGATATTCCGGAATTTAAAGAGATTATGCCTTTGCCCGAGGGCAAATTGGTTGAATGGCGGGTGATGGCTTCTCCTTTAACCCGCGCGCCGCCGGTCTGGATTTGGGCACAGGAAGAAGACGGAAAATTAATTATATATTTTTCATCCGTTATTTTAGCCGCCAAAATATTTGTTATTGCCAAAAATAAAGTAGCGTTAGTTTTGAAAGCTATTTCTTATCACGAATACCTCGAGGTTATACAAAAATTATCTCATGAAAGAGCTAATAGGATTACCGGACAGAAATATATTGATGCTGTTGAATTGTTAGAAGATAAAGGTTTAAGCGGTTTGTTTGACCATAAAACTGATATTTCATTAGATCTTGTTTCTGTAGTGTCGACTTTTGAGGGAAGAGAAGATGGATACGAATTTTGCCTTACTGATACGATTATTGAGGGATATCTGGGCGTATTCTATTACAGAATTTATAGTGAAGATAAAACCGAAATCGCCTTCGGCGGATTTAGTATCAGGTCAGATTTTGCCCTTGTTTACAATTTTGAAATTTTTGTGACTAAGGAGAAAGCCTGTAATGGTTTAGGCAGCTTAATACTGGAGCGATTAGGAAGAAATGTTCCAGCGCAGACAGCATTGAGCACATTAATTGCTAATGATCATTCTCTAATTTATTTAGCTAAGCTTTATGTTGAGCGCGGGACATTGAAGTTAAGCGATTTTGAAGCATTTGGCTTAGGCAAACTTTATGCAAGAATAAAAACAAGGAGTTTAAAGCAATTATACCGCAGCTGGGAATTAAAATTAGACGAGCATAATGCTTTAATGGAGTTGGTCGGCCGGCAGGTCAAGAAGTATAACAGCGTCAAAAATGAAGAATTAGAATCATTGCCGCTCTTTAGGCTCTATGCCCATGGCGGATTTACCAGAGATTTAAGTATTGACCAACCGGAAGAAGTTGGATTTGTCCGCACGTTCTGCCGAAAAGCGGAGTTGCATGGATTTCTCGGTAACCTGACGGAAGAAGATATTGCGGTTATAAAAACTTTGATTGCTGAAGGAAAATGGAAAGATATTCCGGAATTTAAAGAGATTATGCCTTTGGCCGAGGGCAAATTGGTTGAATGGCGGGTGATGGCTCCTCCTTTAACCCGCGCGCCGCCGGCGTGGATTTGGGCGCAGGAAGAGAACGGAAAAGTGGTTATTTATTTTTCATCACAAGAGTTGGCTGATAAATTCAAAGAACTATCGTCTAATAAGCTGCAACAAGCTCTTACCGCAATTGCTTATCATGAATATCTTGAAATAATTGAAGGAAAAACGCACGAAGAATCTGAAATTCTTACTAAAAGAAAGCATCACGATGGGATGGTTGGGCTGGCAACCATAGATAAGGTGTTTTGTCCGGATGATGAAGCAATTAACTTCTTGAAGGGAGTCGATGTTGTTCCTTCTATTCAAAAAGCTGAGTATTTAAGAATGGCATTGATAGCCCTTTGTAAGTTGGTTTGGAGTAATGAAGCTCTTAATAATCATAACATCTTAAAAGTGATAGAAAGTGTAAAAGTACTCGGGAATGAGCATGCGAATTTGATAATGGATTATGTTAGAAAGAATGGATTAAAAGATTCATTGGTTGGTTACATTGGATTTGAGTACCCCTCTCTTCTAAAGATTTCTGATGATGTTGCAGTTATGGTTGTTTATGTTAATGGTAGGGAAAGTTTGGTATTGCTGTTTAAAGAGCGACGCCATTTAGTTGCTGAATTGGATATGGTTGATGTTCCAGAAAGAGATGATTGCATTGATGAAGGTGAATTTTATTTGATTCGTTTTGAAGGTGCGGAAGAAGCATTTAGAAAAGGATTATGGGACGGGATAAAGGCTATAAATGACGCATTACCCGAAGAAGAGAGGAAGGATTATTACGCTGGAAAGTATATTCCCGATGAGGCCAGAGAATGTTTAGAAGAAATATCTAGGCTTGCTGGGTGGGGTGGTACTGACCATCCGGATTTGCGTTTCTTGCCTGACTCTGTTGGCCGGCCACAGGATAAAGTTTACTTACCTGAGCATAAAGAGCCGGTGCTTATTGAAGCGCCCAAACCAAAAAAAGAAGACAGATTTGTTTTATGGCAAAAGGCGGTTGATGAAATCTTTATTAAGATTCTCGAACCGATGATTAAATCTGATAAAAAAGGACAACCGCGGATATTGACGCCGGAGGAAATATTAGAAATATTCGATACTTATGCGGCAAGGATATTAAATGAAACGGACGAGAAAGAGAAAGAAGAAAGTAAAAGATATATTGATGAAATCCGGGAAGCATTAAGAGAAAAGAAAAGAACTTTTAAAATAAAAGAAGATAGGGAATTTCTTTCTGGAGAAATATCTTTTGGCGAACTTCAAAGAAATGCGACAGAAATATTCTTAAAAGCCGCTGCTATTCCTAGGGATGGAAAAGTTTGGGTATTCCTTGAAGAAGATATCAGGGTCTTTCAAGCGGCAAGTTTATTAGCCCGCTTAATGGGATATGATCAGGAAATCAAGCTAATTAAAACAGATAGAGAAAACTATTCTTACAGAAGAAGTCCGTTATGCGGACAATCGAATTGGACAGAAATGGCAATAGCGGCGTACAGCAATACTAATCCGCTTGACCTTAACCTGCCGTCCGGGGAACGCTGGTTAGATTTTCATAATCGATTGCTCGCAGAACTATACCGTTCATATAAAGTTGATCCGAAATTTGCCAAAGATACTGATGAGGTAGCAACGAATCTTATGGCTCAGCTGGTATCAGTTCGAAATAGAGAATTCAGGATTGTCGGGGGTTTTGCCATGTCCTATAGTATTGAGTTCGCCTTAAGATGCAGCCAAGCTCCTTCGGTTGCGATGCCCTTTATTATTCCTGATATGCTAGTTTTTTCTTTTGAACAGCCAGAAATCAAAGATGATCCGTCATTGTTTTTCTCAGAGTCTGATTTTTATAAAAGAAATCCCGGTAAGTTTAGCCACCATTTTAATTTAGAAAAGATAATCTTTTTGTCTCGAACATATGTTGATCGTCACTCTACGCCAAGCGCATTCGAACAACTAAAACATTTATTGCAAACAATATTTATTTACCAGGCAGCTGCCCGTTTTGTTAGGAACAAAAATAATATCAATCTGGCAAATCCCAGAGTTGCGACATATATGACCAATTCGTTTACTCTGATTGGCAAAGACTTTAGCCGGCCCAGCCGGGAGGAATCTTTTGCAGAAATGGATGTTCATCCTTTCTTTAGAGCGGTTGAGCAGCTTTCCTATGACGAGTTTGAAGAAAATAAAAATGCTTTATTACTTCGCTATATTCAATTTGCTCGAGGCGGGCAAATAAAAGAAGGAGAATTTCTAGCGCATATGGAAAGACTGCTGGATAAAGAAACATCGGATATTTGGCATAACCTTTTTGATAAGGGTGTTTCATATCCTGGACGTTTGGAGTTGATTAAGAAGGCCAAGAAATCGCGGGCTGTATTAGATATTGTACTCAGAGTTTCCAAAGATGCGTTCCTAAACGATGACACTTTAGCTAATGCTTTCAGCGTAGGGCATTTCTCGCATGACGAGGAAGAGTGGTATGACAGGGGATATTACGGATATGGAAAAAGTTTAGATGTCTTAGCCTTAATATTTGATTTATCTCCGAGAAGAATAGGTATGAAGACAATTGAGTTAATTTTAAAAATAGCTGAAGATGCAAAAAGAGCCTACCCTGGTCATTTGGAAGATTTGGAGTGCGGTTTAGATGTTCATGAAGAATGCTCATTTGTTATAAGTGCTTTTTCAGGAATCATTTCTGCCTTGGAGTTTCATCCCAGGATTTTTGCTCCGCTACTTTTGAAATCGAGTTTAACCCCGGCAATTCTGGAGTTTATGATTTCGCCTTATTCTGTTACGAGGGAAGGGAGATCTTATTTTGACAAGAAAGATGAAAATTATGACTTTTGGGGTGGTATGGGATTTGGCTATAGGCAAAATCCTAATGTCGGCGAAGATAGGTTTATCCCAGATGAAGTTGTTCGGGAAATGGTTCAACAAAATTTACTAGAAGGAAACGAACGGAAGCTGTTAGAGGTAATTTTAAAATACCGCGAGCATATCGCGACTAATGTTATTCTTAAGAACTGGCGAAAGTTTAGTATTAAAGATTTAAACTTTATGCTGGGTTTAAATGTTTCCGATGTCAAATTGTTTGAGAATATGGAGCGTATTGGCCAAGAAGAAGCCTTGCTAAATATGTCAACGGCGTTATTCTTAGCGCTAAATCCTGGATTTGATTTTAATGTGGCAAAAAGGCTTGATAAATGTTTTAAAGATGATTCTGTTCAAACTGTTTTGATGGTGCTTGAGGAAGTTAAAAACGGCGAATGGACAGAATCTGAGATTTGCAGCCTTTGGTCAATTTCTTTATGGAAAGATTCTGAGCCATCTGTACGGAGAGAATATATAGATACCGTGTTAAGTTTTGATAGAGAACAACAAGAAAAGCTGATGGTTGTTTTAATGGCTCGCGAAATGACGCCAGTTCAACATTTTGGAATTTATTCTCTTAATTTATCTCCTAAGAATGAGCTTTATCGTAAATATGATAAAGAATTAAGGAGAAATACGGAATATGGCTGGACATTTTGTAATCAAAGTGATAGCGAAATAAATATGCCGGTAGAAGATGCCGAGGATTTAAAGAGGAGGAGGTCGCAGAGATTAAGGATATTGCTTGAGGATATCAAAAAAATATTAGAAATAACAAAAATAGAATTACAAGAAAGGGTCACAATCCTTAATGCCTTTGAAGAGGAAAAAGCACAGCTTGATAATATTACTTACCGGCTCTTTTTAGTTGTTCCCCGGGAAGATTTCAATTCTCTCCATGGTATTTTGGTTGAGAATTTTGTAAGTTTGCACCGCTTTCCGCAAGCGCAGAAGGAGATTGGTAGCCTGCTCAAGAATTTGGTTACATTGCGCCCGGAAATAAGTGAATTTTCACAGGCTAGAATTGTAAAATGGGCAGCTGAATTATTGGGAATTACTACTCAGCGTAGATTTCTTGAGCCAGGTGCCCTGGACATGTTAAGAATTGTTTTCCGAGAAAAAATTAAGAAGAATAAACTCGCCGTCACTATCAGCCGTAATGTTGCAACAGATGAGGAAAAACTTCTCTATATGACTTTGGGCATAACGCATAAATTATTAAGGGTAATTGCGATTAATCTAGTGTTTTATAAAGATTGGCTCGCGGAAATATCAGAAGCTGAGACTGACCCGAGACGAATGCTTCCGGCCGTAAGTTCGTATTCTGATAATTTATCCGGGGAGAGGACAAATTGTTTACCGGATAATACGAAAGACGAGCTGTTTGGTTATTTTGGGAATTTGACGGATGAAGATATCGCGGTTATAAAAGCTTTGATTGCTGAAGGAAAATGGAAGTATATTCCGGGATTAAAAGATGTTATTCCGTCGGTTGAAAAGAAACAACTCGATTGGCGGGTGATGACAGAAGTGTCAGATAAGTTGCCTATATCATGGATTTGGGCGCAGGAAGAAGAAGGAAATCTGGTTATTTATTTTTCATCCGAAGGTCTGCTTGAATATTTTAATCTTTATTTGGGAGAAGACTTTATGGGGGTACTTTCTGCTATTGCTTACCACGAATATCAAGAGATAAAGACTGGTTCGCATGAAGAGGCCAGAAAATTAACTGACGAATATGTGGGATGTGGGGCTAGTGATTTCTTTGAGCATATGTTAGCTGTTCGCAATAATTATCAGGAAAGAATAGATAAGGCACAAATTGCTTTTGATAATTTGTTAAAGAATGTTCCTACAAATGGAAATAGTGCTTTGATTTCAGCTGATCATATAAGCGCATTGAAAGATATTTTAGATGGTGTAGAAGGAAGTTTTGTGCTTAAAGGCCGAATGCTTGGAGGTTTATTGTCGAATGAAAAAAGAAAGAAATCCAAAAAGCCCGGAGTTTTAATGTCTGTGTCGCATCATCATAAGGCGAGGATGGTTCCGGTTGTATTCACCTTAAAAAGAATAAAAAGTAAAAAATGGCAATATCCTATAGTGCTATCAGGGGAGATATTGACGAAAGAAGAAGTTATTGTTCCTATTTTGTCTATTTTTGCTCAAGGACAGGAATTATCTGAAGATGCTTTAAATGCAATCGGGATAGAATCGCTAGGTGTTAATGAAGAAAAAGCAACATTGCCGCTTTGGGTCAGCTATGACACGCCAGTTGGTGTTGGCGATATATCTCGTCGGGTGGCGATATACCCTTCGGAAGGATTCTTGTGCGCAGTTAAGACTAAAAAAGGCATAAGGATTATTAAAACAACAGAAGAGAAAGAACTGCTTTTAAGCCGAGTTTTGGATACTCCTGTAATATCTGTTATGAAAAATATGGCCCAGAAAGCTTGGAAAGAGAAAGGCTGTTCGGGAAGTTTTGAAAATTATTGGGACAATATTCTTATAGGATTATTGTTTGATAAAGAAATTGTATGTTTGGTTCCTTATATTGCGGTCCGATATAAAGGTGTTGGATGTACTTATTATGGAAGGTTTACCTCCGAGAGAGAAAAAGGTAAAGCGGCCAAAAAAGTTAAGGAGCAACGTATTCCTAATTCAGTTTTTAGGCATGATATGGGGTCATACAGCCTGGTCTATGATCCTAGTTTAATTGGTTGTGAAGGAATATTTGCTGATATTGGGCATCAGTCCAGGACAATGATTCCTATCGGCGCCGGGGCAAATGATGATGTTTGGGCGGTTGAGAGGGATGAAAAATTGCTGGAAAATGGCGCGATTCTTTCGGTTGTTAATTTAGACTGGGTTGAATTGGCAAATAATACTCAAATTCCGGAGTTAACCCAAGAAAGAATGTTTGTAACACAAGGAGTTATTTTAGATACCAGTATAACTTTGGAAGACATTACTATTGATGAGGATGCATATCGCAAATGGGTCACGAATTATTATGGCAAAGAATTTGAAGAGGCGAGATGGGAGCATTTAAAAGAATTATGTGCGGCATTGGGCACGAATTTAAGAGCTGTTTTAAAAACCGGATATACTGTTCATCCGGGTAGCTTGGGAACAAGAAAAGATCTAAGCGCTTTGGGCGGAATGAAAGATACGGGCGAATTAATGGAAATTAAAGAAAAGGCGAGGTCATTGGTCGGGCATCCGTTTGCGATAATAAACTTTTTTATGGAAGATATTTTACGAGTCTTGGAAGTCGCGGGTATTACTTTTGCCGAATTTATCCAAAGCGAGGCATATCTATTATTACAAGGGCACTTTGTTGGCTTGCTGTCGGAAGAGACTTGTAAAAGGATGCGTGATCAATATCTGCGCATGCTTGATGATCTTGACGAGAAACAAGTAAGCCGCGTTATTGCCCGTGACTTACTTTTTGCTTGGGATAGCAAGAATGGTAAGACCTACGGCAAAGGAATTGTTTTTGATTTTGAAAAGAAAAGAATGAATCCCGGTTTAGCAAAATTATTAAAAGACTTAAATGAATATTTTGAAGAAAAGAAATCTGTTGATGCTGAGGGTGATCCGGCTGATTCATCCCGTCCTTTAAAGGAAGAAGAAAGAAAAGAGTTGGCCGTTATTATTTCATATTTCAAAGCTGCGATAAAGTCTGCTGAGCCGACGGCGCAATATGAAAAAGCGCGAAAAGAAGGGGTTCGGCTATTAAAAGAAAAAGGTGAAATAGAAAAGGCTAAGATTTTAGAAGGAGCGATAATTATCCACGCTCCGCCGGATATGCTCGACGTTATCCGTGATTTTGAGTCCCGCCGAGAAGTAAGTTTATGTTTGCTCAACACAGCTCACCAGAAAATAAATTATATTATTGTAATTCGCGAAAATTATTCCGGCGCGTCATTGCGAGGAGCGAAGCGACGAAGCAATCTAGTAGCTGATGCTGAAAATGAGATTGCTTCGCAAGAACCGCTCGCAATGACAAGCTTGGTTTCTTCATTTATCCACGAGGCATTTGCTTTATCCGGCTTGTCGCATGAAGAGGCGTTAAAAGAAACAGAGAAAGTATTATCAAAAGAA
The DNA here is from genome assembly GCA_022703565.1 of Candidatus Omnitrophota bacterium. Taxonomy (GTDB): domain Bacteria; phylum Omnitrophota; class Gorgyraeia; order Zapsychrales; family Zapsychraceae; genus JADFZM01. The sequence continues at coordinate 9,145 of JAKLDK010000011.1, forward strand.
ACAGCGCTTGCCGGGGAGAAGTTAGAGTTAATCAACTTAGTCCGCACTATTCAAGACGGAAGCCTGAAGGAAAAAGCCCAAGCTGAAAATAAATTAGTAATGAAGCTAATGCCTTTGGTTAAAGAAATCTTGGTAAAAAGATTTTCATTAAGGAATTTATCAGAAAGCGATTATGAAGGCGGGGCGATATCCGGAATAATGAATTTTATTGTTCAAGTGCGCGAAAGAAGGTTTATACCGCAACAAACCGAAAAAGATTATAAGCATATCGTTTCTATTGCCAAAACGGCAATAAATGACGGAATCGACGAGGTATTAAAAGAAGAACGCGGCTTAGAATATAGAATCCATCTGGAAGATGCCCTGAAGGCGGATAGCGATAGCTTTACTCTTTTAAGCACGGTTGAAGATGAAGAGGCGCTTGATAATGTTACTGCATCTTTGGAAGAAGAACGGGCCGGGAAATTACGCGAGTTGTTAAATCAGAATATTGTCGATAGTGTTATTACCAGCGGGGAAGAAAGGTTTATCGCCCGGCTATTATTGCAGGGAGTATCGACTGAAGAATTGCGTGCTAGATTCGGCATAACATCTTTTGAGGTAACCGATATTATGTTAAGGCTTACCCGGGCATTTGTTGATTTAGACAAAAAAGGTGTTTATCGCCATGAAGACTTCGTCGAGGAATTTATCGCCAAAAACGATGCTATCACAAGCGCCGGCATAAAATTCGGCACTCTTTTATATGCACGGTTATATTTCTTGCATATTGCCGCTATAAAAGAATTACTCGTCCGGTACAAAGAAAACATAACCCTTAATCAAATACCGTTTTCATTTGAAGCGCTTACGCAATATGTAATTTATTGGGTTTTAGTACGAATGGGTGAAGAAAGAAGAAATGAACTATTAGGCGAGATATTCAGCGAAGGTAGTTTTTATCGTAATTTGGCCGAGGCTGAATTCGGTGCGTATCAAGAAAGGTTAAATAAATTTCTAAATCTAGAAATCGACGAAGATTGCGAAGAACTATCGTCTTGGACAGCCCGCAACAAAATGTATAACGTGCTAGCATCAAATAAAGCTATCCAAGCGGCCTATCTGGATTATGTCAAAGGAAAGTTCACCCGCAGGCTTCCTTTAACCCGTCGGGAAATAGCGGATTTGGCGTCAACTGATGAAAGCTTATATGAAGAGTTCCAGGAAAACAGGCTTTGGTATTTATCCCATAGTGCCATACGCTTATCAAGAAAAGAGGCCGAAGAAATTATTAATAATCTTCCGGTAAGCATAAGAAAAAAGATTTTAACTGACGCACTGCTTGATATTCTAGTTGCCAATCATCCGCCATCACGTTGGCTCGGGTCGATTTACCGTCGGCTGGCAGTTATCCAGGATTATTTCGGGGTAAATGGGATGGAATTTAAAGGAAACGAAAATTATATTGCCCAGGAATATCAACTAACAAGAAACACAATTAAGAGTTATTTGTCGGTTGGAATCGAGGCCCTCGCGGCTTATATATTGGTTTTGCGGGCAAAAGATACCGGAATGCTTCAAGCGAAAGATAAGGTTGTAGCCCGGAAGTATTTTTCATCTTTGGGCTTTAAGCAAGTTGCCCGGCTTAATGGAATTGCCGAGAATACTTTCTGGCGGACACAGAAAAGAGTATTGAAAAATACGGGCATGAATATTAATGAACTAAGGCGCCTTCCTTTTGGGGTAAGAGAGCGCTTAATTGAGCAAGCCTGCCGAGAAGACAAAGAATTAGGCCGCATTGAAAAAATTATTGCCGCTGTTATTAAATATTTTACTTGGAAAAATCTGAAACAATTAGCGGATATTTATGGTTTAACCCAAACGACGGTTATGCGGTATCACCGGGATTATCAAGAATACCTAGAGTCTCAAGGGATTAGTTTAGAGGATATAAATCCTTCCAAATTAGAAGAAACAGTAGAGGCCTTCTTTAGAAGCTCAAATATCAGCCTGACATTTAATCTTTATGCGAATATGCATAAATTGATTGCGCTTGAATCGTCGCCGGAATTGTTTGATGAGGCGGTCAAGAAATACAGGGTAAGCAGGGATAGTTATCTCTTGGCCAGGAATTTGTTATTCAAGGCATCCGGAAAAGAAATCAGCTATTTTGCGAATATTCGGGATGAAGCCAAAAGAGAAAAAGTCCTTAAATACTATTTGCTTAAAATCCCATATTTTAACCGCCGTATCCAGATAAGAAACGTTATTGTGGAGTATTATTCGCAAACCAAGAATATTGCTGTCCTTGCCCAGCCGGTCATGATATCTGCCAACCAGCTAAAGAGTTACATCTCAATTGTATTAAAAGAATTTAAAGTTGCACGGAGAAGCGATATTAATAATGTTACCGACGAGGAGAAACGCAAGGTAATAATGGCGAGTTTGTCAAAGAACAAGCTTGTCGAGCGTTATTTAAGAATGCAAAACGCGCTAAGGGTTTATTTCTCGTCATCTTTTAGCGAAAAAGATTTAGACAGTTTATTTAATCAGCCCGCGCACAGCACACGCAAGCTGATTGATTTTATCTGTATTGAAAGCGGCTTGTCCGTCGATGAAATAAAAATGATGGATGCTAAAGAAAGAGAATTATTAATTAGCCGGATAATCAATGAGCGGTATGCTCTGAAAGCCGGGATGCTGAGGATAAAAACTATCGCCTCAGGATATTTCATCAAAAGAAATATGCCTGCTGTCGTTGCGAAAGAGCTCGAGCTTTCAACGTCTCAGGTCGAATATGTAATTCAAAGAATTGCCCAGGCAGCTTTATTGTCCAGAACCGAAATAATTCAATTGCCTTTGGATGAAAGAAAATTGGTTCTTACCCGGGCGATAAGAAGAATAAATAAACAAACAAGGCCGGGCAAGGTTACCGGAACAAGAAGTGAATATACGAATATCCCTCGCTATGATGCAGTACAAACTGCATTTGGCCGGGCTTTAAGATTAAGTTCGCTTGAGCCGAAATATTATATTAATTTCTCAAAAGCTTTACTTTTATATTTCCGCTATGGAAATAAGACCAATATTGTCCCCTCTAAAGTCGCGGATTTCTTAAGTAAAAAATATGCCGATAGGGCGCAGTATTTGAAATTAATGGCGCAGGTTTCTATCTGCGGGGAGAGAATTGCTCATGAAATAGACGTTGATATGTCGGGATATGATTTTAGAGAAATAAGAAAAATAATTGTCCATATCGCTTATGAAGACCTTAGAAGCCGCTCGGAAAAAGTAACAATCAAAGAAGTCGCCGGAATGCTTGGAATCTCGCCGAATACTGTTGCGGATATACTTTATAACGAAATCAAGGTCTTACGTAAAGGATATGTAGATGTCGTCGAAGTTGCATTACTAACATTATCAATTATTACTTTTGTTCTGAGTGTTATCGCATTCTGGCAGAAACCGTTAATTATCCAATTAATTGCAGCCGGATTATTGATGCTTGCTTTGTTTGTAAAAGCTCTTCCTCGAATTATTACTTTTATCAGCAAAAAGTATGAAATATTAAACAGCGATGTAAGCGCTTGGAGGTTGTTGCCTTATTTTGTAATTAGCTTGCCTTGGTTGGGATTATTAAACGGAAAAAGCAATTATTCTCAACCTGAAATCGAACCGGCTGTTCTTTATGCATCAATGGAAATTTCTTTATGGTTGGATTTAGTAACCAACTGGGAATTTGCAAGGCATATAAGTTTGGAGTCTTGGCCTTATCTGGCTTCAATATCAGGGATATTATTTATCAGCTTAGCTTATATCTCAAAAATAAAAGTGCGTAAAAAGCACGTGAAATATGACTATGTAAAAGCTATTGATTTTGTTCGTCGAATAATATCTGAAGAAGGTAAGATGCCGAAGCAGAAGGAAGTTGCTGATTATCTGGGAATTCATTATTGTACGGTCTTTTATCACTGGGAAGATGACATTTTGCAGACATTAGAATTGTATGGCAATGATAAGGAAAAAGAGGCAGTAAAGATATGGCGTGATAAACAAAAAGACAAAGTCGCATATGATGCAGAAAAAGCACTTGCTTTTGTACGATTAGCAATACCTGCAATTGGTAAGTTGCCAGCTCAGAGTGAAGTTGCCAATTATCTGGGAGTTAGTCAGCACACGGTTTCCGAACATTGGGAAAAAGATGTATTATCTCAATTAGAATTGAGAGGTAATGATAAGGAAAAAGAGGCAGTAAAAATATGGCGTGAGAAACAAACAGACGAAGGCATATATAATGTGGGGAAAGCACTTTATTTTGTACGCTTAACAATATCAGTAAGCGGGAAATTGCCAAGTCAAAGAGATATTGCCAATTATCTGGGAGTTACACAGCCAACAGTTTGTAGGCATTGGGAAGAGGACATAGTGTCTCAATTAGAATTGAGGGGCAATGATAATGAAAAAGAGGCAGTAAAGATATGGCGTGATAAACAAAAAGACAAAGTCACATATGATGCAGAAAAAGCACTTGCTTTTGTACGCTTAACAATATCTGAAAGCGGAAAATTGCCAAGCCAGAGAGATATTGCCAATTATCTGTTAGTTACACAGCCAATAGTTTCCAGGCATTGGGAAGAGGATATATTATCTCCGTTAGAATTGTATGGTGATGGTAAAGAGAGAAAAGCGGTAAGGGTTTTTAAAGAAAAATACCGAAGAAGATTGAGTATTTTGGGGGCGGGTTTTACTATTCAAAATATTTATGACGTAAACAAAGATGAATTGCCTGACCGAGTGATGGGAATTAGCCCGTATAAGAGTCCGGATGAAGAAACAGAAGAAAGAAGGTTACAAGAAATATTTTCAGAGGCATTGGCGAATTTATCAGAAGAGGCGATGCAAATAATCAATGTAGTATTGAATTATCTGGCGGAGACAGAAGAAGCTTTTAGTCCTGAGAGGGCAAGTGAGAAAACGGGAATTGGTTTGAATGAAATAAAAGATGCTTTAAGACAGTTATCTTTATTTCCGGGATTAATAAAGTATTTTGGAGAAAGCAGTATTGCAAAAGATGTCAAGAAAGTAAAACAGCTACGACAGCCATCTTTTCTACGGCTGAATCAAGCTAAAGGATACAATATTATATTTGCGAAGAATCAAACACCTTATTTCGCCTTGTTGTTCGACGAGAAATACGACGGAGTTGATATTCATTACATGGCGGATTACGATTTGTTTGAGTTTGCACAAGATGGGTACGGAACGTTTATTAGATGTTCGGATGGAAAAAATGTTAACGCTAAAGATCTTGCTGATGTTTTAGGCAAAGCGCTGGATACTTTAATGGGAATAGCCGCAGAAGCGCAGTTATTAGGTTACGATTTATATAATCAGTTAACCGCTGATATAATCAAGCATAACAACCTTCGAATCCGAGTTGCGACAAATTCTCACCAGGATGCCTGCTTGTATATTAATCCAAAAGGCGACAGTGTAAATGAGCTAGTCCTCAACAAAGAATTTATCACAAGAATAATCAGGTACGCAAGCTGCCCGGCGTTTGTTTGGATGTTAGCGGAAAGATTAAATCATGAGCTTGCGCACAAAGAAACAATGGGAACGCCGGAAGAAGAAGTACAAGAAGAGATAAACTGTATATACCGCGATTATTTATTGTATCAGTTTATGGGATTTTATAACGGAGGTGAGTTATTGGTGGAAGTAAGTAACGTTTTAAGGAATTTTCCGTCGAAATCAAACGGCTATTTCAGGTTCTTGAAGAGTTTAATTAATGTAAAAGGAGAGCTTTTAGTTAAGGCAAAGATCGCCCAGTTCGTCAAGGAGAATTATGGAGGGCTTATTGGTAATGCCAAGGCTTTTCCGGGCGGGGAAAACGGCGCGGCGGAGATTGAAACGTTTTTAAGGAAAACATTAAGACGCGTTTATGTATTAGCAAAGGAAATTATTAAGAAGGTTATATATATCGCGGTTTTAGGTAATCAGGAAAAGTATGACTTAATTAGGCACAAGGTAATCGCAGCACGAAAATATTTGATGATTGATTTGGGTTGGCGTAAGAAAGACGGCTTGTATTATAAGAGACCTAAAGGATTTCCCTATCCGTTCTTTATCCGTGGTACCGACGAGATTGATTATCAATCATACCAATTGATGTCTAACTTTTATGGATATGTTAACTCGCCAGAAGAGCCAAAATTGATTATTGATTGCGGAGCTTACATCGGTGATTCAACAGTTTGTTATCTTAACCGTTATCCCAAGGCACATGTGATTGCAATTGAGGCTGACCCGAGATATTTTGCTATATTGGAGCGCAATGTTGCTCCGTATAAAGGAAGGGTAACGGTAATTAACGCGGCAATCTGGCCGAGAAATGCTAATTTGCGGATAATTGACGGAGAAAGTATTGGGCATACCAGCTGGGGAACACAAGTTGTTGAGGCGGCCTACGGAGAAGAATTTGATGTTAAGGGTATTAGTATCAATGAAATATTGCGTCAATCCGGGTTTGGGCAAATAGATATTTTAAAGATGAACATTGAAGGCTCGGAAAGGTTTGTTTTTGAGACCGAGGCTGATTATCGCGAATGGCTGGATAAAACCAGAAATATTGTTATGGATTTACACGATCGGATTGACCCGAGATGCGCGGATGTGTTTTATGGCGCGATGGCAGAGTATCTTTATGATTTCTCCGAGAAAGATAATATTAAATATTGCCTTAATATCCGGGCGGAAAATACTTTGAAAGGAAGTGTTGTTCCGGAAGTAAAAGCGTCGGATAAGGAAAGAAAGCCGGTTGTGGCAGTTTTTGATGTTCACGGAACATTACTTGAGTCGACATGGAAGAAAGAAATTGCCTTTGCCTATAGTGAATTGACCGGAGAGCCAATCGCCGAAGGTTTGGACTGGGTCAATAAAAATGCAATTAATGTAAGGAATGAAGAGATTGTAAGAAGGTTAGCTAAGGACGCCGCCGAAGAAGTGAGTATTGAAGAAGTAGCTCGGCTGTTAAAGAGCGCATCAGCATATTATAGACGGCAAAATGCCGCGGAAGCAAAGCCGTTTGCCTTTGAGCTTGTTAAAGCCTTACATAAAAGAGGGGTTCCGGTTATTGTTCGTTCCGGCGGAAGCCGCGATGAGGTTATCCGTCAATTAGGCGATATGGGCCCATTAGAAAATGTTGAAATAAGAGGAAGAAATAAGCCATATGTTGATTACCGGGGATTTTTAAAATATATAGAGCGTACCAATGTCATTAGCGACGGACGTAACGGAAGGTTCCACAAAAGTGAAACGCTTGAGGCGATAGGAATACAATTCTCTAATTATAGGATTGTATATTTTGACGATTGGATCGGAGCCGGCCAGACAGTAAAAGGCTTGGGTGGAATCAGTTTCGGCTTGCCGCAAGGAGAAGGAAAAGAGTTTGATGATAACAGGCGAGAACTTGTTAAAGACGGATTTGATTATATTTTAACAGGGTTTAGCGATATTGACGGTATATTGGGGATAATTGACATTGATAAAAAACTGCAGAAGAATCCTTCTAAAATGAATGTAGCCGACGGAGAAGCTAGAGAAATGGCGTGTATTTTACCGGCCACTCGCGCTGGGCCGCTAACTTTACATATTGATATCGACGATGAATATAATATTACTTATTCTCAAGTTGTTGATGATTCAAACGTTTTTGGAATAGAAGGAAAAGCAAATTATGATAATTTGGTGCTTAAGAATTTAGTTACAATCCCTAATGCCCGCTTAATTACTCCGCAAAAATATATTGATGCACATCTTGGCTTAGAAACAAAACAAAAGTTGAATGAGCTTTTGGCGCAACAAAAACGCTATACACGTTATAAAGGAATTACTGTTTCTTGGGATATGTCAGTTGACCGCGATGTTTGGACGACCAATATTGATACTGTTTATCTTTTATACATCGCCGAGAAATTAGGAATGCTGAGCGATGAAAGGATTGAGAAATTACTGGAAATAGGAGTTGGCGGCGGGCATATCACAACCAGTTTTGTAGCTAAACTTAAGAACTTAAAAGAAATTTCAATTACTGACATCAGTATTTATGCGCTTCGTTGTGCCTATCGCAATTTGATTGCTTATTTAAGAAAAGACCAGGAAGTGAGATTTTATTGGGGCAAAGGTTTAAGGGCAATTGAAGATTTGTTTGATTTGATAATAATCAATCCGCCTTATATTCCAACTCCGCCGTGGATGGAAAGTAAAGATGGCGATCCTTATCGGGGAACGGGTTTAATTAGAGAAATATTGGAAGTTGGTATTAGAAAGTTAAGCAAGAAACCAAGCGCTAGAATATTAATTAATATCTCCAGTTTAGCCGCCAGGGATTTAGAGAGATATATTGCGGAATTCAACGGGGAATTTATTTTAGAAAATGCCGGCGAATTTAAAGTGCCTTTTAAATATTGGGCCTGGCCGAATAAATCAAACGGAAGAGCGGGCTTTGCAATACAAGCCCAAGGCGAAAATTTAGATGTCCCGCTTAAGATTGCCTCTATCGACGATAAATGGAAACAATGGTTGTGCGATGAAGGCGGGCTTGAATATAAAAAAGATCATGGCGAAGATGAAGAGCCATATTGGCATACCTTACAGACTTTTGTGATTAAAAGAAATTTAAACAATGTTACCGCCGAAGAAGTAGTTTCTGATGTTAAAGGGGAAGAAAGCCCAATTCGGGATGATAATAGGAGATGGTTTAAGAGATTGAATTACCGGGTAATAACGACGCTTGTAATTGCCGGAATACTTGCCTTGATAGGATTTTACCGTCCGATATCTTACAACGATTTACGGCTTGGTGATGTGCCGGTCTTGGGAATATTGGCGTATGATTCTAATGATTATATCAGTTACCAATTTTTCAAGATTTTTGGTACGCCGGCGATTGCCAGTCCATTCTATTTGATTCTATATCTAATAAAAGATTTTGCAGATAATGATTCTTTAACAGGCTTTAAGAAAAATATTTTCCGCTCAAGCTTTGTCGGCAGCATTACTCTTATTTGGATTCTTGTTGAAATAAATAAGAAAAATGGCCTCGAAGAAGTCCGTCCGATGGCGGAGGGCGAGAGTTTTGTTATTAATGTTATTCTAGTTATTTTAAGCGGAATAATTGCTTTCTTCGCGATAAAACATGTCACATTCGATCCACTTTTAAAGGATAATTCCGGGCTTAAGGAAGCCGGCCGGGAGGCTGGAACCCATGTTATTACCGTGGCGGTAACAAATGGGGGAGAAAGAGATAATTCCTTAAGCCCGGGAGAAGCAATTAAGGTTCGAGAGCCTGAAGCCGTAAATACAGAGAATAATTATGTTAGGGATACGATAATAAACATTATAGGAGACAGAGGTAGAATTACCTTCGCAGATTTCATGACATTAGCGATGTGTACTCAGCCAGTAGATGGCAAAAATGGTGGGTATTATGCTGGAGGGCAAGTTGAATTTGGTGATAAAAATGATTTCTTAACACATCCTCAACGATGGAGTCCAAGATATGGTCAAGCGATGGCAAAAATGTTTGTTTCAATGTGGGAGAAAATGCAAAGGCCCAATAAATTCGATCTAGTTGAGTTTGGAGGGGGAGATGGGTTGTTACGTCGTGATATTTATGATTCTTTATGTGAAAGTTATCCGCAGCTGTTTGAGATAGCAAACCATATAAATATTGATATTAGCCGTAGATTGTTAGAACGCGCTAAGAGAAAGAATTTAAGAGGTAGAAAGGTCTCTTTTGTGCAAGCGTCAGCAACTCAGCGAATTTTAAGAGACGGAAGCATAACTGGTGTTATGTTTGGCAATGAAGTTTTTACTGTGTTTGGTGTTCATAAAGTAGTTATGAGACATGGAAAGCTAAAAGAAATATTCGTGGGTAGCGATCAAGAAAGATTTATTGAAATTGAGGATGAAATCTCAGACCCTCGAATAAACGAATACTTTGAAAGGTTAAATATTAAGCTAAAAGAAGGACAACAGTTTATTGTTAATTTATTAGCTCTTGAATGGCTTAAAAATATGGCCGAATCTTTGCGGCAAGGATTTATTGTTATTATTGATTATGGTTTTGATATTGAGGAACTTTTAAACGGAACACACACTTTAATTAGGACATATGGAAAGAATAGAGAAATAAAACGAGAAGATATAAATAATCCTTATTTCAATGTTGGAAATATGGATATTACAACATTTATGGATACGACATCATTAAAGCTTTATGCTCAAGAACTAGGGCTTTCTGTAGTATGCGATCAAGAGGAATTTGATTTCTTGATGAGTAAGGTTGACTTGTATCCTAACATGATGCCTCGTATGTTTTCAAATGAAAAGGCATTTAGAGTAATTATCCTTTCAAAGAACTTCCATAGTGCTGGTGAATTGAAGTTAACAAAAGTAAATAGCTTTATAAGGGCAAGAATATTTCTGTTAATAGAATATGTAAAGAAAATTTTATGGGAAAAAGTGGCGGTAACAAATGGGGGAGAAAGAGATAATTCCTTAAGCCCGGAAGAAAATAGGGACAGGCGCCATTTCTCATCTGGTCCGGTATTAATAGATCCGGAAAGAAGAGAACATTTCTTAGTCTCAGGAGAAAGAGAAATAAATACTCTCCCGCCGTTGGTTACGGTAATTATTTTGCACTATAACACAAAAGATTATACATTGGCGTGCCTGGAATCATTAGCAAAAGTTAAATATGGGAATTTTAATGTTATTTTATTTGATAATGGTTCTTCTGACGGCTTGTTTGATAGTTTACGGCAAAGAGAATTTGCCGGTCTGGATATTGAATATTTAAGAAGTGAAACAAATCTTGGCTTTACCGGAGGCAATAATGTTTGTATTCGCAGGGCGCTGAGAGAAGGCGTAAAATATGTTTATTTGCTTAATAGCGATACTCTGGTTGATGAAAATTGTATAACTCCGCTTGTTAATGCTTTAGAAGAGGATAAACGGATTGTTGCCGCCGGAGGCAAAGTTTATAGATATGACTCAAAGGGAAAAGAAAAGAATGTTTATCAAGCATCGCGGGTAAGATTGAACGGCAGGGCGGGGGGAATTAACCTGACTGATGAAGGGCAATTTGACAGGCGCTTGTTTATTGAAAATATATCTGGGTCCGCGATGATGGTCAAGGCCGAGGCCTTTGAAGAAATTGGACTGTTTGATGAAAGATTTTATCTGTATTCGGAAGATGCTGATTTTTGCGCGAGGATATTACAAGCCGGATATAAAATGCTTTATGTTCCCGAGTCTGTTATTTGGCATAAGGGAAATTTAAGTTCTGGCGGACGGTATAGTTCTTCTTTGGTTTATTATGCAACAAGAAGCGCAGTTTTATTCACTAAAAAGCATTTACGTATCTGCCTGCCGTTTCCGTGGGGAGTGATTACTATCGGAAAATCTATAGCTGGAGTTATTTTAAGGCTAAATTTAACCGGACTATTAAATATATTTAAGGGGATTTCTGATGGGTTGGTGTGCAATTGGGAAGGCAAACCTCTGGAAAAAGAGAAGTATAGGAAAAAAGAAAATAGGGACAGACACTATTTTTCAAGTAGTGTTGTAATTGCGAGCGATAGCGAAGCGGTGTCTAATCAGACGGACAGTATGAAGTCCCGAGCTTCTGCGAGGGGCGAAGCAATCTTATCCGGAGATTGCCGCGTCGCACAAAACACTACTCGCAATGAAAGTAATTCACAATCAGAGAAAGCAATAACAACAGCAAGTTTAAGAAACGGGTTTGCCGGGCGGATATTTGAAGGTGAATTCTTGCGTTATGTTAATGCCCAAAATGATTTCATCGCCCGATACACAGTGATATTAAAAGAAGAAAAAGGCGAAGTCTCCGACGAAGATATTAAAGAGTTAGAAAAATTTGCGCAGCATATCCCCAAAATTATGCGGGCAAAACATATTGCCTGCTGTGGCCCGTCGGCGAGGGTGAATTTCGGGTTATTAAAGAAGTATGGGTTTGACATTGTTTACAGGACTGTTGAGGTATGGCTTGACAGCGAGAATGATGAGTTTGATATAGCTGAGCACGCTAGCTGTGTTTTAACTTTGGGCGGCGTTCAATTTATATTGGATTTAACAGCCGAACAATTTGAGCCGAATTGCAACAGAGAAGATGATTTCTTAGGCGTTGTATTAATCCCGTCGAGAATAGTTTATAGAAATAATGGACGTTTTGGCATTTATTTTATAAATGAAGCTTGCCATCGTAATTATATCGGCAGTACTTTAGTCCAGGTTGTGCCTGGTAGCCGTAACTCTAATAGAGCATATAGTGCTGAGTACAAATCCGGCCAGCCGGTAAGTGTTAATGATATTGATTTAGGCGAGGAATTCTTAAAGCGGGCCATTTTAGATATCGATCCACGTGTAAGAACTCTAGCGCGCGCCCGCGATGCGTTAAATGAAGAAGAATTAAATCCAGTTTATCCCGGCATAAATACGTTCTTAAGCGATTATCCTCGGTGGGTTCAAAATAATCCTGAGGCGAAATTATTATTTATTGTTCGTCATATGGAATCGACAACAAATCTTTTTGATTTACAACAAACCTTTACGACAATGTCGCCGCCGACACTAAGGGGTTTAAGACAAAGAAGAAAACTTGCTAAATTATTAAGAAACTTTGCGATTACCCGTTTTGTAACAAGCGACCTTGAACGGGCCTATGAATTATTAAGGCCGGCCGCGAGCTCGAGAAGAAAAATGCTCGAGATAAAGAAGTTCTTGCGAGAAACTGATATTAATCCGTTTTATGAGAAGTTACCGCAGTTTATGGCTGATCCAGAAGAATATTCAACCCCCGACTATTCTGTCGCGCAATTTAAGAAAGACTTTGAAGAATTCCTGGATGAAGTAGCAAACGGTAAAGATAAAATTGTTGCCCTTGGCACGCATGGAATGACGATTTTATTGGCGGTCATGTCGATATTAGCGATTCCTTACAATAAATATGAACCGGTATTTAAAAAGCTAGGAAATGTCCCTTATGCCGGCGTTACAGTTTTTGCTTATGATTCAAGCAATTTTAATAATCCGTGGAAGTTATTGGTCTGGGCGGATAACAGCTATTTGCCGGAGAATTTACAGGGGAAAAGAAAACATTCGACGACAAAACCGATCGAATGGCTACGTTATCAGGCGCTTATTTTGTATAGAAAATTGCTTTTAAGTGTTGGAAAAGGCAAGAAATATATTAGCGATTATTATCCGTTAGGCCCAGCCGTAAAGGTCGCGCGGCCGAAAAGCGATAAGAGCGTAAATCCGGAAAGTATTTCTCTTGATTCGGATGGGGATATTCAAGCAAAGCATTTGGACGCTTCTACTCAAAACAGCAAATTCTCAGATTGCTTATTAACCGGATTGATATGGCTAGTAATTGGTTTAAGCTTTGGGGCAAAACATCCGGTGATTGCGATAGGTTCTATCATTATTATTGCCTGGAATATCATAAAAATGTTTGATATCGCCCAGGCAGTTGCCAATCATGGTTTTAGTGACGGGATTTTGAAGAATATCAATAAACCGGTGGCTTATGTTATGAGAAGCGGAAGAATAGTTTACGCGCCTGTTTGCGATAGCCTTCTTATTTATAATCCGCGAAACCATGAGGCGGGGCATGTTTTCTTAAACAAAATTCTTATTCCCGCCTGTGCCCAAGAATTTATTCTCCATTCATTTGACTTTATAGGTTATGTCCCGGGAGCTATTAGCGTAATATTAATCACCGGACGTAAAGTGGCTATTACAGCCGTATGGATTGTGGTGCGTTCTTTATTGCAGTTAGCGGTTTTTATCATAAATGCAATAATTTGGATTATTAATAAATCCGTAATTTGGGCTTGTGGATTATGTTTTGTCAGCCATCCCTGGGATTTGGCGGGAGAGAAAGAGTATAACAGCATAGAAGAGTTAAGAGAGTCGTGGAAAGAAGGAAAAGAGCTTTATTCTTCGCTTCAATATCTTGGTAAATTTATCGGATTCTGGACGACGCCGGTTTTTATATTTATTTATTCTTTTACACATTCTCCTCAAGAATTCTCTGCCATAATTCCGGCGTTTTCAATTGTTCGCATTGCGATCGGAACAACATTGCTGGCATTGAGCTCTTACTTTGTCAAGCGCACCTTGTATTGGTTAAGCGCGGAAATAGAAAAGGCAGCCAAAATTAACTCCAAGAGCAGCTTAATTAAGCACGGGCCTTATAAATATGTCCGTCATCCGTCGTATGCTTTGTTGCAAATTAGTTCATTAGCGATTTATATAATATTCCCGTCAATTTTTACCGCAGTTCTGGCTTTAGCGCAATTTGTTAGTGTTTGTGCCACGATTTTAAATGAAGAGTTTAATTTGTGGATGAAATATGGCAATGAATTCCTAAGGTATCGTAAGAGCGGCGTTCCAATGATGATTCCAAATGTAGTAAAAAGAATATTCACGAGAATTATTTTGGCATTTATCATGCTTGGTTTGTCCTCGGATAGGGCTTGGGGCTTGACGGAAGAATTTGTTAAAGAAGGAGCTAGTGCTGATTTTAATCTAGTCAAAGGATTAATCTTAAGCGGCGCATTGTTTGTTTTAGGATCTTTGGCAATTAGCAAGATGCAGTTTGGCAGGAAGAATAATGACGCCTTGTTATCATCTTTAAATGAGAATGAGCTGATTATTCTCTGGCAGAAAACTATAAGGCAAAAGAGGTGGGCAAAGAGAGATTACGATAAATTACGCGCGGTTTATGAGGAATTGAGCCGCCGCAGTAATATAAGCGTTGAAGTAAAAGCTTATCCGACGATGTTTGAGCGGTTAACCGGAAGGCCGGGGGCTGATTTTATCCAATATGTCAGGTATGTATTAGAAGAGGGATATGACACTAGAGACAGAAGCGGCCGTGAGAATTCATTTTTGTATGAAATTGTGCGTAATGTCAGCCAGCATGTCAGAAAAAAGATAGCGCTTATTATTAGAGAAGAGGCCGCGGAATATACAAGGGTAGCGGTTGTCGACGCGGGAAAAGGTTTTAGGCATACCAAAAAGCAGGCGGATGTTAGAGGTGCGATTGTTTCAATCGGGCAGGCTATCGGCTGGATGCGTTCTTACGGAAAATATGGAGTGGAAGGAATAGGGCTTACCTATTCAACCGGTATCAATGCGACTGTAACTTTAATTAGGACCCCGCATGATGTGGGAATTGTTTTTCAAGATCACCGGATGTGGGGAGGAAATCAATCAGATGCTGTTGCTCCGATTGTCCCTGAACTTGTTTGGCATAAGGAATTAAGAAACGGAAAGAATTTTGGCACAACAGTAACCGGATATTTTTATAAAGGGCCTAATGAAACAGCCCGGGCATGGGCGGAAAGATTAAAAGAAAAGCTAATCGCCGAGGAAGAAAAGAATTTGAGCCAACGTCAAGCTTTGCGTAATGATGCCGCAATTCAAAATCAGGATGATGTCCGCAAAGACGGCCGAGATTCGGGTATGTTGCGGGCGATAGATTTCTTAGGCTCGCCGGATTTCAAAATGCTCACCAAGTCATTTAAGATTAGGTGGGGAGACGGTTTACATATTCGGCCTTCGCAAGCATTGCAAGCATTAACGGATGAAATGAGCTTATTCCCGGTACAAATATTTTTTAGTAATGATGAAGGGATAATTGTGAGCGGGCAAGAATCGCGTAGCGGAGGGCTTTCTCTTCCAAAGCTTGGCATTAGTTTTGGTGAGAACATTACAATAACGCTGGTTGGCACTGAGATGTTTCCTTTAGAAAAGTTAATGGCTATATATGAAGAGCTTATAAATTTTTATGATGGAGAAAGTAGTGGAAAATTTATTTTAATGGATAAAAGATATAAAAACAAAATCTCAGACATTAAAGAAGAGATAGCAAAACAAGCATTGCCAATATTTAGCTTAGACCAGGATTTTGAAGAAGTTGATTATGCGGTTATGGAAAAAGCCTTCGCTGTTATAAAGGAAACCGCTAATTTTACCGGAAAAGAATCGCTCGTAAATCTCTTGGCCCAACTTATCCGAGAGAAAAGAATATTTTATGCTGATAATCTTCCCGGCAGTTTCCGCGCTCAAAGGATGAATGACGGGAAGTTCTATATTTTAATTGATAGTTCATTACGCTGGCTTTTTGATGAAAGTGAATATGTAAGAAACCTAAGCCCGCCGGTACAAAAAGCTCTGTTAACTTTACTTGCCGCAAAATTACTGCACGAAACTGCCGAAATATTAATGGCTTCTGCTCTGGGAGTCAATTGGTCTTTAGGAGAAGAAGACCCCTTGATAACAAATACCGAAGCCATTGCTTATTTTACCGAATTGCGCTTTGTTGAAAAAGCTAATCCTTCCTTGCCATATATTCTTCAAGAAATTACTTATGGCTTTCCAAGTATATTAGGATTTTATGAAAACTTAAATTTCATGAATTTAATGGAAAGGATTCGCTCTATTGATGAAGGCATACGTAATAACGCAGAATTTATAGCTCAAGTTGCTCAGAATTTGGGCTTTTCTCATTCTAAATATGACCGGAAAGAAGTGCTTCGTTTGGATAAACATATCGCCTCTTTAGAGGATGTGTCTTTATCTGATTTGGAAGAAAATGCCGGTGGGGAAATTATTGCCGCCGGGCGAAACAGCGATAGCGGAAATACGGGAGAAGCGTTTGGTTTAAGTAGCTTAAGTGAAGAGAAGGACAGGCCTTTTGTTGTAAATAAAAATCCGAAAGATGAATTAGTCGAGGCCATTGTTAGAACGATTGGTGAATTCCGCCGGGCTATCCTCTGGTTTAAAGACAAACCGAATGACGAGCCAATAACTGCTGAATTAATGGAAGGGATGTGCGGCTATGCTCAATATGGCATTGCGCATCGACTCAAAACTATTTTTGAAGGAAGGGCGGGAATAATTATTAGTCCGTTACAGGCAAAGAATATCTTTGGCGATAAGGTTGAAGATATCGGGTATTGGCACAGATTCTTAGTTATTGGAATGAATGGAAAGTATTATCTCGTTGACCCGATGTTTATCCAGTTTTTTAATGAGAAATATCAAGAAGAAGAGCAGATGGGTTATCCGGGTAGGATTATTAGGGAAACCGCAAAATCCCGGGGTAATAATTGGTTAAAATTGGCGGAAGAATTAATTGAAAATGGTTTTGTAGAATTAACTGACGATGTTGCTGATATGTTTGGATGTGCTTTGCGAGGGGAAATGTTTATCGACCGGGAGTACACACGCCACGACATTATTACTGCTAAAGAATGTACTTTTATTAAGATAGCCGCATCAGAAAAGATTTATGGTTTTATGGCGGGAATGGGCAGCGTAGAAGAAAGCGGAGCCCCGGACATTCGTGAGGGGAGAAGTAATTTTGGTAGAGAAGAAGAGATTGCTTCGCCAACAGCGCTCGCAACGACAGCGGATGATAGGGGACACCTTAGGGGACATGATACTAACGTGTCCCAAATAGTCCGTGGCTTAATAATCGCTATTATAGCCACGGCTTTGTTTATGTTTGCTCCGGTTGATTTGCAAGCTTCAGGATTGAGCTTGGGTTCGGCGATTTTATTAGGCAAGGCTAATCCGGCGTGGCAGGACGATGAATTCCAAGAGTTACGTCATAAAATCCGGCAGTTATATTCAGAAAATCCCGGCATATTCAACGATTTAACTGAGCTGGCGAATTATCTAAAGGCTAATTGCGGCACTGAGGTTATCACCCGCCGGGGAGACAAGCTCGTCCTTTATTCCCGGACAAAGAAATATGTTTTGAAGTTTAATCATGACCCGGATTTCGCCTATCAAAAAGAGCGTGATTACTTTAGCCGGTTTAATATGTTATTTAAAGGGCAGCTTTTGTATGTTAACAACCGCGTTAAAGCGTTAATTTTTGTCAATGTCGCCAGTGAAGGCCTTATCTCTCTTTTTGATTATATTCAAAATACTTCTATTGATACCGAGCGGTTGAACGAAGCAATGCGCTCATTAGCCAGGGTGCTTTCTAAAATACATGAACAGCCGCGACAGCCTATTCGCAAAATGCTTTACCTCATCCAAAGCGTAGTAAACCGCCAAGAAAGGATTAGAAAACGCTTGGAATATTTGAGGGCGACGGGCAAACATAATAATTTATCAAGAGAAGAAGACTTTATAAAGGCGGGTAAGAAGCATTCTGACCGTGAATTGGTCATGAATCACGGTGACCCGTCGCCATGGAATTTCTTTATTGATCCGTTTACCGGTGAAATTAAAGCGGCAATTGATGCGGAAGCTTCTTCTCCGGGGACGCGCAGCAAAGATCTGGCTAAAGTTATAATTTCTATGATTGATGCCCGGAAAAATAATCCGGTTTTAATTGATAATTTAGGGAAAATGCTTAAGGCCTTCTTTGATGCGTATTTTGAAACTAGCGGTGTTAGCCGGGAAGATGCCTTTAAATCGATTCCGTATTATTTAGCGACGGAAGCGCTTTGGTACGCGGAAGAAACGGAGCGTACATTCCAGAATTATTATTGGGTTTCCTGGCGGTTGGAATTAATTCAATGGGCTTTAAGGCAG
>JAKLDK010000110.1 GCA_022703565.1 Candidatus Omnitrophota bacterium
AAAATTACGCATAATTAAAATCGCGCGAAAATCACTAACTAAATTATTATACCCAAAAGAAACTCCACGTTCTGTTAATAAAATATTTTTATTGCCCGTGGATTCGATTTTTTTTACCGCATTTTTAATATCCCACGGCGCTAAGAATTGCCCTTTTTTAATGTTAACTATCTTATTCGTTTTTCCCGCTGCTAATAATAAATCGGTCTGCCGGCATAAAAACGCTGGTATTTGAATGATGTCTAAAACCTTTGAGGCGAATTCAGCCTCTTCAACCGAATGGACATCACTTAAAATAGGCACTTTGGCTTTTTGTTTAATTTGGTTTAAAATATCCATTCCTTCATTTATTCCAGGGCCGCGGAAGGAATCAACTGAAGTCCGATTGGCTTTATCATAACTGGCTTTATAAATAAAAGGCACATTCAATTTACCCGTTATTTCCTTTAACTCCAGGGCAATTTCCAAAGCCATTTTGGCATTTTCAATTACACAAGGTCCGGCAATTAAAACAAAAGGTAAATTATTTCCGATTTGTACTTTTCCGATATTTATCTTTTTCATATTCTTTTCTTCTTCATTAATTTAACGACTCTCTTTAAATCTTCGGGAGTATCAACTCCGACTGTCTCAATAGTAGTTTCAATCGCTCTAATCTTAAAACCGTTTTCTAACGCGCGTAATTGCTCTAATTTTTCAATGTTTTCCAATTTTGATTTGGCTAATTTTGTAAACCTCACTAAAGAACTTTTACGGTAAGCGTAAATTCCTAAATGCTTGTAATATTTTACTTCCGATTTGTCCCGGTTAAAAGGGATCAAAGAACGGGAAAAATACAAAGCATTCTTATTTTTATCAATAACAACTTTAACAACATTGGGATTGGCTAGCTCTTCGTTCTTTTCGATAACCTTAATTACCGTCGCCATATCCGCATCTTTATCTTTTAAAAGAGCCCGGGCTAACTCGTCAACCACTTTAACCTTAATCAAAGGCTCATCGCCTTGAATATTAACAATTATATCGGCTTTAATGTTTTTGACCGCTTCAGCAATTCTATCTGTACCCGACGCATGTTTAGGCGACGTCAAAACTGCCCGAGCGCCAAAACATTGAGCACACATTAAAACTTTTTTATCATCACAAGCAATAATAACATCATTTAAGACTTTGCTTCTTCTTACTTCTTCCCAAACATGTTGAATCATCGGTTTCCCGGCTATCTCCGCCAAAACCTTTCCTTCAAACCTGGTTGAAGCCCATCTTGCTGGAATAACTCCGATAATTTTCATATTAATTTCTATTTATTCCTTCAATTAATTCTTCTTTTGTTACCGCTACTGAACCTAATTTACCGACGACAATACCGGCAGCGATATTGGATAATTCCGCTGACAAACGTTTTGAAGCCCCGCAAGCCAGGCTCAAAGTAAATAAAGAAATAACCGCGTCCCCCGCACCAGTAACATCAAATACTTCACGCGCTTTGGTTGCGATTGAAACAACTTTCTTCCCTTTTTCAAAAAGCCTCATCCCGCGCTCGCCTAAAGTTATCAATAAAGATTCTAAATTCAAATACTTCAGCAATTCTTCTCCGGCCAAATTAATCATCTCATCCGAATCTAATTTGTCGCTATGGATTGCTAATTTTTGCGCCGATTTCTCAGTAATCTTAATATTGCGGATTGCATTTTCAGCTTCTTTTAAATTGGGAGTTATTCCGGTAACATTACGATAATATGCAAAATGTTCTACTTTAGGGTCCACAGTAATGACCTTTTTCTTTTTTAAAGACAAAGAACAAACGAAAGAAAGCAATTCCGGAGTAACAATTCCTTTCCCATAATCAGAGATTATTATTCCGTCATAAGAATTGATTTCGCTAGAAATAAGCTCACAAATTTTATCAAATATCTTTTTATCAATCTTAACATTTGTCTTTTCCCGGTCAATTCTAACAACTTGTTGATGCAGGGCAATAACTCTGGTTTTGGTAATAGTCGGAGCTTTGGAATCAACAAAAATACCGCTCAGATCAATTCCTTTACGCTTCAACTCTCTTTTTAGTATTTTCCCCTCAAAATCATTACCAGTACGGCCAATTTGCAATACTTTGGCGCCTAAACTCCTTAAATTATTAGAAACATTAGCTGCTCCACCGGGCGTATAAAAAGACTTCTCTTCCAAGACAACTGGAACCGGGGCCTCTGGTGAAATACGCGTAACATTGCCCTGAATATGCCTATCCAGCATAATATCCCCGATAACCATAATCTTTTTCTTGTTGAATTTGGAGATTATATTCTTATATTTATTCATATTATTTGGTAATTATTGATAATAATTATAATACTGGCAAAATCGAGTGTTGATTCTAGCATAGTTTAATAAGTGCGTCAACAGCTTCTAAAACACGGGAAACAGGGATATTTTGCAAATTTTTAGGGTCAATCTTGCCCGCTTTTGAGAAATCAACTTTATCCTCCAAAGGTACGCTAATCGTAATTGCCTGTTTATTTAACGGCCTCCAGCGGGTATCGTTTATCCCGGGCTGATTTCGAGTAAAAATTGAGATTAAAGGCTTTTCTAAAGCTACCGCAACATGTACCGGGCCAGAATCATTGGATATTAACAAATCCATTTTCTTTATTATGCTTACTAACTGGCTGACATTAGTTTGCGCGATTAAATCTATTATTTCGGCCTTTACTTCCTTTTTTATCTTATCCGCCTCATTGCGCAAAAAAGCATCGCCCAAAACAACAAATAAACAATTATATTTAAGGACAATTTTATTCATCAGCTCAATAAAATTCTCAACCGGCCAGCGGCGTGAAGGATCACTAGCGCCAGGATGAATTCCGATTATTTTCTTTCCCGATAAACTAATATTGCTAAAAGTTTTCTGAACCCATTCTTCCGCTTCTTTTTTTACAGTAACATATAAATCAACTTCTTTTTCTTCAATTCCAAGACATTTTAGGAGCAAAAGGCAATATTCTGATTCATGCCTTTTTCCGTCGTTACGCACATCAATTACCGGCATGTTTAACAATCCGCCGAACTTATTATTCTTATAACCCAAACGGTTAGGAATTCCGGCTAAAAAGCATAGCAAATTAGTCCTTTTCTTGGTGTGATAAACAACCGCCAAATCAAACTTTTTACGCCACAACAAAACTATCAATTTCAAGAAACCGAAGAAATATTTATTGTCTTTTTTCCGGTCGTCAACCAATATTTCATCAAGATAAGGATTCCCTTCAATTAAATCTTTGGTCTGCGGAGTAACTAAAATAGTTATTCTGGCGTCTTTAAACCTTTTCTTAAGGGCTTTTATCGCCGGAGTAGTAAGAATAATGTCTCCGATTCTATCGGTGCGCACAATTAATATGTTTTTAAATTCTTTCATCCTTTGAACTCAACTTTATCGTTTGATATTAATATTCGGTTGATAACATCTTCGCTAGCCAAACTCAAAAGACAGCTATGCTTGGACATAGTGTTTTTGTCTTTACACTTTAAACAGCTATCACAGTTTTTAACATAAGCGGATTGCTTTCCCCAGGGGCCATAAAGCTTTGGGTTAGAAGGGCCAAAAATAGCCAATGTCGGCACATCTAAATAACTGGCCATATGCATAACGGAGCTGTCATTGGCAACAACAAAGAAGCTGCGCTGAATAATTTCAGCTAATTGAACCAAAGTTGTGCGCCCGCATAAATTTAGCGCTTCGTTGTGCATTACTTTAAAAATATTTTGTGTTATCTTGCGGTCATTTTCATCCCCGACAAATATTATTTTTAGGCCATAATTATCAATAAAATAGTCGGCTAATTGAGCGAAACCTTCTTCTGTCCATCTTTTATCCTCGGAAGCAGCTCCGGCGGAAATAATTAAATATTTCTTATCCATAATTTGATTTACGCTCAACGTGCCTTCTATATACTTTTTATCTTCGGATGAAACATATAACGAGCTTCTTTTTTGCGCATATCCTTGGAAATCATAAATAGACTTTAAACATTTTAAATGCTGATTCTTTTTATGCAGTTCTTCTTTCTTTGACAATAACGAGTTTGAATTCTTAGCATTAATAAAAACTGGAATAGCTGTATGGCGCAAATCAACAACCAAATCAAAGCGCTCTTTTCTTAAAGATAATACCCATTTAATCGTTTGAATTAACGGCTGATGCTTATCAAAGACATAGACTTGGTCGAATATTTTATTTTCCGACAAAAGTGTTTTTGCTTTCGGCCCGATAACAACGCTTATCTTCGCTTCCGAGAAATCTTCAATCAGCTTATCAATAACCGGAAGGGTCAAAATCACATCCCCGATATTGCTTAAAGATATTACCAATATTTTTTTAATTAGTTTTTTGTCAATACTTCTCATTTTCCAACTCTAATTCTTACTATTTCTCTGTACACTTCATCGGCATTAACCGCTTGCATGCATAAATTATTAGCACATTCCAGAAAATAACATGGTGTGCGGTTGCAACCAATGTCCTTACATAAAATCGTTGCCTCTCCACTACCTTTCGGCCCGGTAATATTTTTGTTCGTTGGCCCGAAAATCGCTATTGTCTTGGTACCAAGCGCATTAGCTAAATGTAAAGGCCCGGAATCTGCGGAAAGAACCAAATCCGCTCTTTTCATTAAGGCGATTAACTCCTTGATGCTCATTTCTCCGGCGATAATCAACGCCTTTTTATTCATCCCCTTTGAAATATTTTCCGCCAAGAGTTTATCTTTCGGCGCTCCGGATATAACAATTTTTATGCCCTCGTAAAATGATACTTTCTTAAGTAATTTATTGAAATTGTCCGCCGGCCATCTTTTTAAAGCCCAATTCCCTCCCGGGTTAACTACCAAAAGATAATCTTCTCTTCTTATTCCATTTTTGCTTAAAAGATCGTCTATTTTATCTTTGGCCTCAACCGAAACAGATAAAAATGTTTTTTTGTCCCTGAATTTAACACCAAAAGATTCGAACATATTAATGTAATAATCACTGCGATGGACTGGCTCTGCCGGCTCGGGAATAGGATGAGTTAAAAGCCTCCGGCGATTCTTCGTAGCATAACCTACCCTAACCGGTATGCCGGATAAATAAGCCAATAATGCCCGGGTAAAAGATTTATGCAGGATAAAAGCAATATCGTATTTCTTTTTGCTTAAAGTCCGAATCATATTAAATTTGCTTAAGAGCGTGCGATGAGTACCCCTCTCGTCAAAAGTAATTATCTCGTCAATAAAAGGAATGCTTTCCAAAATTTCCTTGACCCGTATTGGCGCCAGGCAAGTTATTTCAGCTTTGGGATAATTCTCTCTTAAAGCCTTAAATATAGGCGATGAAAAGATAACATCTCCCAGCCAATTAACATTAATTACTAATATCTTCTGCATAAATTCTTTCGATTTTTTCCGCCATATCTTTTAACGAATGGTTGCGTTCGATAAACACTCGACCAGCTAATCCCATGGTTTTACGTAATTCAGGGTTTCCCGCTAAGTTTATTATTGCTTTTGCCAAAGCATCGGGGTCTTCCGGCTCAACTAAAATCCCATTAACATTGTTTTTAACTAAAGTCGGCAACCCGCCGATATTCGAAGCTATAACCGGCAGGCCGCAAGCTTGCGCTTCCATAACCGCCAATCCCAAACCTTCCTGCCGCGAAGGCATTACAAAGATATCGAACAAAGGCAATATTTCACTAGTCTGATTTATAATCGGCAAGAACATAACCTTGTTTTCAATTGAATAATCAAGGGCTAGCTTTTTCAACGCTTCTTCAGTCTTTCCCTCTCCCACAATTGCCAAACAAATATCCGGATTAGATTTTAAGGCGGTATTAATAGCCTTTATTAATACATCTTGCCCCTTAACTTCCGACAAGCGGGCTATTATGCCGACGACAATACGCTCTTTTATATTAAATTT
>JAKLDK010000111.1 GCA_022703565.1 Candidatus Omnitrophota bacterium
CGCTCGCCGGCCTCCCCTCGCGGGTCGGCAACCAGGATGAATGCTGTCCCCACTCGGCGCTTCCCTCGTGAACGTCTGTCCGCCGTCCCGCACATACCGGAAACGCAGGTTCGAGTAGGCCGCGGGCGCAATCACGCGGTTTTTGGAGATGAATGTGGAATCGTTTCTTTTGAGTTCGACGATTGTGGGAGTGGTGGCGCAAAGATTAGTAAGGCGCCTTTGCCTGCATTGTAAGAAAGAAATGAAAGCTGACCCGGAAATTGAAGAGATTATTTCGGCTGAATTGTCAATTGCCAAGCCGATAACTTTAGCTAAGCCGGTTGGTTGTGACAAATGTTTTAATACTGGTTATTCCGGGCGGGTGGGTTTATTTGAAATCCTTAAGGTTACTTCGGATGTAAGAAGTATGATTTTAAATAAAGCGAGTGATCAGGCAATTACAAAAACTATTTCTGCGAATGGGATGAAAACCTTACGCATGGCCGGGTATCAGAAGGTTGTTGATAAAATTACCTCTTACGAAGAGGTTCTGCGGGCCACTTTGACCGAGAATATTTAATATGCCGGCTTTCCTTTATAAATTAAGAGACGATACTGGACGAACGCTTTTTGGAATTACCGAAGCTAAAGATATCAATGATGTTAAAAGGCAATTTCGTAATTCCGATAACTATTTTGTTTCTGCCGATAAATATGACCTTAGCCGGTTAGCCCGGATTAGCTTAACCCTAGATGAACTTTTAATGTTTACTCATCGGCTTTCTTCTCTCGTCGAGGCGGGAGTGCCAATACTTTTAGCCCTACATATCCTTTGGAGACAGTCGGAATCGAAGAACATCCAGATTATTGTAAGTTATATCCGCCAAAGCATAGAAGACGGGGCTAATCTCCTGGATGCTTTTAGCGCATTTCCTAATGTTTTTTCTAAAATGTATTTAGCGCTGATAGGTGTGGCTGAGGTTGGCGCTGGTTTGGTTGAGGTTCTAAGAAAGCTAAGCCAGAATTTACAGGAGCAAAAGAAATTTATTGTGCGTATTAAAAGAGCGACGATGTATCCAATTATTGTCTTAAGTTTTGCATTTTTGGTATTAATGGGGATGTTTATGTTTGTCGTCCCAACATTTCAGAAAGTACTGGTCAATTTGAATGCAAAATTACCGTTACTAACGCAAATCCTTTTTAATATCTCCAATATTTTACGCAATGTCAATTTCCTTATAATAACAGGGGCGGTAGTGGTTTTGGGCATTTTGTTTTATAAGATTATGCGCCCCACTAAAACGTTCAGTTATTTTATTGATTCTCTAAAATTACGCCTGCCTTTTGTCAAAAAGATATTTTATCCTCTTTCCGTAGCGCGATTTTCTCGTTCGTTAAGTTTGCTAATTGGCGGCGGGGTGCGTTTGGTTTCAGCGATTGATGTTGCGAAAACTACAGTAGTGAATGTCCGCGTCGAAAATGCTATTAGCGACATCCGCAAACAGGTTACCGAGGGAGGCTCTTTGTACGAGGCTTTTAAGTCGACTAAAGCTTTTCCGATTATTTTAGTTGAGATGGTTGGCATCGGAGAAAACAGCGGAAAACTTCCGCAAGTTTTAGAAAAAGTTGCTAATCATCTCGATGAAGAAGTCGATTATCTGCTTTACAAATTTCTTACGATGCTAGAACCTTTGTTGATTGTTTTGTTGGGCGGTATTATTCTAATCGTCTTTCTTGGTACATACTTGCCAATATTCTCACTGCAAGGAGCCCTCAGGGCATTATAAGCCGGAGCAGATATTCTCGTCGGTAATAATTGCTTGTGTTTTACTCGATTTTTATGATTTAACGCGCATATCACTTCGACTTGCCAAACATAAAAAAAATATGTTACACTTTAGTATATTTTTTAAAAGTAAAGTTTATCGGCTGTAAAAAGCAGTTTATTGGAGCACGGAAGTATCTTTTGTAATTATTACGCGGATAAACTTTTAATCTTTTAAAACTGGATAGATTTTAATTCTTGGGGTAGAAATAAAAAGTTTGTAAAAACAAGGAGAAGAAAATGAGAAAAGGTTTTACTTTAGTTGAGTTATTGGTTGTTTTAGTTATTATCGGCGTTTTAGTCGGGTTAATTTTGCCGAATACTCTTAAGGCTATTAAACAAGCTAATAACAAGGAATGCGCCTCAAATTTACGTTCTATTGATACGGCCTTACAATTATGTTACACCGAAACAAGAGATTGGGCTCAGTGTGACACTGTTGGAGAATTGGTTCCTGAATATTTAGATGTTGCTCCGGTTTGCCCATTTGGTACAACTTATACGGTTGTGGCAAGTGACCGAGGCTTTATTAGTGACAAGGCTACTCACTTTGCTGTTTGGCCGCCAAGAAACATTGACCATAACTAATTCCTTATATTTCTCAACCGAGATTTATTCGCGGTCTGATAAACAGGAAACCAATGGCTAAGACATTTTTGGCTCTGCAATTGTCAGAGCAAAAAATCAGGTATCTCTTTTTCGAAAAAAAGGGTAAGGAACTAGCTCTAAATAGGACGGGAGTATCCTTATTTAAGGTGGATACTACTCTTCCCGGGGCTTTGGCTCAATTTATAAAAGAAATTATTTCTCAGAGCAACACCAAACCTTCCCGGATATTCTTGACTATCAATCGTCAAGATACCGTAATTCATCAATTAAACCTACCCCAAACTGGTCAAAATGATTTTGAGGTTATTCTTCAGGGAGAAATAGAGAAAATTCCTAGCTTGGCTGAGCAAAATTTTGAGTATGTTTATCAAAAATACCAGTTTGATAGAAATAAAACAAAAGTTATATTTGCCGCTGTTGCTAATGATTTAATCAAATATCTGCTTGCGGAAATTCAGCAAACAGGAATTCCTTGCCGTGAAATTGAAGTTTCGCCACTGAACTTTGTCGGGTTGTTATCAAAAGACGAGTTTAAAGACGGTGTTCAGTCTCTGATTGTTCTTGAGGATCGGTTCACTTATTTCGTTTTATTCCAGGATAGGAAAATAAGGTATTTTTATACGACCAATATCGGGATTGAAAATATATTTCCGGCTGAATTAAAAGGCAGAATAGATATGCCGTCTTATATCGGCTGGACGGAGGAAATTAAGCGGGTTTTGAAATCGAATTTGCTCGAGAATAAAAGGGAAGTTGTAAGTAAGATTTGGCTTTTGTGCGATCAGGAACGGGCGGGATCATTTGACGAGCATTTGCGTAAAGATATGAAATGGAATATTGAGGCGATTAATATTGAGAAATTGCCGAATATTAAACTGGGTGATTTGGAAGCATGTAATTCTATTTATCTTTTAGGTTGTGTTCCGGCAGTTTGCTTTTTAAATAAAATTAATCCGCAATATTCTTTGGCGCATTTCTTTAAGAGTTCTCAGTTTAAGCGGTATGTTAGCCAGATTTTATCCGGGGCGGTAGTTTTTGCCGCTATTGTAAGCCTTGTTTTCGGTGGGATTATTTATAAATATTCTCAGAGCAAACAAAACGCTATCAAGAAATCCATAATTACCGAAGAAAAGATTCGAGAGTTAGAGAGCCAGTCGCAAGAGCTTTTTAAGGTTAGAGATGAATATATCGCAATAAGAAGCCAGCTTTTAGCCCAAGCGACCTATGTCAAGCTTTTAAACCGCTTGTCTTGGTCGGAGGTGTTAAGTGTTGTTTCAACGGAATTGCCGGAAGAATTGTCTTTAAAAACATTTAAAGTTAATGAATCGGGAATTGCTGTTTTCACCGGAGAAGCTTTCCGGATGGAAGCTATTGCGGAAATGTTGCGTAAGGTTGATACGTCTTCTATTTTGGAGCAGGGAAAGTTTAGTTATTTAACTGAACAAGAAGTTAATAAGCAAAAGATATTTAGTTTTGGGATACAAGCAAACATAAAGTTGAGTCAAGATAATGAATAAAAGAAAGAGCATACAAAAAATTCTCCTGGGCGCGATTGCAGTTTGTTTTGTGTTTACTGCCCTCTGGATGGTATTTGCGGTAAGAAGTTACTACTCTTCTTTAAATGCGGTTGAAGCCCTTAACCAAGATAATGACCGGTTGGCTAAGTTGCAAAAAGATGTAGAATTGGCGAAGCTTTCTATTGAAAGTTATAAAAAAGAGCAAGAGGAATTTAAGGGCTTATTATTTGAAGAGCGAGATGTCCCGGCATTCTTAGACGGTATTTCTAATTCGGCCGAGAAATCTTCCGTATATGTTTTAGAAATGAAATCGCAGCAGTTTAGCGAAGTCACTGTCCCCAAAACGATGCAGAATTCTAACAAGAATTCAAAACGGGCCCGGGTTTATGATGGTTTTGAAGAACCAATAATTAAAGACCCCAAGGAGCAAATCAATGAAGTCTTGACTTTAGCGGCGATGCCAATTCGTATTAAGATTCAAGGTTCTTTTGAGTCTATTGTAAATTTTCTGTATTCAATTGAGAATTATCGGCAATTGTTAACTGTGAGCAACGTGGAAATCAGCTCCGGCAATCAATATCCGCAATTAACTTGTGAATTTATGTTTAGAATTTATAGCCTTAAAAGGTTAAGTGATGTGAAATTATGATAAAACGATTAGTAATATATTTTATAGTTTATGCCCTTACCGGAACTTCTCTGGGATGCGGAGATATTTTAAAGGTTAGCTCCGGAAAGAATAAAGAATCAGCGGCAGCGGTAGTGCCGGCGGAGAGTCTTTTGCTCCAGCCGATTGATAGCACTGAATTAGCCAAGATTCTTTTAAAGCCCAAAAGAAAGCCTTTAACAATGAGCCGTGATCCGTTTAAGCCGCTCTTTCAAAAAGAATATTTGCCGATTTCTTCTGACGATATTAATGCTAATACCCCGATAAACCAATCACAAAATATTTTAGAAGATATAATTTTAGTTGGCGTGATTAAAATGGGCGAAGAATCCCGGGTGTATTTAAAGAGTAATCTGAAATCGGGAGTTTTCCGTCCGCATGATAAATTGGGCGAATACAATATCGAGAGAATTGATGTTGACCAGGTTGTTTTTAAAAGAGGGGATAATGAATTTATAATAAAAAGAGGGGAAAAATGAAAAAAATTATAATATTAATTAATTTATTTATTCTGATTATGTTGGGCGGGATTTGGGCTGTTCCGTTAATTTCCGGAGCGGAGGCGGAAGACAATAGTTCGATGAAAATTGGACAAATGCAGCGCGATTTGATTATTGATAAAGCGTTTAGCGAAGCGAAACAAATAACTCTTCCGGAAATGATTAAGGCTCCGGAGGCGGTTAAAGAAACCACTACATTTTTAAGCTCGGACCAAATTTTAGACAGTGTTATTAAGAAAGAGAATCAAGAAAAAACAATGGATCTTGATTTCAGCGAAGCTAATTTGGAGAGTATCTTGCAAACTATAGGAGATATTGCTCAGATAAATATTGTCCTTGACCCAAGCTTAAAAAATAGCTCTATAGCTTTACATCTTAAGAAAGTTCCGATTCGCGAGGCTTTAAATATTTTGGCTGATTCTTACAGCTTAGCTTTTAAAAAGGTCGGTAATTCTCTTTTCGTTACGTCTAAAGATAAGCTTCGCCGTGATAATCTTATTAGTCAGGTTGTTAAGGTGCGGTATATTAAGGCGCAGGAAGTTAAGGCTATGACTAATAACTTATTGGATACTATTAATGTCAGCGAAGATACCAATTCTTTGGTTTTGATTGGTACTGCGGAAGAAATAAAAAAGGTTGAGGATATTGTTAAAAAAGTAGACGTGCCTCAGCCGCAGGTTGTTTTGGAAGCAAAGATTATTGAAATTAATAAAGATGCTTTAAAGGATTTAGGCGTAGATTGGTCAGATACCATTACGACCAGTTATCAGGAATCAAACCGGCCTTCAACTTTTGCTACAACTGAAGATTCGCCTGATTCTGCTTTTAAACTTT
>JAKLDK010000112.1 GCA_022703565.1 Candidatus Omnitrophota bacterium
CTGTCAAGAATGTTGTTTTATCTGGAACAACTGGAGAAAATTCTCGTACTATTGCTTTGGTTGATAATCCTATTAGGAGAATAGGCCCAATAGATTCTTTCATGTACGCACTTCCGATGCAGGTTGATTTGTCTGTGGCTGTAAGCCCGAATGAATTAAGGCAGGCTGAAAAGATTTTGAGTTCGTGGATTAATTCAGCGGCTGGGCATATTTCATCCTCTGGCCGGGTGCAAATAGGCGGGCTTTTGGAACAAGCGTTAAATCCGCGCTATAGGATGTGGGCGTGGATTGATAGGCAAGCACTTGAGATGGTTCGAGGTCTTTTACCAGGGGGAAAAAGCAAGGGTGCTTTGGATCCAAAAATGAGGAGTATTATTTTGGCGTTGGTAGATATTGATAGAGAAGGAAATATAGTATCGACCCCAGTTGATTCTTTAGCAAAAGTTAATATGGGTGCTGTTGCATTGATGCAGAATGGAGCTCAAGTAGATTATGGTACAGCACAGTTTACTTTGAAAGCGATTAAGTTTTTATATCATAACAATGGATTTAAACGATTCGTTCTTAGCCGTTTGGCTAGGGCAGCTAGGGATCCAAATTATAAAATGAATTGGATTATACAGAAGGAACTTAAGAAATACGGGCTAATAAATCAAGGTGGAGAGATTGAAGAATCTGTCAAGAATGTTGTTTTATCTGGAACAACTGGAGAAAATTCTCGTACTATTGCTTTGGTTGAAAAACCTATACGTCAATTGTTTGGAGATACTGCAATTTTGGGCGAGACAGTTAACGATATTCGTGACGAAGTGGTTAGTAATCCGCGTTTGTCAGATATAGCTGTTAAAGGAGAAGTTACTGCGGATAATATCTTGCCGGTTATGGTTAGTGCTAGGAGTGCAGTAGAAACGGGAATCGGTGATACTGATAAAATAATAGCTTCTCTCATCGCTGAAAAGGATTCCGCACAGCGAACATTTTATGAAGACAGCTTAGCCAAACAAAAAGAAAAGTTAGGCATAATTAATGGATATATTGCAAGAATTACAAAAGTGCAAGTTCTTCAAGAGGCAATGGAAAAACATCCGGGTCTTATGTTAGGGACAATACAAGACGGAAGTTATGTTAAGGCGGAAGATATTACTACGGGTAATCTTTTGTCACATCTGGAGGCAGTTAGGTCTGAAATCGGCATAAATATAGGAAATGCAGAGATTTCAATAAACGCATTTAAAGCTAGCAAAGATTCTTCACCCAATGCAATTCAAGTAAGGGAGCGTGATATAGCGAAACAAAGAACTGATTTAGAAATTATAGATGCATATATTAAAAGGATTGAAGCTGTATCTCCCGACCGAATGATGGCTGGAGAAATTAAAAAACCTGACGTTGGTGGTATTAACTTGAATCCGGCGTTGCTGGATTTGACTATTAAGCGTGATGGCAACGGAGTTCCGTTACCGATGACTCCTGATGAAATGAAAAGCATACAAATTGACGGATTTTTACCGATAATTATTAATGTAACTCCTATTAGCAATTTGCCGTTACTGCTTGGTGTATCTGAAGATAGCGAACAAGATATAATGGCAGCAACGTAGAACAAGTGGTCAGTGGTCAGCTGTCAGTAATAAGAGGACTCAATATTTCTGGCAACTGACCGCTGAAAACTGAAGACTATTTTCATTTCTAACCCTTTATATTCCAAATACTTGCTTTCCTATAAAAAATAATCCTAGACATCGAAAGTTTTTCGTGTATTATATAAAAGCATAATTTTTGTTTCTTTAAAATATCCTTAACCATCATATTTATAAATACTTATGGATGGAATGATAAAACCAATTAAATACGGGCATAGCTTATTAACCGAGCATGATGTGTTTTTGTTCCGTGAGGGCACAAATTACCGCCTTTACGAAAAGCTTGGGGCGCATATGATTACGGTTGATGGAGAGCTCGGAACTCATTTTGCGGTTTGGGCGCCAAACTCAGAATCTGTTTCAGTAATTGGTGATTTTAACGGTTGGAATAGAGGCGCGCATTATTTAGCTCCGCGTTGGGATGGCTCAGGAATTTGGGAAGGATTTATTCCGGGAGTGCGCAAAGGCCATTTATATAAATATTTTATCCGCTCAAAATACCGCAATTATACAATCGAAAAAAAAGACCCGTTTGGTTTCAATTGTGAAATTCCGCCAAAAACCGCTTCTGTTGTTTGGGACCTGGATTACAATTGGCAAGATACCGCCTGGAGTAAAAATAAACATAAATTTAATTCATTCAATAGCCCGTATTCTGTTTATGAAGTGCATATGGGTTCTTGGCGTAAAGTCCCCGAACAGAATAACCGCAGTTTATCTTACTCGGAAATGTCAATGCACTTGCCGCAGTATGTTAAAGATATGAATTTTACGCATATTGAATTTATGCCGCTTTTGTCCCATCCTTTTTACGGCTCATGGGGTTATCAGTGCGATAGTTATTTCTCTCCGGCGACATTTTATGGTTCACCGCAGGAATTGATGGGCTTAATTGATACCTTTCACAAAAATGATATCGGCGTAATTATGGATTGGGTGCCTTCGCATTTTCCGGAAGATGGGCATTCTTTAGGATTCTTCGACGGCACGCATTTATTTGAGCATATGGATAGGCGAAAAGGTTATC
Organism: Candidatus Omnitrophota bacterium; assembly: GCA_022703565.1. Classification (GTDB taxonomy): domain Bacteria; phylum Omnitrophota; class Gorgyraeia; order Zapsychrales; family Zapsychraceae; genus JADFZM01. Next base: position 2,671 of record JAKLDK010000112.1, read on the forward strand.
ATCCCGATTGGCGCAGCAATATTTTTAATTATGGCCGAGGCGAAGTTGCCAGTTATTTAATCAGCAGTGCGATTTTCTGGATGGAGAAATATCATATCGACGGGTTAAGAGTCGATGGTGTTGCCTCAATGCTTTATTTGGATTATTCACGTAAGGACGGCGAATGGATTCCGAATCAATATGGGGGAAAAGAAAATATTGACGCGATTGATTTTCTGCGCCGTTTAAATTCCGCGACTTATAAAGAATTTCCGGATACTCAAATGATCGCGGAGGAATCAACTTCCTGGTCGATGGTTTCCAAGCCGCCGGATGTTGGAGGCTTGGGCTTTGGGATGAAATGGAACATGGGCTGGATGCATGATACTTTGGAATATTTCAAGAATCCGCCGATTTACCGGACTTATCATCAAGATGAGTTGACTTTTAGCGCTTTGTATATGTTTAGCGAAAATTTTATGCTTTCACTTTCGCATGATGAGGTTGTGCACGGGAAAGGTTCTCTTTTAGGGCGTATGCCGGGTGATGAATGGCAAAGATTTGCTAACCTTAGATTGCTGTATGGTTATATGTTTGGCCATCCGGGAAAGAAATTAATTTTTATGGGCGGAGAATTCGGGCAGGTTTGCGAGTGGCAGCATGACCATAGTTTGGAATGGCATGTCTTACAGTTCCCTTGTCATGCCGGTGTGCAAACATTGCTAAAAGATTTAAACAAAGTGTACAAGGAAGAGCCGGCCTTACATGAATTTGATTTTGCCCCGGAAGGTTTTGAATGGATTGATTGCAGCGACCGAAAAAACAGCATAATTAGTTTTTTGCGTAAGACAAAGAAAGCAAAAGAGACTGTTTTGGTTGTTTGTAATTTTACTCCCCAGACACATTTTAATTATAATATTGGCGTTCCGCTTAAAGGGATTTGGACGGAAGTATTAAATACCGATGATAAAAAATATTGGGGCAGCGGGCAAAAGAATCCGGCGGAAATCAAAACTTTAAATGAACCGATGCATGGCAAAGAATTTTCACTTCCTTTAAAATTGCCGCCTTTGGGTGTTGTATTTTTAAAATATCTTAAAGAAGCAAAAGATGAAGAAGTTACTGACCACTCGGATGTGGAGCCGCATAAGAAAAAGGGTTGATTCCATATCTTAAGAAATAGGTGTCCATCATGGATAAATATATTTGCATACATGGACATTTCTACCAGCCGCCTAGGGAAAATCCTTGGCTTGATTATATCGAAGTACAAGATTCCGCTTATCCGTATAATAATTGGAACGAGAGAATTGCTGCCGAATGTTATGCGCCGAATACCGCCGGAAGAATCCTTGATTCCGGTGATAAAATAGTCGATATTATTAATAATTATTCCCGCATTAGTTTTAATTTCGGGCCTACTTTGCTTTCTTGGATGGAGCGCGATGCTCCGGATTTGTATGCTGAAGTGTTAAAGGCGGATCAAGAAAGCCAAAACAATTTTTCCGGGCATGGCTCGGCAATAGCGCAATGTTACAATCATATGATTATGCCTTTGGCGAATTCTTATGACAAAAAAACGCAGATATTATGGGGGATAAAAGATTTTGAATATCGTTTTAAAAGAAAGCCCGAGGGGATGTGGTTACCGGAGACGGCGGTAGATATTGAATCTTTGGAAATTATGGCGGGCTTCGGTATTAAATATACAATCCTGGCTCCCAGCCAGGCAAAAAGGGCAAAGAAAATAAATGAAGGGGACTGGTTTGATGTTTCGGGGTCGCGCATTGACCCGCAGCGGCCTTATTTATGCAATCTTCCGTCGGGAAGGAAGATAAGTATTTTCTTCTATGATGGAGCAATTGCGCAGGATGTTGCTTTTCGCGGGCTTTTAAAGAATGGCGAACATTTTTCTTCTCGGGTTTTAGGGGCATTTCCGCCGGAAATACATGAGAATAGATTGGTTAATTTTGCCACTGATGGGGAAACTTACGGGCACCATCATCGTTATGGCGATATGGCCTTGGCTTTTTGCCTGAAGCGTATTGAGTCGAGTAATGCGGCGAAGATTACTATTTACGGCGAATATTTAGAGAAAAATCCGCCGCAATATGAAGTCGAGATATTTGAGAATAGCGCGTGGAGTTGTTGCCATGGAGTTGAGAGATGGCAGAATAATTGCGGATGTGCGTCGGGTACGCATCCCGGTTGGCAGCAGAATTGGCGGAATCCATTGAGAGGAGCTTTAAATTGGTTAAGAGATATTGCGCAGGATTCATATCAAAGGCAAATAAAAGATTTGGTTAAGGATGTTTGGGATTTAAGAGATGAATATATTGACGTTGTTTTAAACCGTACTCAAAGCAACGTCGAGAACTTGTTTAAAAAGCATGCGCAAGAGAAGCTATCCCCGGGAGATAAAGTAAAAATTATAAAGTGTTTAGAAATGCAAAGAAATGCGATGTTAATGTTTACCAGTTGCGGCTGGTTTTTTGATGAGATTTCAGGGATTGAAACAACTCAGATAATTCAATATGCTGCGCGGGTTATTCAACTTATCAGGCAGATCGATGAAAAAGATTTAGAAAGCGAATTTGTTTCTCGGCTTAAGCATGCACCGAGCAATATTTCTCACATTATGAACGGTGCGGGTGTTTATGAAAAATATGTTAAGCCGGCAATGATCGATTTGAAAAGAGTGGGCGCGCATTATGCTATCTCGTCGTTATTTGAAGGCTTTCCAAAAGAATCAAAAATATACAGCTACACTGCTAAAAGTGAAATTTACGAAGTTTTAGAGGCGGGAAAGCAAAAAATTGTAATTGGACGCACTAAAATCATTTCCGATATAACTTGGGAGGAAGAAACAATTTGTTTTGCTTTAATGAATTTAGTTGAGCATATCTTAGACGGCGGGATAAGCAATTCCTTGGATTTAAATACGTTTAAAAAGATGCATAAAGAGGTTAAAGAGGCTTTTACAACAAGTAATATTCCTGAGGTTATTCGCTTAATGCATCAGTATTTCGGTAATAATCATTATTCTCTTTGGCATTTATTTAAGCATGAACAGACCCGTCTTTTAGACCAGATAATGGAAACGACATTGCATGATATTGAAAGGCATCTGAGGGAAATTTATGACCAGCATTATTTTTTGATGCAAGTGAGGCGCGATTTAAACATTCCTCTTCCTAAAGTTTTAGCTACGACAGCAGCTTTTGTATTAAATCGTGATTTGCTT
>JAKLDK010000113.1 GCA_022703565.1 Candidatus Omnitrophota bacterium
CGCTCAGGAATTAAAAGAAAACGGAGTTAAAATTTTAGGTACAACTCCGGAGAGCATTAACTTTGCTGAGGACCGTGAAAGATTTAGAGAGAAGTTAATTAAACTCGGGATAAAACAACCCGAGGGAGATATTGCCCGTTCATTGGATGAGGCAGTAAGAATTGCAAAGAAAATCGGATATCCGTTAATTGTCCGGCCGTCCTATGTTTTAGGCGGGCGAGGCATGGATATTGTTTATGATGAGGTTGCTTTAAAGAAATATGCGCTTGAGGCAATTAAGGTCAGCCCGGAACACCCAATGTTAATCGATAGATTCCTGGATAATGCAATTGAGGTTGAAGTTGACGCAGTTTGCGACGGAAAGGATTCTTTTGTTGCTTCAATTATGGAGCATATTGAATTAGCCGGAGTTCATTCAGGAGATTCAGCTTGTTCAATTCCCAGCCGTACTATTAAAAAAGAACATATGGATGAGATAGTCAAAACAACTGAAGCGATTGCTAAAGAATTAAAGGTTGTGGGATTAATAAATATTCAATACGCGATATGTGATGATAAAGTTTATGTCCTGGAAGCGAATCCACGGGCATCGCGCACTGTTCCGATTGTATCAAAAGTCGCCGGAATTTCACTTGCTCGTATCGCAACTATGATAATGATGGGAAAGAAAATTAAAGATTTTCCTGAATTAAGAGATAAGCATATTCCTTATTTTGGAGTTAAGGAAGCGGTGTTTCCTTTTAATATGTTTCCGGAAGTTGACCCGATTTTAGGGCCGGAAATGCGGGCAACCGGCGAGGTTATGGGCTTGGCTGATACTTACGGCTTAGCTTTTTATAAAGCGCAGGAATGTACCGGAACAAAACTGCCGACAAAAGGAAAAGTATTAATTACAGTCGCTGGGAAAGATAAAACACAGTTAAAATCCATTGCTAAAAAGTTGGAAGAAATGAAATTTACGATTTTGGCAACCGAAGGTACGGCGCAATTCCTTACAGAGAACGGCATTAAGAATACTGTTATTAAGAAAATACATGAAGGCCGCCCGAATGTGTCGGATGCTATTAAGAACAAGGAAATCGATTTGATTATTAATACGCCAATCGGGAAAAATAGTAAATATGATGATAGTTATATCCGAATGCTGGCGATTCAGAAAAAAATTCCCTATGTAACTTCAATTGCGGCGGCGCAGGCAACGGTTGAGGGTATTGAAGCTGCGCAAAAAGGAAATAATGTCCCAAAAGCCTTACAAGATTATCATAAAGTTCTAAAATAAGTTTTCCTAAATACTAGAAATTGGAGAAATCATATGAGCGGAATGTTTGGTGCAGTAACTAAAGGAAATTGTGCTAAATTTGTTTTTTATGGCACTGATTATCATTCACATTTAGGAACAGAATTCGGCGGAATGGCGATTTTAGGCAAGGAAAAATTTATCCGCCAAATTCATAATTTAAGCCAAAGCCAGTTTAAATCAAAGTTTTTTGAGGATTATCAGCGTATGGTCGGGAATAAAGGTATCGGCGTAATTAGTGATTCTGACGTCCAGCCAATATATCTTGATTCGAAGTTTGGCGAGTTTTGTATTGTTACGGCCGGGCTTATTGAAAATAAAGAAGAATTGAAGAAATTGTTATTTTCAAAAGGAATCTCTTTCGCGGAAGAAGGGAAAGGCGGAGTTAACACTACCGAACTGATTGCGAAATTAATAACTTTAGGGGATGATATTATCGACGGTATTGAGAATATGTTCGAATTAATTGAAGGCTCCTGTACGCTTTTATTGCTAAATAAGGATGGGATTTATGCGGCGCGTGACCGTTTTGGTTATACTCCTTTGGTTGTGGGAAAGAATGATGAGGGTTGGGCAGTTGCCTTGGAAAGTAGTTCGCTTCCGAATTTAGGATTTAAAATTGAGAAGTCGTTACAGCCGGGAGAAATTGTTTTGCTTAATGAAAAAGGATTAGTGAACAAGAAGAAAGGCAATGGTTGCCAGCAGATTTGTTCATTTCTTTGGATTTATACCGGGTTTCCGGCATCCGACTATGAAGGAGTAAATGTTGAAGAAGTCAGGGAACGTTGCGGAAAAGCATTGGCTAAAAAAGATAAAGATATAAAAGTTGATGTTGTATGCGGGGTGCCTGATTCGGGAAGTTCGCATGCGATTGGCTATGCTATTGAATCTGGTAAACCTTTTAGACGGCCTTTGGTTAAATACACTCCCGGTTATGGCCGAAGCTATACTCCTCCGAGCCAGGAAACCCGTGATTTGGTTGCGAAGATGAAATTAATTCCGATAAAAGCGATAATTGATGGAAATAAAATTATTGTTTGCGATGATTCGATTGTCCGCGGGACGCAATTAAAGAATTTTACGGTAAATAAATTATGGGATAACGGGGCTAAGGAAGTTCATGTCCGTCCGGCTTGCCCGCCTTTGATGTTTCCTTGCAAATTCTGTTTATCAACTAGAAGTATAAGCGAATTAGCTGCCAGAAAAGCAATAAAAGAACTCGAAGGAAAAGATATTGAAGATGTTTCCGAATATATTGATCCGGAATCTCCGAAACATAAGAAAATGATTGAGTGGATTAGAAAAGATTTGGAGGTTACGACGCTTCGTTATCAATCTGTTGATGATATGGTAAAAGCTATTGGTTTACCAAAGGAAAAGCTTTGCCTTTATTGCTGGACTGGAAAATGCCTGGGGAATAAAGCAGAAGGTAATTTTCAGAAGACAAAAAAGCATAAAAAGGTTAAATAAAAGAATTGTTAAAATAGGGAATATTGCTTAAATTGTTGAGCGATAAAGGTGTGCCCTACTTTTTTAAAATGAAGATTAAAACACTCGAGCGAGGAATCAATCTGCTCGATACAAGCTTGTTTTTAACTCCCAATATCTTATCTTCTTCTCTAAACTTCTTGACAAAAATTCCAGTTTAAAATAGACTTTCCCCTATAGCTTAATTTCCTAAAGATGTGGATATTTTAGGAAAACGGAGGACCTATAATTTTTATGGGGCTAATTCGAAAGATAGGATAACCCAATCCGAGCCCGGCAACTAACTTCGTAAGCAAGAAAGGGAGGATAAAGCCAGAGGCTATTTCTCTGGTTTTTATTTTATGAAAAACTTATTTAAGAAAATTGATTTGAATGTTTTTTTTAAAGAGCCGATAAGAATTCTGATTTTTATTTACTGCTTTATTGTTATCTTAGGGTTTGTAATTCTATGTTTACCTTTATCCCAAAAATTATCTATTAGCTGGATTGACAACCTATTTACCTCTGCGTCGGCCGTTTCGACTACCGGGCTTACAACTATCAGTGTTTCGGACAAATATAACTTTTTTGGGCAGTTGATTACGCTACTGTTAATTCAAGTCGGCGGGATACACTATATGGCTTTTGGTTCTTTAATTATTTTAGGCCGTAGGAAGAAATTGTCGAAAATACATGAAGACTTAATAAAGAATGATTTTGGTTTGCCCGATGGTTTTAACTTAACAGGATTTATTTCCGCGGTTGTCGCTTTTTCACTAATAATTGAAGCTGTTGGTGCGGCATTCTTATATTTCATATTTTTGCGCCATGGAGAAAGCCATCCTCTTTGGAACGCAATTTTTCATAGCGTTTCGGCGTTTTGCACAGCCGGTTTCAGTTTATTTAATACTAGTTTTGAAAATTATTCCGGAGATTGGTTGTTAAATATTGTCATCATAGTTCTAAGCGTACTGGGGGCATGCGGATTTATTGTTATAACTGATTATTGGCAAAAAATAACCGGTAAGAAAAAAGATGTCACCTTTACGACAAAAATTATTGTTTGGTTCACGGTGTTAATTATTACTATCGGAACTTTGCTTTTATTCTTTTTGCATTCATTTAATAGCGAACCTAACCTGGCTAATAAATTCTGGATGTCAATTTTTCAGGCAATGTCAGCATTAACAACGGTTGGTTTTGATACGTTTCCTATTTCGCAAATGGCGCATAGCGCGGTTTATTTATTAGCTATTTTAATGGTTATGGGCGCATCGCCGGCAGGTACCGGAGGCGGCGTTAAATCAACGACAATAGTCGCTGTTTTTTCCCAAACTATAAATACTCTGCGCGGCAAATCCAACGTTACTTTCTTGAATCATCAAATTCCCAATTATCGTTTGCGGATTGCTAATGCTAATCTTATTTTCTACATCTTTATTCTTTCAATTGGCATCTATTTGTTAAGTATTTTTGAATCTTTTCCAATATTTGAGTTAATGTTTGAGGCCGCATCCGCAATGGGTACGGTCGGCCTTAGTATGGGGATTACCGCAAGCTTGTCATTCTTAGGAAAAGCCATAATCATCGGGCTTATGATATTAGGCCGTATCGGCCCGTTAACTATCGGTTTGGCTCTTTTTTATAATAAAAAAGAACCAGATAATCTCGGATGGTATGAAGATATTGCTGTTTAGCAATCTTATTTTTAAATTAAAAAAACCTTATTATATTGTACTTAATATGAATATTATATTGACAAAATCCTTCCCAATGATATATTTAAGCGGGTTGTTGGATAAGCTTGCATTATTTTTGTGAATTTCTTATCTGGCTACTCCTTCCAAAGGGGCGTTGAGGTCCTTAAAAAGAACAGTGAAGTTCATGTTGGGGTACTTTTTAAGGTAATTTTGTCCCAAAAAGCCCAAAAATCAAAAAGGTAAAATGAATAAGGCCATTTTATATCTACAAGACGGAACATATTTTGAAGGTAGCGCGCTCGATATTGGCGGAACTACGACGGGTGAGGTTATTTTTAATACTTCAATGACCGGTTATCAGGAAATTCTAACTGATCCTTCTTATGCCGGGCAGATTGTTACCATGACCTATCCTTTAATCGGTAATTATGGGGTGAATAAAGAAGATGTTGAATCAGATAAAGTGCACGTAAAAGGTTTTGTCGTAAAAGAATTCTGCCGGATGCACTCAAATTACCGTTCGAATAAAAGTTTAATCGAATATCTAAATGAAAATAAGATTATTGCGATCGAAGGTGTGGATACACGTGCCCTTACTCGCCATATGCGCGAACGTGGAGCGATGAATGCCGTAATTTCTACGGAAGAATTTGATTTAAAAAAACTACAAAAAAATATTGATGAAACACCGAGTATGGAGGGAAGTGACTGGGTAAAAGTGGTTACCACTCCCAAGAAATATATCTGGAACGAAGGTAGATTAAAGAATCCGAAATATAAAATTGCGGCAATTGATTGTGGTATAAAGCTCAATATATTAAGAATTCTTGAAAGTTTAAACTGCGAAGTGCATGTTTTTCCGGCAACCGCAAAAAAAGAAGAATTAAGATCAATTTATCCCGATGGGATATTCATATCAAATGGCCCGGGTGATCCGGCGGTTGTCGAGTATGTTATTAAAACTGTTAAGGAATTTATCGGTAAAATTCCTATATTTGGCATTTGTTTAGGTCATCAAATTTTAGGAATTGCCTTGGGCGGAAAAACTTATAAATTGAAATTTGGGCATCATGGCGCGAATCATCCGGTAAAAGATTTATTAAACGGCAGAATCGGAATTACTTCACAAAATCATGGTTTTTGCGTCGACGTAAATAGTTTTAAGGACAACGAAGTTGAGGCGATAAAGATAAATTTGAATGATAAAACTATCGAAGGATTAAGACATA
>JAKLDK010000114.1 GCA_022703565.1 Candidatus Omnitrophota bacterium
AGATCTTTTATCAGCGGTTTGATTAATCGCTCCGATGCATCCTCAATTGCCTTCACTTTTGCATCAAAGTTTTTGTCATGTCCGACTTCATCGATCCCTTCAATATGGATGATGACGAACTCGCAACCTTTCTTTTGAATTAATTCTATTTCTTGCCATACAGCGTCGATGACCTTGTCAATATTATAATCTTCCAAGACCGCTGATATTTCGAAGAACCCTTTATCTATAGGGGTAAAATCCGATGTTGAGATGCTGTAAACTAAGCTTTTTTCTTCATATATTTTCTGAAAAAGCCTGGAGCTCCGTCCAACACCCAAGATTTCTGACAACAAATCAAGCGCAAACAAGTCTTTATTCAGCAAATTTATTCCCTGAAAAGCCATAGTCAAACGCGCCAGTTTAGTTGGATACTCCGTAGAAACATCACGGGAAGATATCTGCGTACCCTCTTCCGGCAAATTTCTTAAAACTTCACTCTTTCTTTGAAAACCTTTAAACTTTTCTTCTACTTTAGCTTTAACTTCCGCTATGTTGACATTCCCAGCGACAGATACGATACAATTATTGGGGATATAATATGTGGCATAATATCGGCGCATATCTTCTAAAGATATTTTCTTAAAGCTGTCTTCATATCCAATTATAGGGTACTTGTAAGGATGGCTTAAGTAAACCGTATCAAAAACCTTATCGGATACTATCCAGTCCGGGTTGTCGTTGTGGCGTTTCATTTCGTTTAGGATGACATTACGTTCTTTATCAAACTCAACCTGGGATGGGCTGAAATTGATAAACATATCCGAGATAATATCCAAGGCAATATCAAAATATTCGCCAGGGACAGTTATCGTATAAACAGTATAATCATGGCGGGTTGACGCATTAATTGTCCCGCCTATCGATTGTATGGTCGAGGCAATTTCGCCGACTTTCCGGTTCTTTGTTTCCTTAAAGAGCATATGTTCAAGAAAGTGCGTAATTCCAGAGCCTAAATATTCGCCTTCTGTCGCCGAGCCTGTTTTAACCAAGGCATACACCGAAACCATCTCCGATTGCGACATTTCAGAAACAATCAAAGTTAATCCGTTATCAAAGATAAATTTCTTAGTATTTAATTCGGCAGAATTCGCGATTAAGGCAAAGCAAGAAAACAAAAAGACTAATAATGTTTTTCTCAATTTAAACCCCCGTTTTGTTTTTTATAATCATCCAATAATTTCTTAATATCGGCGTCGGCATTTCGAGCGATTTGAGAACAAATAAAAATAATAAGAGAAAATTGCCAGCACTCTTCCGGGCCAACAATTAACCCCGTGTTGATATTCTCGCCCTTTTGTAAAACATTGTTATAATATTTTATCGCCTGTGATAAACTTCCCTCATAAATATCCAAAGAACTTGTCTTATTATTATACTGGAGCGACGGGACGGTAATGCCTCTGACCAATAAGAAATTAACAAAAGAATTTTCTTTAAATGTGCTATCCGAATCAAATTCAAACCCTAAAAAAAGCGGGTTATTGGGAGGAATTATTATCGAGGGCTTAGTAACCATGATTTCTCCTCGCCGGATAACAGTATCACCAATATTAACCGAAGACTCTGACAATAAAATATACGAAACAGCCGTGTCAGAATTAGTCAGCAAGCCCTGAATTCTTGTTCTAATTATTTCAGTTTCTTTTAAAGCTTTATTCCAGCTTTTATCAATATCCATAAAATTTTAAATTCTTAAAGTTATTTTAATTCAACAGTAGCACTTGTTCAGGCAGAGCCTAATAAGCATCCTTATTTTTTCTATATAAACGGCAAATCTTTGGCCCTTCCGGTTAAAAGATTTGTGCTGGCAGTAGAAATTACGGAGAGGAAGAGATTCGAACTCTTGAGCCACCTTACGATAGCCACACGCTTTCCAGGCGTGCGCCTTCAACCACTCGGCCACCTCTCCAAAATTTATTAAGAAATTTTGGAGAAGTCTCGCCAAATCTACTAATTTGGCGGACTCTCCAATTATTTCAAAAGACATTCCAAAAGTCTCGCTACTAACAATCTGCCCTGGCGAACTCTCCGATTTTTCTTCATTTTCGCCATAGAAATATCGGCCTACAAAACCAACAAAATTTAATGGCTCATATTATAACAAAATATATTCAAAATAAAGAGATTTTATATTAAGTATAAATATTAAATGTGGCTTTTGAGAAAAGCGGAAAATTCTTCGGCAGGTAACGGTTTGCTGTAATAATATCCTTGAATAAAATCACATCCTTGGAACCGCAGGAATTCTAGCTGTCCTTTTGTTTCAACCCCTTCTCCAACCACCTGTAGCCCCAAACTATGCCCCATGGTAATAATAGCTTTAGCTAAAGCGGCATCACCTCTGTCGGTTGTTACATCTTTTACAAATCCCCGGTCAATCTTTAAGGTATCAAAAGAATATTTCTTAAGATAACTCAAAGCGGAATACCCCGTGCCAAAGTCATCGACGGACAAGCGTACGCCTTTTTCAGTCAATGCATATAACATTTCTTTTGTTTTCGGCGCTTCCTCAATCAAAAGGTTTTCCGTAATTTCCAGTTCGACATCCTGGTGATTTAAATTATTTAAGTCTATAGACTCAAAAATAGTCCGCACTAAATCCGGATCTTTAAATTGCCGCGAAGAAATATTTACACAAATCCTAAACGGAATTTTATAGTCTTTCTGCCACTTTCTAACCTGCTGGCAAGCTTCTTTAATTACCCACTCGCCAATTGGGACAATTAATCCGGTTTCTTCAGTTATAGAAATAAATTGATCGGGATAAACATTCCCGAGTTTGGGATTATTCCATCGCAATAATGCTTCCGCCCCAATAACTTTTCCGGAATCGATATCGACCAGCGGCTGATAATTAAGTTTGAACTCTTGCCTCTCTTGCGCATGCCTTAATTCAGCCTCAACTTCCATACGATGATAAACATTCTCATTCATTTGTTTTTTATAAAACTGAAATGTATTTCGTGAAACTTCTTTGGCGCGATACATCGCCGCGTCGGCATTTTTAAGTAAGATATTAGCATCTTCACCATCATTAGGAAATAGAGTTATACCGATACTTGCAGTAACAAATACTTCTCGTTCTTCAATCAAGAAAGGCGTAGAAAAAGCATCCAGTACCTTTTGAGCAATTGAAGTTACATTAGTTAGGTCTTCGATATCAGCTAAAATTAAAAGGAATTCATCACCGCCAAGGCGAGCAATAGTATCACTGCCGCGTATTGATAATTTTAGCCTTTGAGACGCTTCAATAAGCAGCTTATCACCGACAACATGGCCGATAGTATCATTAACCATCTTAAATTGATCCAAATCAATGTACATAACCGAGACATAATTATTATTTCTCTTTGCCCGGATAATCGATTGCGAGATCCTATCTAAGGCCAAAACTCTGTTGGGCAAATCAGTTAAATTGTCATAATTAGCCTGATGCACCAATCTCTTTTCATACTCTTTATAAACTGTAATATCTTCTTTAACCGCTAAAAAATGGGTTATTTGCCCGTCGTCAGATTTAATCGGAGAAAAAGTCGCGAATTCCCAATACAATTCTCCGGATTTCTTTATATTGCACAATTCACCGCGCCATTCGTGCCCGGAGCGGACTAATTCCCACAATTCTCTTTGCATCTTTTCAGACGAGGCACGAGTCTTCAAAAATCCAGCCGGCTTGCCAGCAATCTCCTCCACGCTATACCCGGTAACTTCAACAAATTTCGGGTTTACATACTCGATGCAACAATCTTTATCATAAATAATTATTGAAGCAGGGCTTTGTTCCACCGCCTTGGATAGCTTCTTTAATGTTTCTTCGGCTTTTTTGTTTGCGGTGATATCCGTAAGCGTCCCAACGATATTAACAGTTCTTCCATTATTATCTTTTAGCGGAGTTACATGCATAAACCCGGGGAAAACACTGCCATCTTTCCTTTTATGCCAAATCTCGCCAGAGAATTCATCATTTTCGCTTAACTTTTCAAAAGTCATCGCGACAGAATTCATTTGTTCTTCATTATGATAAACCGATACATGCTTTCCTATCAATTCCACGGGATTATATCCATGCATTTCGGCAAAAGATTGATTCACAAAAACAATATTTTGATTTTCGTCAAGAATAGAGACACCCTCTTTTGTTTGCTCCGATCCCGAAGACAATAATCTTATTTGCCTTTCCGTTTCAATTCTTTTCGTAATATCTCGGCAATTAGCAACTATCCCGTTAATTCCTTTAGTATCAGGCATTGCCATAAGAACTCCTTCGAAATAAACGATATTGCCTCCTTTAGCTTTTACCCTAAAAGACTCTAGGACAAATGTCTTTTTAGGTTCAGCAAACGCTTTATCCCCGATTGCATCCAACATTGGTAAATCTTCCGGAACAATTAAATGCTTCAAGTTCTTTTTTAATACCTCTTCTGCCGTATAACCAATTAACTTATAAACAGATGGGCTCACATATTTAAAATAATTATCTTTATCAATAATTACAGTCACGTCCGAAGTATTCTCGGTAATAGCCCGGAACCTTTCTTCGTTTAAAGACAACTTCTCTTCGGCTTCTTTACGGGTGGTAATATCCATCGCTGAAAATGTTACCCCGGCGTTCAAATCTTTTGGATCAATCGCACACGAGCTTAGTAAAACATCTATAATCTGGCCATCTTTTCTTTTCCATTTGGTTTCAACGCAGCCCGCTCCATATTTCTTAATCTGTTCATATTTTACATCTCCGACATATTTGAACTCTTCATCATTTGGATAAAGCATTATTGAACTTTTCCCTATCAGTTCTTCCTCCGAATATCCAACCATTTCACACAACCTATCGTTTACCCACTTTATTACCCTATTATTGACAAGCCCAATACCAACAGGTGCGGAGCGTAAAATACTTTGTAACTTTGCCTCGCTATTTTTTAACTCCTCAATAGCCTTTTTCCTTGCAGTAATATCACGGACAGTAGCTAAGATAGTATCTTTACCGGAAACTTTTGTCTTCTTAAGATGAATCTCTTCCCAAAAGATTTCCCCGGATTTATTCTTTGATTTCCACTCAAAAACCTGCGGAACTTCTTTAGCTTTCATTATCCGTTCAATAGCATCTTTTGCTGTAAATTGCTTCTCGTCAAGAAATCTTTCTTTCGGGTCAATCGAGAGAATTTCTTCTTTCGTATAACCATACATTTCACAAGCTTTTTTATTAGCATCAACAATATTGCCAGTATCAATGTCATGAATAAAAATAGCGTCGTTTATGGAATCAATGATATCCTTATAATTATCCTTGGCATAAATAAGCTCCTCTTCGATATTCTTCATATAAGTAATATCGATCAAAAGGTTTCCTAAGCAGCTGGGATGGCCTTTTTCATCTTTAACCGATATGATATTCTGGATAGTATTAATTCTTCTGCCTGTTTTTGACAATAACTCAATTTCTCCAACCCAATAATCATTTTCAACCGCAATCTTTAATATCTTTTCTTTCAATTCTTTTCTTACTTCTTTAGAATAATACTCTTCAACATTGTGCCCGAGAGCTTCTTCCGGAGATTTCTCTCCTATCATTTCGCAGAGGGACTTATTAACATAAATA
>JAKLDK010000115.1 GCA_022703565.1 Candidatus Omnitrophota bacterium
ACGTTGATACCGGAAGCGGTGACACATATCCAATTGATTATGATATTGACGGGGAAGCCCGTGATGGCTCAACACCAGATATTGGAGCCGACGAAACAACGGATAGCTGCTCATTACAAACAATTTACCGCTCGGTTGGGACATCAGCCGATAATATAAATTCTGGCACAGCCACAGTTACGATTTCCGGAACAACTGCAACTTTCTCAAAAGGATTACCCAATAACGCTGGCGTGGGCGATATTTTACAATATCAAGTTGATGGTGCATATTATATTGCCTCAATTTCAGGGAGGACGGCCGCATCAACATTTACTGTTCAGGGAGCAGAAGGCGGAACTCCTGTTCAAGCATCTGCCGGAACTGCTGTTAATGTTTACCGAGCCCATCTGGCTTGTGATAATTGGGCCGACCAAGTTGAAGCCGATGTAAGCACGGCAATACACGCTGATGTCGATGAAGACGTTCTTTTGCCATCAATGGATTTTGTAACATACAACATAGCAGCCATGGTTCCTTTTTATGGCGCTACCGATCCTGACACAACTGCCTGCAGGATTATAAGCTTTACTACGGACGCTGATAACAATATTACTTTATATTCTCCTACAGACACTTCAGAAGTTGGTGAAACTCAAAGACATAATGGGCAATGGGACGAAACAAAGCATCGCATAGAAGCTGCTACAAACTTTGATGGCGCTCTAGATATTAGAGCTGGGTTCACAATAGTGGACGGCCTTCAAATTTATGGCGATGACCAATTTAGAAACGTTGTGACAATCATGACTACTGCCACTTCAAATGCAACATTTAAAAACAATCTTGTGAAAGGCGACGGAACGACATTAAATACATATGGAGTCATGACTACTACTTGGCAGAACAGTTATTACATTTATAATAATATCATCTACGATGTTCGAGAATGTATATATAGACTCGATGGGAACACATATATATACAATAACACCATGTATAACTGCGCTGTTTACGGAGTTAATTCATCAACAAATAGGACGCGACTTCTAAAAAATAACATAGTACAGAATTCGGGAACAGCAGCTTACAATGCTGGTTCTTGGACAGCCGGCAGTGATTACAACCTTTCGGATGATGAGACAAGTACAGGTGGCACTCAGATTATAACGAAAAAACAGTTAATTTTATCGATGCTGGCACTGATGATTTTCACTTGGCTGGGCGAGACCGTGCCGCTCTTAACAAAGCCGTGGATCCTTCCGACGGGTATTTAACGGTTACTGATGATATCGACGGAACAACTAGGCCATTAAATTCTGTTTGGGACATCGGTGCTGATGAAGCTGAAATGACCCCCATTGCCGGCTCAATCATTATAACCAATTATGGAGATTAGGAATAACTTGAGCAACGATGCGAATAAGCGATGAAAAATCGGATGATAAATCACGTTAGCTGTCACAGGCCACCAATCACGCATCGCAGAATATGTTAATAGCTTATGACTTGTGCCGGAATAATTTTATCCGATGTTAATCACGTCCTTAATTTATATCCCACCTTAAATAAATAAACAGTAAAGAAAAAAGACATCAGGGCTAAAAGAAGAGAAATGGCCATACAAGGAATGATGGTAACATCCGACACACCGGTTATACTAAAGCGTATTCCGTTAACTAAATAAAACATCGGATTAAACTTAGAAATATCCTGAACGATTTTAGGCAGCATTGATATCGGATGAAATACTCCGCCCATCAGGACCAACGGGACAATAAAATAAACGTTCCACATATTAAGCATACCGAAATCTTCCGCCCACAATGCCGCCATCATTCCCGCGCAAGAAAAGATTACCGATATCATTAGAATAAAATAAATCAGGAGATAAATATGATAAATATCGATATGAATAAATATTTTAGAAATCATAAACACACAAGCACAAACCAATGCACCTCTAACCACTCCTCCGGCTAAAAGCCCTAAAACCATTTCAAAATAAGATAAAGGAGCTAGTAATACTTCCTGGATATGATTATGCCACCGCGCAATAAATAAAGATGAGGACGTATTCTCAAAAGAGCTAGAAATTAAATGCATCGTCATTAACCCCGGGATAATAAATTCAAGATAAGAAAGCCCGTTAGTATCAAAAATTATTCTTTTGCCTAAAGCTATTCCGAAAATGTACAAAAAAAGCGCAGAAGTCATTATCGGCGGGAAAATAGTCTGGCTGGCAACGGTCAGAAACCGCCATATTTCCCGGCGTGATAAAGCCAAAACTCCTATTGGATTTGTAATCATATTTCAGTGTTCAGTTCTATTCCAGCCCGGTTAATTCCATAAAAACAGCCTCGAGTGATTTATCGCGTAAAACATCTTTTTTATTCCCGATACTGACAATGCTTCCTTGATTAATTATAGCAATTGTCTTACACAATTTTTCGGCTTCTTCCATATAGTGTGTCGTCAGAAATATTGTTTTGCCTTCCGAGTTAAGTTGTTTCAAATAATTCCAAATTAAATATTTCAATTCCAAATCACATCCCGCCACCGGTTCATCTAAAATAAGAATTTCCGGATCATGCATAAGGGCGCGGCAAAGAAGAAGCCTTTTTTTCATTCCGCCGGATAAAGCCCGGTGTTTAACGTTCCGTTTCTCAATCAATTGGAATCTTTCCATGAGTTCATCCGCGCGTTTGTTCGCTCGGTCCGGTAAAATCCCGAAATACCCAGCTTGATACACAAGTAGCTGGCGGACAGTCAAGAAGGGGTCAAAATTAAATTCTTGCGCGCAAAGCCCAACCAAACGGCGGGATTGAATATAATCATACTTTGTATCATACCCGAAAAGACTTACTTTGCCTTCTTGATAATTAGACAGCCCGGTAATAACATTGATGGTAGTTGTTTTCCCAGCGCCATTAGGCCCTAAGAAGGCGAAGAAATCTCCGCGTTTGACTTCGAAAGAAACATTATCCAAGGCTTTAAATTTACCGTAGAATTTGGTTAGATTTTTTATTGATATAGCGACTTCTGAATTGCGCATGGATTGAATTATACTTAAGTTATTTTTTTGTGTCAAGCTTAGGAGTAGCCTGCTTTTCTTTTTCCAAAGCTAAGTAATATATAACTATTATATTAACTATCGGAATCATCATTAACAATCCTAAAAGCGATGATTTTTGCAGGTATTGGACTATTCGTATCCAAATCGCGACAAAAACAAAAATGTTTAAAATTGGAAGGAACAGAAGAACAAACCAAAACATGGATTTATCAGCCATTCTAACCATTAAAGCAAACTGTAAAACTGGAACCCAGGCTAAATAAACCCAATTCTTCAGCCTTAATCTTTGAGCAATAAGATATAAGGGAAAAGAGAAGAGAAAATAACATATTACGAAATAAATAAACAACGGCTTTAAATGCTCTTTTTTAAAACCTATATTTTTATTTTTAAGATAATCAGAATATTTATCAACGAAAGATAATAAAAGGTTTCTAATTTGATACCCGGCTTCACGAGCATCTTTAAAACTTAATGGTTTAATATCTGATTTCACACTTTCATTTACCGCGCTATTTTCCGCATTAGATGGTTGGCCCTCACTCAAAGCTTTCCGCATCAGAATATATTCTTCCGAAACTTTCGGCATAAACCTTTCCGATAGGGGTTTTTTGTCACGGATGATATCTTTTTCAACTTTTAATTCTTCGACATCTTCCGCAACAACTTTTTCTAACAATCCCTTTTCATTGATTTCCGAAGCAATATTTTCTATATCATCAAAATAATAAGTTACCGGCATATCAAGCCCGATATCAACCTTAATATAATCAGCTGTTTTAACAAGAACCTTGCCATTAATTGTCTTGCCATTTTTTAAAGTTATAACTTCAGCGGAAGAAATACTACCGGTAGTTAGAATCAGGGCAATTAAAAACATATTCTTATAATATTTCATGCGTTTCACTTTCTTTTAAGAAAACAAGAAGCCTATTTTTAACATCTTCGAAAGTTGTAAGCTGCATCAAATCTGCCCGTAACTTTGCAATTCCCACAGTTCCTTTTAAATATCCAACATAATATTTTCGAAATGGATATATCGCGTTACGTTCTCCTTTTAGATTAACAGCTGTTTCTAAATGCTCAATACAAATTTTTATTTTCTCAGATAAAGAAGGGTGGGGAAGATCTTTTCCTGTCTTAAGAAAATGTTTTATTTGATTAAAGATCCACGGGTTAGTTATCGCTCCACGGCCAATCATAACTCCGTCACAACCCATCGAAAACAATTTACTGGCATCCTGCGGAGACAAAATATCTCCATTCCCAATTAAAGGAATCTTAATAACTTTTCTGATTTTTTCGAGCCAAGTCCAATCTGCTTTTCCTTGATAACCCTGGCTTCTGGTCCGGCAATGAACGGTAAGCGCTTTTACGCCAAGCTCTTCAACCATTTTGGCTAAATCTAAAATCACAATATTATTATGGTCCCATCCCAACCGGGCTTTAAGAGTTACCGGGATTTTAGTCGAAGCGACAATTGCCTTTACTATAACCTCGAGTTTCTTTATATCACGCAAAAGCCCTGCGCCTTCTCCACGGGAAACTACATTCTTAACCCAACATCCGCAATTAATATCGATAAAATCCGGTTTTATTTTTTCGATAACCGCGATTGATTTTGCCATAGCATTGGCATCGCTGCCGAAAATCTGAATCCCAAAAGGCCGTTCTTCCTTAAGGATTTGTATTGATTTGATTGCCTTAGGAATCGACCTTATTAAAGCCTCCGAACTGACAAATTCAGAAAAAACAATATCCGCGCCTAATTTTTTAGAAATCAGGCGAAAAGCAGTATCAGCCACATCATGCATCGGAGCTAGGATAACCGGATTTTTTATATTTATTTTTCCTATTTTCATGAGCTAGATTATAGCGAAAGACATCCCTGTTGCAAAGCCAAATAAAAGACAAAAGAGATACGGTAAAAACAGCTGTTGATTTTTAACATCGCAAAATTTATACTTTAAACACTATGAATATTTCTTTTTATACTTTAGGTTGCCGGCTTAACCAAAGCGAAACAGCGGTAATTGAAAACACTTTTCGCGAAAAAGGCATAAAAATTATTGCGAGTAATAATCCTTCTGATATCGCAGTCATTAACACCTGCACGGTAACTGAAAAGAGCGATATCGATACCCGCAAACTTGTAAATAAGATAATCCGCTTAAATAAAAATGTAAAAATCGCGCTTATCGGCTGCCAAGCCCAAATTCAAAAAGATATTTTGGCAAAATTACCAAACGTACATTGGATAATCGGTAACGCGAAAAAAATGGACTTGGCGGGCATCCTAATCAACAACGCTTATAATAGAGAAGCTATCCAGACCATTACTCCGGCAATCAAAAGAGAAACTTTTAAGAATCCGACTTTTGGTATTTATAATTCCAAAACCCGCGCTAATCTAAAAATTCAGGATGGCTGCGATTTCTTTT
>JAKLDK010000116.1 GCA_022703565.1 Candidatus Omnitrophota bacterium
CTCCATCTGGGATAATGTCGGGATTATAGGAACAGGGGTTTTTAAAGGGTTAAAGAACTTTTACTAATATCAAAATGCCAACAAAAACTAGACAATTATTTTTAATAACAACTTTCGCTGTTTTGGCTTTGATTCTGAATAATCAAGCTGATAATATTTTCAACCAACACATGTCAAGCCGGATTGATAATATAACCAAAGAGTTGTGCTACAAAAACCTCAGGTATGAAGACATTTTATTGGTCCGCAGCTCCCTTTTATGCTTACAGCAAAGGACATCAAACAATATAAAAAACACAACTAATATTTTGATAGTTCTACTGTTAGCAATATCTATTACTTTTTTATCTGACCACAAAAAAAGAAGCAAACAACAGTAAGATATTTAATTAAAAAGCATCTTTTATAAAATCAATTGCATAGTCTGAATTATTTACTTCCGTAATAGCAATCACATCAAATCTAACCGGAAAATCTTTGTCCGCAAATTTCTGCAAATATTCGCCGGCAATCAACCTTATCTTCTCTTGTTTTCTATTATCAACCGCTTCAAGCGATGTCCCGCAATTGACAGACCCCCTCATTTTAACCTCAACAAAACAAATAACCTCTTTTTCGCGCGCAACAATATCAATTTCCCCAAACCGATTACGGTAATTCCGCTCTATTATTTTATATCCGATTTTAGCCAGATACTTGGCTGCGATTTCCTCGCCCCAATCTCCTTTTTGCTTGTTTATTGAAAACATTTTCTAAACCTTGAAAGTTTTTCGATGGATTTCAGAAAATCCGAATGATTTTATCGCGCCCTTATGCAGCTTGGTAGGATAACCCTTGTGTTTTAGAAATCCATATTGCGGATACTTTTTATCATACTCATCCATAATCCTGTCTCTGGTAACTTTCGCAATAATGGAAGCACACATAATCGGCAGTATTGTTTGATCGCCTTTTATAATTGTTTTAAACGAATGCGCGAGTTTGCTCTCGAACCTATTGCCATCAATCAAAAGCATTAACTTTTTTCCATTGGCAAGAAAACCATCTTGTGCGAACTTATCAAGCAAATCGTCGACAGCTTTAGTCATGGCCACAAAAGTAGCTTGGAGAATATTAATTCGGTCGATAACCTCCGGGCCGACTATACCAACGCCATAATAAGATTTTTTTACAATCTCCTGATAAGCCATTTCTCTTTGTCGGGGGGACAATTTTTTAGAATCTTTAATACTAGCTGCAAAATCACGGGATTTGAGATAAACAGCAGCAGCTACTACCGGCCCGGCTAAAGGGCCGCGACCGGCTTCATCAATGCCTACGATAATATCATAGCCCTGGGACAGAGCAATGTTTTCGTAGTCCATAATAAAATATTATATTTGATCTCTTTGAACTCTAGCGGCCTTACCTTCAAGGTCACGAACATAATATAATTTCGAGCGTGTAGTCTTACCTTTGCTGATAACCTTTAAGCTCTCGATAACCGGTGTATGTAAAGGAAAAATCCTCTCAACGCCTTCGCCAAAAGAAACTTTTCTAACGGTAAAGGTGCCTTTTATACCTTTGCCGGTTTTAGTAATAACTGTTCCTTCAAAAGGGTGCAACCTTACTTTATCAGCTTCCTGTACTTTTATTTTCATTTTTACGACATCACCGACATTAAAACTTGGGAGATCAGTCCTCAAGTATTTGTTATCCGCATTCTTAATTTTGTCTAAAATATTTCCTGACATTTTGAAACATCCTCCTTAACTTTTAATAATAATTACAATAAATCTGGTCGGTATTTCTTTGTTCTCTTAACCGATTGCTCCTTACGCCAATTTTCAATCAGCGAATGATTGCCAGATAATAACACATTTGGAACCTTTATGCCACGAAAATTTGCTGGCCGAGTAAATTGCGGGTATTCTAAAAGGCCGTTTTCAAACGATTCGTCCGTTAAAGATTCTTCTTTTCCTATTACTCCGGGAATAAGCCGCGTCACGCAATCAATTAAAGTTAGCGCCGGAAGCTCGCCTCCGGTTAAAACATAATCACCAACCGAAATCGTCTCATCCACAATTTCTTCACGCACACGTTCGTCAATTCCCTCATAATGACCGCATATTATAACCAAATTTTTTAATTTTGACAAATTTTTTGCGATTTTTTGATTTAGCTTCTTTCCGGAAGGGCACATCATAATTACCCTAGAATCTCTTTTGCTTTTAATCTTCTTAACCGCGTCAAAAAATGGCTGTGCCATCATTACCATTCCCGGGCCTCCGCCAAAAGGCCGGTCATCAACTTTTTTATGTTTGTCTTCGGTATATTCTCTTAAATCATGAACATTTATCACAATCTTCTTATTTACCTGCGCCCGCTTAATTATTGATTCATTTAAGAACGAATCAAATATTTTAGGAAATATTGTAATAATATCAATGCGCAATTTAATCTCCTTAAATTAAATCTGAACCATATTGCTTTAAGAAATCTTCCATAAACTGCTGATAGCGGTCTTCTTTAATAGCCGCCCTGATACGCCTCATAAGATTAACATAAAAATATACGTTATGGTAGGAGACCATATGTAGCCCCAAAATTTCTCCCACATTTAATAAATGGCGGATATAACTGCAAGAATATTTCTGGCAAACGCGGCAATCACAATTTTTATCAATCGGCCCCAAATCATTACTATATTCTGAATTTTTAACAATATACTTTCCGGTGCTGGTTAACGCTGTTCCGTGCCGGCCATATCTCGTTGGAATACAAGTATCAAACATATCAATCCCCTCGGATACAGCTTTAACAATTTGATCCGGCAAGCCTATGCCCATAAAATAACGGGGTTTATCTTCTGGTAAAATCGGCATAACCCAATCGAGCGTTTTAAACATCTCCTCAACCGGCTCTCCCACGCTTACCCCTCCGACAGCATAACCGTCAAAACCAACACTTAGAATTTCCTGAGCTGAGCGTTCGCGTAAATCCTTATATGTCGCGCCCTGAATTATTCCAAAAAGAAATTGTTTCTTGTTTTTATTACAATTGTTTAAGAAATATTCTCTTGACCTTTTCGCCCATTGCGTTGTCCTCTCAACCGACTGAATCGCTTCTTTTCTTTCGCATGGATAAGGGGCGCAGACATCCAAAGGCATTATCATATCAGCCCCAATCACCTCTTCAATCTCAACAACTTTCTCCGGAGTAAAAAAGCATAACGCACCGTCAATATGCGAACGGAATTCAACGCCCTCATCTGATATCTTCCTGAATTTAGTCAAGCTAAAAACTTGATACCCGCCGCTATCAGTTAAAATCGGCCGCTCCCAATTAACAAATTTATGCAAACCCTTGGCATTTTTTATTACATCCATCCCCGGCCTTAAGAACAGATGGTAGGTATTTGATAAAACGACCTGCGAATCAAAACCTAACAAATCTTCAAAGGTTAATGATTTGACCGTACCATTAGTTCCGACGGGCATAAAAAATGGCGCCTCAATCTGTCCATGCTCGGTCGTAACAATCCCTAAGCGGGCTTTTGTGTTTTTATCTTTTTTTATTAATTGATACATGATATTTAAATAATTAACATGCAATCGCCATAACTATAAAAGCGATATTTGTTTTTAATAGCTTCTTGATATGCCCTCTTTGCTAATTCTTCTCCGGCGAAAGCATAAACCAACATAAGTAGCGTACTCTTAGGCAAATGAAAATTAGTTATCAAAGAGTCTACTGCCTTAAATTTATATCCGGGATAGATAAAAATATTTGTTTCTCCGGCAAGCTTGTTATCAGAAAAAACAGTTTCTAAAACCCTCGCGCTAGTAGTCCCAACAGCAACTATTTTCTTATTATCCTTTTTTGCTTTAAGAATATTACCATAAACTGTATCCTTAATACAATATCCCTCAGAATGCATCTGATGCCTTACAATATTATCTTCCTCTACTTCTTTAAATGTAGCGTAATTAATATGTAACGTAACTTTTTCAACTCTGTGTCCATTTTTCTTGAGCTTTGCCAATAAACTATTGGTAAAATGCAAACCAGCCGTCGGAGAAGCTACCGAGCCTTTATTCTTCGCATAAACTGTCTGATAATATTTCTTGTCTTGAGCTTTATCCGGCCTTTTGATATAAGGCGGTAATGGAATATGCCCAAGCGATTCTAAATCTTTCGATATATCTTTTTTATTAAATGCTACTATCCGTTCTTTCCAATCAATAATTTCCGCAATTAATCCGCGCCTATTATCAAAATAAATTTTATCGCCATTTTGCAATCTTCGTAAAGGTCTTAAAAGAGTTTTATAACTATACTTGTCCGCTAATTGTTTTAAAAGAAATATCTCGACTTTCCCGTTATTTCGTTCCTTAAAGCCCAACAATCTCGCCGGGATAACTTTGCTGTCATTTAAGACCAACATTGATTGCGGAGAGAGATATTCCCCGACATTCGTGAATATATCGTGTATTATCAGGCTTTGCTTGCGGTCAATAACCAATAGCCGGGCCTGATCTCTTTCCTTTAAAGGATTTTGTGCGATCAATTCCGGCGGCAAGTCGTAATCAAACTCGCTCAGCTTCATTCTAAGCCTTCAATCTGGCTATCAAAATAATTCACA
This sequence comes from Candidatus Omnitrophota bacterium, assembly GCA_022703565.1. Lineage (GTDB taxonomy): Bacteria > Omnitrophota > Gorgyraeia > Zapsychrales > Zapsychraceae > JADFZM01. Next base: position 4,625 of record JAKLDK010000116.1, read on the forward strand.
ATATCTGCGCCCGGATAATAGAAATTTAATATACCATTGTATTTAAATCTTTTCTCCGCCATTGCCCGCGCTCCCCACTGGCACATGCCGACTCCATGCCCCCAGCCTTTGCCGTTGAAATCGACAAAATATCCTTTCATCGTAATTTCATAATTATTACTGCGAATATCATTCGGGCCGATAATATTCCTAAAATCTTTTCCTTTAATAATTATTTCTTTGCCATCTTTATCAGCGATCTTCATCTTTCTTATTCTATTGCTTTCATTGCGTTCTAATATTTTTATATCCTTAATCATGCCAATCTTGTAACCACTGGCATTTAATTTATCCTGGATATCTTTTAAGCGCATATTCCGGCTCCAAACATACGCCGGCATTCCTACTGAATATTCAGAAACAACCCCGTATAAGGGCGGTAAATCGTGCTCCCACAATTCCCTGACATCTTCGGTATGGCCTCCGCTGTTAGAATGAAAATACGCCGGTAAAACTTTATTATTATAAATTAATACCTCTCCTTTGGTTTTCTCCACCGCAATATTGGTACGATATCTTTCCGCGCTTCGGCCGCCATAAACCTGAGAATATATATCGCTGGTAACATCATAAGGCAAACTTTTATTCATCCCAATCTGATAAAGCGCATAGGTACGGGTCGCAACTGCCTGGGCTTTCATTGCCTCCATCGGGAAACGATGCGAAACTTCA
>JAKLDK010000117.1 GCA_022703565.1 Candidatus Omnitrophota bacterium
CTTTTTTAATTTATTTCTTGGGTAGCCGGGGTGGAACGCCTTTTATTTATTTTCAATTCTAGCCAAAATAATCCTATAAAGCTCTCCCTGAGACTATTAGCCTCTGGTTTTTATAAGAAATAGTCCGCGCTATTGGAGATTTGAACAAAAGAAAATACTTGTTACTTGCGATAAATGGCCATTTCTATAATGAATATCAAAAACCTTTAATCCGTAGCCTCCTGCGTCTTAAATACCACAAATAAAAGTAATAATTTAGGCAAAATTCTTATATTAAGTTAACATAGGTTAATATATAATATATGAAACCTATGTTAACAAGAGGCAAAGAGCCTTTCTTTTTAAGAGGGTAATGGAACAGGTAATTAACAAAAAGAAATTCATTTCAATTCCTGAACTAGCTAAGAAGCTAGGAATCAGCAGGATTGCCGTCTATAAACGTGTCAAAGAAGGGAAAATACACGCCGTCAAGATAGGCCGTAATTTTGCTATCGAATCCGATCAGGTTGTCTCCACCGAAGAAAGATTTAAACAAAAAGATTATATTTCTCTCCCGAAACTTGCCAGGCAGTTAGGCATTAGCCGTATTTCTTTGTATAAGCAAGCTAAAGAAGGACAGGTAAAGGCAATTACTGTCGGGAGAAACTTTGTCTTTAATAAAGAATATGCCCAAGGATTGGTTAAGCAGGCGCAGGGGCCGGAATTAACAACTGATGAAAAGTTGAGAATGAAAACAACAATTAAAAAAGCGATTAAACATTATACGCAGCTTTTGGAGAAATTGGAAAAGAGCTAATGGTAACTAAGGCAAATAGTTATTTTTATAGGAATAATGCAAAATAGACTGAATAAAAAAATAGTTAATTTCATGAGACTGATAACATTGATTATCAGCCTTGGCTATGCATCGGACTGTTTTGCCGCTGATGCCTGGTATAAAGGTTTCCATCATCGCAAGAAATTAACGATTGATAATACGCTTGTTTCCGGTGCGGCAGATTTAACCAATTTCACGATATTGGTTTCATATACCGATACAGATCTTAGAACGGAAGCTAATGGTGGAGATGTGGAAAATACCAGCGGATACGATATCGTATTTACCGACAGCCACGCGACAGCTCCGACGAAATTAGACCATGAAGTTGAATCCTATAACGCCACAACCGGACAAATTGTTATGTGGGTTAGAATCCCGACATTAGACGGAGATGCGGATACCAATATTTATATTTATTACGGAAACAAGGCGATAACAACATCTCAGGAAAATATTACCGGAACTTGGGAATCCGGCCATGTTATGGTTATGCATCTTAAGGAATCAAGTGGTACTGTTTATGATTCAACCGATCATAATAATGACACGTCTGCTGTTGGAGTCGGAATAACATACAGCCAAACAGGTGCAATCGGACAGGGGTTGCAATCCAGTGGCGCTGCTACATCTTTTGTTACTGTTCCTGATTCAGCAACAATCCCAGGAGGAAACGGCACTGCCTTTACAGCTATGAGCGTCGGTCTTTGGATTTATCTGCCGGATACGCATACGGGCAGTAAGCGATGGTTTACAAAACGGAGCGACAGCGATACTACGTTACGATCTTGGCAATTATTTATGACCAGTGCAACAAACAATGAGCCCGATTTTGGAATATATAAAGCTCCAAATGATAACTCTGGTTATTACGATACCGTTACGCCGAATACCACTACTATTGCTAATGACACATGGACTTACTTGGTTGGCACGCATTCGACAGCTGCTACTAAAATATATATACAAGGAGTTGAAAGAGGCTCCACTGCAAATGCGAATTCTACTGTACGAGCCAGGAATCAAATTGTTACCTTTGGTAATGATTTAGTAGGGTATGTTGACGAGGTACGTATTTATGATGACACAAGGACCGCCGACGAAATAGCAACAGAATATAATAATCAGCTTCCGGCAAATCAGGGAACTGGCGCAGGTAAATTTATAAAGACTTTAAGCAGTGAAGAAACAAGAGGGCCTTTAAAGGGAGCGTTAATTACTATTAATGGGAGGTAATAATTAAACATAATTTTGTAAAACAAATTCTTGTTTATTAATTAAATAACCTCTATATAATAAATAATTCTAACTTTTTTTAAACGAGATTTTTAACAGAAAGTTAAATTTCGGCAGAATAACAGCATTCCTTGAATAAGAATTGTGGAAGTTTTTGATTTTGTAATGGAAAGGTTTTTCCTCCGGAAATAATTGGAAGAAAACTTCCAAGTGCAAAATCTTGGTTTAATTTAATATGACAGAGCGAAATATTCCAAAAAAATATTCGGCAAAAGAAATTAATGATTGTGTTTCATTGATTGAAAGTTTTATCGAGAATAGCTCCCAGCTGGCGCATTTGCCGCAGGAACAAAGAGTGGCGCTTTTAAAAGCAGCCGGAAAGTTATCTCATCCTCATCAAGATGAAATTACAAAACGTAAGCGCACTATTAGGGAAGTCAAACGCCAGAATGTTATTAAAGTGGAACGTAGTGCCCGCGCGGAAACAGGAATCCGCCGTGCCCGCGAAGCTGCGGTATTTAATGCCCCAAAACAAATTTCTCACATCAATCGTGATATTAAGGAACAATATAAAGAATTAAAATCGCCTCGTAATTGTTACGTCTGTAAGGCCGAATATAAAAGATTGCATTTCTTTTATGACAGTATGTGCCCGAATTGTGCTGAATTTAATTATCAAAAAAGATTTCAAAGAGCGCCTCTGAATGGGCAAGTTGCATTGATTACAGGCTCGAGATTAAAAATCGGATATCAGGCAACGCTTATGATGTTAAGAGCGGGAGCGCAGGTTATCGCTACAACAAGATTTCCGGTTGACTCGGCAATCCGATATGCGAAAGAAGAAGATTTTAATGTTTGGGCAAATAGGTTGCATGTTTATGGCCTGGATTTGCGCCATACTCCGAGTGTCGAAATATTTTGTAATTATATTGAACAAAAATATGACCGGCTAGACATTTTAATTAATAATGCGGCCCAGACTGTTCGCCGCCCGCCGGGATTTTACGCGCATTTAATGGCTAATGAAAGTTTGAGTTTTAGGGACTTGGCTGAACCGGTCAAAAGGCTTTTGAATGATTATGAAGAATGTAAAAAAGAGCTGACGCATTTTTCCAAAGATAATGTCTCGAGTGATTTAGCCCCAGCGATTGCCTGGAATGGAAAAATTCCAGCTATCGGATTGCGAGCCTCCGCGCAATTATCCCAAATCCCTTATCAATATGATCATAATTTAACGGTGGAAGAAGTTTTCCCGCAAGGAAAATTAGACGCTGATTTGCAGCAGGTAGATTTACGTAAAACAAACAGCTGGCGGCTTAAATTAGGCGAGATTCCGACGGCTGAAATGCTGGAATTGCAATTGGTTAATGCTGTTGCGCCATTTGTTTTGTGCAATAGACTGTCAAATATGATGAAGCGGGAAAATACCGGGCAGAAGCATATTGTTAATGTCTCGGCAATGGAAGGTAAATTCTTAAGATTTAAGAAAAGCGAACGCCATCCGCATACTAATATGGCGAAAGCAGCGTTAAATATGCTGACGCATACTTCGTCCGGCGAACTTTCCAAACACGGGATTTTTATGAACGCGGTTGATACCGGCTGGGTAACGGATGAAGACCCGGCAACATTGGCTTTATTTAAACAAGAAAAACATGATTTTCAGCCGCCTTTGGATATTGTCGACGGTGCGGCCCGGGTTTGCGACCCATTCTTTGACGGCATTAATACCGGTAAACATTGGTGCGGAAAATTCTTGAAAGATTATTTCCCGATTGATTGGTAAAATATATAATTTGGAAAATAAATAGTATTGCCTTTAGGTAAAGGCAGCACTAGAATATTCTAATAAGACAGAAGGCTGTTAATAAATTAATAGGAGGAAAAAATGAAAAATTTAAAAATATTAGTTTTGGCGTTGATTGCTGTTCCTTTATTGTCGGGATGTCTTGGAGTTTTGGCCGGCGCCGGAGGCACAGCGCTTTGGCAAGGCGGAAAAATAATAAGCGAAGAAATGGTTTCGTTGGAGAAGGGGACAAAAGCGGTTGAAGCGGCGTTCAATAATAGTGATATTGCTACTACAAATAAAGTTGCGAGGGATGAAGTTGTCCAAATAAGAGGCGAGGATTATGCCGGGACAAAAGTTGCTGTAGATATCTTTTCTAAGGGGCCAAAAAATATCCGTATCGAAGTTCGTTACGGCTTAGGAGAAGAAGATCCGGCCCGTGATTTGCTTAACGAAATCAAAAAGAGATTATAATTCTAAAAGGAAGAGGATAAAATGAAAAAAATGATGATTTTAATGGTTTTGTTTTTGTTTGCCGGTGTTTCTCTGGTTTTTGCCCATCCGCCGAAGGATATGCAATTAAGCTATGATAAAGAAAAAGGAATTTTGCATATTGAAATGTCACATGTTACGAATAATGTTTTAAAGCATAATATCCGCCAGATAGAGGTAATTAAGAATGCTGAAGAACCTATCCTCTTGCATTATGTTAAGCAAACCACACCGCAAAAGCAGATAGAGGATGTTGAGATAAAAGCTGTCGTAGGCGATGTTATAAGTGTTGATGCTGTTTGTAGTGTCGCGGGAAGCGAGAAGCAAAGTATTACAATTGAGGAAGAAAAGCCTAAAGAAGAAGTTAAATAAAAGTTGAAGAAAATTGTTGATTATTTGCACGTGGGGAATATAAGCACAAAATAATAAAGAATTAAAATTTGACCCTAATAAAACCTTGGTTATCATTTTTATCAAGGTTTTATTTTTTTAGAACATAGGATGTTTCGTATTTTGTTACTGTTGTCATAATATGAATGAAATTGTTTGACTCGAAGAAAGCAATGTCTTATAATGTCGCATATTAGAGACATTGATAACAATTTATGTTTTATAATCATTTTAGGAGTCTAGAATGCAGCTAAGCGTAAAAGAGCTATCTAAATTATTAAGCGTTACTGAACGAACTATTTACCGTTGGATTAAGGAACAGAGCATTCCTTTCTATCGGATTCATGACCAATATCGCTTTAATCGTGTTGAAATCATAGATTGGGCGGCGGGGCAGAGAATGAATGTTCCGCAAGCTTTGCTTCGTGAAAATGAAGATGATAATACGCTGCTTTTAACATTAGCGGAAACAATAAAAAAAGGCGGGATTCATTATCGTGTTGAGGGCAAGG
>JAKLDK010000118.1 GCA_022703565.1 Candidatus Omnitrophota bacterium
GGGGCATACTGAACATTTCTATTTTTGGTATTTCTTGCTATTCCAGTGCTTATTCTTCATTGGATTTACTTTGTTTTCAATTCCTTGGATCGCGCTCGGATATGAAATGACTCCGGATTATCACGAAAGAACACGCCTTCAAGGGGCGGCTAACTTTGTCGGTCAACTGGCCTGGGTTATCGCTCCGTGGTTTTTTAAAATCATGGACAATAAAAGCATGTTTACCGATATAATTCACGGGGCACGAATACTCTCCATTGGCATTGGTTCATTTATAATAGTAGGAGGTATACTTCCGGCTTTTTTTAACAAAGAACACTTTAACACCTTACCCAAGCCTAATGTCAAAGGAGCTTGGAATGTAACAAAAGATTTCTTTAAAGGCGCGGCTATAGCTTTTCAATGCTGGCCCTTTGTAAAGCTGTGTTTAGCCACATTATTAATTTTCGGCGGATTCATGCTCGCCTCAGCTTTTACCGCATATGTATTTTTCTTCTATGTTTATGGCGGCCAGCCGACAATGGACTTGATGTATCAAAAAGGCGGAACCTTGCTCGGAGTAAACGGGACCGTAAGCTCTATTTGTACCTTCTGTGTTATCTTTTTCGCCACTTGGCTTTCAACTAAGATCGGAAAGAAAAATACTTTTTTAATCACCATTTCTATATCTATTCTTGGTTACGCTTTGAAATGGATTGGTTATAATCCTAACAGCCCTTACTTAATTCTCATATCTGCCCCATTTATCGCCTTTGGCTTGGGATCACTTTTTACGCTAATGGGTTCTATGGTCGCCGATGTTTGTGATGTTGACGAATTGCAAACCGGAACCCGGCGCGAAGGAATGTTCAGCGCTATTTACTGGTGGATGGTAAAGCTCGGCGTAGCCTTAGCTTCAGTTTTATCCGGCTTTCTTATCAATGCCACCGGATTTAAAATTGAGCTAGGACTCAATCAGTCCGCAAGCACTTTATTCTGGATGAGAATTTTTGATATCGGCATCCCGATCGTAACCTCAATCGGCGCGATTTTACTTATTATGACCTTTGATATTTCGGAAGCCAAAGCCTATGACATTCGCGGACAAGTTGAAAGACGCCGCGAAGAAAGGCGCAGTGAAGAACACCGCGAGCAAGAACGAATTGCTGAGGAAAGACGCAAAGAAGACCGTCGACAAAATCCGTAAACAAGCAGCCCTGTTTTTTAAGGCAAATCAAAATGCCCGAGAGAATTATTCCTCTCGGGCGTTTTTAATATACACTTTTGGGATTTACGCTAAAATTTATTTAATTATAAATTATTCTTCCATTATTGGCAGCTGGGATGGCCGAAGGTCGGGATAGAAAATAGTCTTTTTCTTAACCGTAATCTGAATTGTTTCCGAGTCAAAACCTCCGAACGAATCTGTTACCATAAAAGTAACATAATAAATCCCTACATCAGCAGCTCTTGGCCTCCAAATAAAAGTTTGAGTTGCGGAATTAAAAACAGCACCTCTCGGTAAATTGCTTACAGAATATGTTAAATTATCGCCATCCTGGTCAATAGCAGTAATTCTAAAACTGGCCTGTGAGCCGACCCGGATTATTTTATTTCCGATAGAATTTAATTCCGGCGGCGAATTGACATCAATCAGAAAAACATCATTATCACTATCGGTAACAATAACCCGGGAATTGTGTATCCGAAAACTTTTAGAATCAACCGCAATACGCTTTTCCGCTACATCATCGCCTGTTCCAAATAACCCGTCGGGTCCAATGTCATAAAGATACAATTCTTTGGAAAAGTGTTTCCAAACAATCTTATTGCCGAATATAGCTGTCTCGTAGGGATAAAACGAAGTATTAGGATTTACCCTTACCTTTCCCGAATCATCGTCCGTCCCGAAAATTCCATCCGCGCCTAAGTCATACATATAAACCGTTGCCTGATACATCCCCGCATAAGCACTCCAGATAATCTTGTTTCCAGAAAACGAAATACTGTATTTACTCGTTAAGTCCGTTGTCACCCTTATTTCGCCCGAATCATCATCCGTACCGTAAACTCCGTCATACCCTAAATCATAAAGATAAATCTCTGACGGCCCATGACGGTTATCGGCCCAAACGATTCTATTTCCCGAGACAATCGGACTTCCCTTATTTGATGAATACGTAGTCAGCCTTACCTCGCCGGAATCATCGCCGGTGTTAATTAGCCCGTCCTCGCCCAAATCATAAAAATAAACTTCGTAGTTTCCATCCCTATTATCCAGCCAAACAATTTTATTTCCCGCAATAGACGCATGGCTTTGTTCTTCTACCGCTTGCGTTAAAGCAACCTCGCCGGAGTCATCGCTTGTATTTAACAATCCATCCTCGCCCAAATCATAAAAATAAATATCTGCGTTTCCGCTTCTATTATCCGTCCAGACAATTTTATTCTGCGATATCTTTGCATCCGCCTTAAGCGAATCGGTTGTTGTAAAACTAACAACGCCGGAATCATCATCGGTGCGGGGAAGCCCGTCGGGCCCTAAATCATAAAGATAAAAGCTGTTTACAGATGCGTCCGAGTCCGTCCAGACAATTTTGTTTGCCCAGTTAGCGGGGTTAAAACTTTCACTGGCGATATAGCTTGTTTTAAAAGGCGGGGTCCAGAAATAAAATAGCCCGGTTGTTTTATTGTCATCCTCGTTAAGCTCTGATATCAGATTATCTTCGTCGATAACCATATAAATATTTCCGGTATATTGCGGATTCCACAAAGGCATTTCTATTTCGTAAAGCACCTCCGAATTACCCGAAACTAGCGGTACCGGCACAACATCAAAAGGAATCCTTACTCCCCCGCTTTCGGGATAACCTTCATACAAATCTATCGTTACATTACGCGCTTCGCCTAAACCGGAATTCTTAATTTTAGTAAAAAATGTTACCTTATCCTCGGATGTTTCGAAAAATCTCAAACTTCCGCTTAAATTAGGCTTGCTCGATTCTTGTTTTACTTTTGCGACATTCAACGCCGGGTCTCCCAAAAGATTGTTCAAAAGCCGGTAAACAAATTGCGCATCCAGTTTCCCGACTGACAAAGCCTGCCCAAGAGTTAAGTTATTATCCATAAGTTCTCTGGTTAAACCCAGAATCATCTGATAAGCCAAGGTATCTTCGTTTCGCGACGAGCCGACAAAGGCAATCGCGCCGGCTTCGCTATTTTTCAAAAATGCCTCGCCTAAAGAATCGCGGACTCCGCTATCAAACATTCCCGTCTGACAGGCCATATTCACCACAATCGGAAGTTTACCTTTATTATTAAGAAGATTAATATCGCTTGCCTCAAATATAAAACCGTTACTTCCGTCGTGCCATTGGTATAAGTTGCCATGCGCCGCCGCAATCAACATTAAACTCCCCTGGTTAAAATATGTCTTTATCTTCTCTCTAAAAAGCAAGGAGCCGGCACCGTCGTCACTGTACAAGCTTTCGTCATCGCGGTTTTCAACAGGCGTTTCCTGATAGTTAGGCAAAAAGTAATTATTCCTTAAAGCGGTATAAGCGTTTCGCGTATCGACAACAAACGATATCTCGTCAATAGCAAAGCCTGATATCAGGGCGTCCTTTGATCTCCATTCGCCCGGCCAGTCAAGAAATGTTGTTTCGTAATTGATCGTCTTATTTACAACCCGGTTTAATTCCTGCTCGGCCCTAACCGCAAACCTGCCAATTGCGATATCTGCAGCAGTATCAAAAGTATCGTTGAGATAAAAAGGATAACTCCCATCCAAACAAGAATACCAATAATCGGTTGCTACATGCGCCCCAAATGCAAAAAATGACGAAATATGCGTCGGAACAAGATTAGGCGCGTCTATTTGATGGTCATTATCATCGGTAATCGCATCTCCGACAATCACCACATATTTTAAAGGAACATCATTTCCGTTCCAATTGTCATACGCGTATTTAATAAACATCTTAATCAACTGTTCATTGGTTTCTGTGCCGACCTTATCCGGAAAATTTGTGTTGTAAATGCCTTCTACTTTGACAATTGTCACATCATATCTTCCGCCTAATCGTGACGCGCGGAAATTAGCCAGATTGTTTAGAGCTGAACTGTTATAAAAATCATCCGCAGTAATTATAAGATAATCGGTGTGTACCGGAATCAAAAGGTCCGTCGGACGGGTGACTTGACCGAAATCCGAACTATTCGAAGTTAGGTCATCAGTTAGGCGTAATAAGTCGTTTTGTTTTTCTTGAGAGTCCAAAGTAGCGGCTAATTGTTTTAAATTATGAATCTTGCCTATGACGGATTTAAGAAAATTGTCTTTTTTTATCTTTTCTGTATCCAAGGCAGGCTCATCTGATTGCCAGGATACCCGGAGAGTTATCTTTTCATTTGTCCTTAAGGTTTTCGTCGACGGATTATACTGATACGGCGAAACCGCAATAACCGCATATTTTAATCCGCGGATTTCTTCCACCGCTTCGATTTGCGCTGTCTTTGGATAAAATCCCTGATAATTTTTGTAAAATTCATCGTCACGGTAAAATTCATCAGCCACAAAAGCCAATCCGTTCTCATCTTTTCTTAAAACCTTCTTAGGCGAAGGATAAATATGCTTTGATATCTTCTCTTCCTTCGATTCTGCACTGATTATTTCTATGGCAATATTTTCTGAATCATACGGAAGAGCAACTCTTTCATAAATAACCGGTAGCTTAGGCTTTCCCTCATCCTGCGTGAAAGCCCACGGCCCAAGGGCACACTCATTAAGGCGGCATTCTCTCGATGGATTGAGTTTATCCCCGCCGGGCGTAAGAATAAAATAATCTCCTCCGTCGGTAGCCTTTATATCCTCTAAAGACGCGCCGGATGAAATAACATCAAAAGAATATTCTTGATTGGTTGGTAAAGATGATTTTTGATTATCATCCCCGAAAGATTGAGTAATTTGACATGCCAAAATTAAGGCGCAAAATAAAACAACCGGCAAATTTGCCCGGCAGATTATTGCTCTTTTCTTTTTATTGTTTTTAGTCTTCACCATTATTATTAATTAATTTGTATTTTTTGTTTAAAGATTTTTAAAGGATTTGTGTAATAAAGTATAGTCTAAAATTCATTACAAGACAAATATATATACTTGGGACAGGAGACAGGCGTGTGTCCCTAATTGTTTTTCTAATTGTTTATATTGTTTTCCGGAGTGCTG
>JAKLDK010000119.1 GCA_022703565.1 Candidatus Omnitrophota bacterium
AAATTATGCGTAATTTTGGCTATCCCGTCATCTATGATGCGACGCATAGTGTTCAGCAGCCCGGCGGGTTAGGCGATAAATCCGGCGGAAACAGCGAATATATACCGCTTTTGTCTCGTTGTGCGATTGCGGCGGGAAGCGATGGGATATTCTTAGAAGTGCATACTAATCCGAAAAAGGCTCTTTCTGATGGCCCGAATATGGTGGCTTTAAAAAATATGAGTGAATTATTGAAAGAATTAAAAGCTATAGACAAGATTGTGAAAAAATAAATATGAGCATTCAAAAAGCGAAAGAATTAATTAATATTGAAGCCCAAGCAATAAAGAATCTAACTAAAAGTATCAATAAAGATTTTTTAAAAGCTGTCGATTTGATTGCCCGATGTAAGGGGCGAGTAATCGTAACTGGTATGGGCAAGACCGGCATTATTGCTAGAAAGATATCAGCGACTTTGTCTTCAACTGGTACGCCGAGTATTTGGATGCATAGCGCCGAAGCATTACACGGCGATTTGGGACAAGTTACAAAACAAGATGTTTTGATTCTGATTTCAACTAGCGGAGAGACTGAGGAAACTGTCCGGCTTCTTCCGACGATAAAGAAGATTGGCGCGAAAACAATTTCTTTGACAGGGAATGCTAAATCAACAATGGCGAAATATTGTGATATTGTCTTAAGTATCGCAGTTGAACGAGAGGGTTGCCCATTGGGATTAGCTCCGATGGCTTCAACTACTGCCACATTAGTTATGGGTGATGCCTTAGCCTCTTGCTTGATTATTAGAAAGAATTTTAAAAGAGAAGATTTTGCTTTATTCCATCCCGGCGGTTCATTGGGGCGGCAGCTACTTTTAACAGTTGAGGATTTGATGCGAAATGGAAATAATTATTCTAAAGTGGGATTAGAAAGCAAAGTCAAAGATGTCCTTTTATCAATAACTAAATCCCGCTGCGGTTCAGCTTGTGTTGTTGATAAAAAAGGCAATTTGTCCGGTATTTTTACTGACGGTGATTTAAGGCGGAATATTGAATCTGATCCGCAATTATTAAATAGAAAAGTCAAAGATGTAATGACCAAGAATCCGACGACTATTCTTAAAAGTAAGCTAGCTGCTGAGGCTTTAAAACTTTTAGAAGGCCGCAAAATTGACGAGCTTCCGGTGGTTGATGAAAAGGGAAAATTGGTAGGTTTGCTTGATGTCCAGGATTTATTGAAAGCGGGTTTGGTATGAAAACAAATTTAAACGCTATTATTAATAAAATTAAGGTGGTTGTTTTTGATGTCGACGGTGTTCTAACCAACGGAAAGATTGTCCTTGATAGTAAGGGTGAAGAATTAAAATTTTTTGATGTTAAAGATGGATTTGGCATAAGCCTGTTACGTAAAGCCGGGATAAAAACTGCGATTTTAACTGCCCGATATGCTCCGGCAGTCGAAGCCCGGGCAAAAGATTTAAAAATTGATAAAGCCTATCAGGATGTTTATCCAAAACTCGAAGGTTTTTACCAATTACTAAAAGACTTTAATGTTAAGCCGCAAGAGGTTTGTTTTGTGGGAGATGATTTGCCGGACGTTTGCGTTTTAAGAGAAGTTGGTTTCGCGGTTGCGGTAAATGATGCGGTTCTTGAGGCCAAAAAAGAAGCGGATTATATTACGAAAAAAAATGGCGGAGCAGGCGCTGTCAGAGAAACAATCGAATTAATATTAAAAACACAAAACAAATTGAAAGAATTAACTGAGGCCATATGCCAGGGAAAAAAATAATCATTGTTGGTTTGTCGGCGATAGTTTTAATGTTTAATCTTTCATGGGCTGAAGACGGTGTAGAGCAGAAGATTGAGGGATTTTCTTTGCACGGCTATGATGAAAATGGTGAAAAAGCCTGGGATGTAAAAGGCGATACGGCTGACATGCAAGGCAAAGATGTTGTTTTGACCAATGTTAACGCCAATACTTACGGCGAACAAGAGGTTAATATCACCGCTAATACCGGCACATTAAATCAAGAAAAAGGCGATATGGTTTTGGAAGAGGATGTTGTTATTACCAATAAAACCGGTGAGCGTTTAATGACTGATTCTATTTACTGGAATCGGGATAAGGATTTGGTTTCGACTAAGGATGATGTTGTAATTACTGACGATGGTTTGACTGTTACCGGAACAGGAATGGAAGCTAAGCCGGGGTTGAAATCAGCGCAGATAAAAGAAGATGTTACCGTTATGGTTGATACTGAACCGGATAAAAATATTGAGAAATTTGTTACTATTACTTCCGATGGGCCAGTTGAAATTGATCAGGCCTTATTCCGGGCTACTTTTGATAAAAATGTCGTGGCTGTTCAGTTAGACCGCATTTTAAAGGCCGATAGGATGGAAGTATATTTTACTGAAGCGATGGATAATATAACAAAGCTTGAATGCATAGGTAATGTTGTTATTGAGCAAGGCGAAAATAGGACCTATGCCGATAGGGCTACTTATGATGCGGTAACTAAAAAAGTTACTTTGTCAGGCCGGCCAAAACTAATTTTTATGACTGAGGGAGAAAATGCCTTTACAGCTTCTGGAAACTAAAGGGTTAGTAAAAAGATACGGTACGAGAAATGTTGTTAACGGGCTCGATATCAAAGTTGGCCGTTCGGAAATTGTCGGGCTTTTAGGCCCGAATGGTGCTGGAAAAACCACCACTTTTTATATGGCGGTCGGAATTATTAAGCCTACAGACGGACAAGTATATTTCGATAGCGATGATATTACCCGAAAACCGATTCACGAAAGATGCCGTTTAGGAATGGGTTATTTGGCGCAGGAATCTTCGATATTTAGAAAACTTACAGTTGAAGAAAACATAATGGCTGTTTTGGAAACATTGAATATTAGCCCTTCAGAACGAGCACGCCGGCTAGAATCCTTACTCGAGGAATTAAATATTTCTCATTTGGCGAAAAGTAAGGCTTATACCTTATCGGGCGGTGAAAGAAGGCGTTTGGAAATTACCCGAGCATTGGTTACTAACCCATCATTCCTATTGTTAGATGAACCTTTTTCCGGAATTGACCCGATTGTAGTTGCGGAAGCCCAGGAAATAATTAAGGAATTAAAAAGTAGAGGTTTAGGCATTCTTTTAACTGACCATAATGTCCGGGAAACTCTTTCGATTGTTGACCGGGCTTATTTGATAGCTGATGGTAAAATTCTCATTTCCGGCTCCAAGGATGATTTGATTAACGATCCTGCCGCAAGAAGGATATATCTGGGTGAGAAGTTCCAAATGTGAAAATAATAATTTTTGTGGCTTTTTTCACAAAAAGATGGTAAATTTCCTTTTTTAAATATTACTAAACAGTTTCTAACGGAGGTTATTTTTTATAATGAAAGTTGATGTTAAGAAGATTGACGCAATTACCCGGGAAATGAAATTCGAAATCCCGCCAGATAGAGTTGCCCGCAAATTAGAAGAAGTTTATAAGGAACTAGAAAAACATGCTCAGATTAAAGGTTTCCGTCCGGGAAAAGCTCCCCGGAGTGTTATCGAAAGCCAGCATGGCGATTTAGCGAAAGAAGAAGTATTGAAACAAATCATTCCGGAAGCTTATCAAGAAGCCATTACTAAAGAAAAGCTTCATGCGATTGATATGCCGGAAATTGCCAATGTTGTATTTAAGGAAGGGAAGATTTCTTTTACAGCCAAGGTTGAAATTAAGCCGGAAGTAACAATTAAAGATTATAAGGGGTTGGTAATTAAAACCACACCTGCCCAAGCTACTGAAGAAGATATCAATAAAACTTTAGATTATTTCAAGAAAGTAAAAGGCGATGATAAGGAAATTGTTTTTGATGATAATTTTGCCAAAGGATTTGGTTATCCTAGTTTAGAAAAATTTAAGAAATCTCTCGCGCTCCAGATCGAATTAGACAAAGACCGTCAGAATAAACTTAATGCTGAGAATCAAGTAATTGATGAATTAATAAAAAATGGAAAATTAACCGTGCCGCAAACTTTGGTTAAGAGGCAAATCGAAAGAAGGCAAGAAGAAATCAAGGAAAGGCTGAAAAGCCAAGGCGCAAAAGAAGAAGATATTACCAAACGCTTAGAGAGTATGAAAGGCGAGTTAAATACTGCGGTTGAACGCGATGTTAAGGCCTATCTTTTATTGGATAAGATTGCTGAACTAGAAAATATTGAAGCTAAAGACAATGAAAGTTTACCGGGAAAGGTAATGGAATTCTTATTAAAAGAAGCTAAGTGGGAGGAGGGCAAGTAAAATGGTAGAAAAAAACCAAGTACTAGTTCCGATTGTTGTTGAAAAAAGCTCACACGGCGAGCGGGCTTATGACATTTACTCCCGATTGTTAAAAGACAGGATTATTTTTATCGGGACAGCGATTGATGATACCGTTGCTAATTTAATCATTGCCCAGTTGTTATTCTTGCAAAGTGAAGATGCGAATAAAGATATTAATATTTACATTAATTCTCCGGGCGGATCAGTTACCGCCGGGCTCGCAATTTACGATACCATTCAATTTGTTAAACCGAATGTATGCACCTATTGTATCGGCCAAGCGGCGAGTATGGGGGCGGTTTTACTCGCAGCTGGGACAAAAGGAAAAAGATACGCGCTTCCTTATGCCCGTATTATGATCCATCAGCCTTGGGGCGGGACACAAGGTACAGCTAGCGATATTTCAATTCAAGCCAAAGAAATATTAAGGATGAAAGAAGAGTTAAGCAAAATCTTATCAACTCATAGCGGAAAACCATACGACAAAGTTATTCAGGACAGTGACCGTGATTTCTTCATGTCAGCGCAAGAAGCAAAAGAATATGGGTTGGTTGACGAAGTAATTATTTCGAACAAAAAGTAGTATTTAGAAAGGGAGATTTAAGATGCAGAAGAATTTATTATTGACTCCGGGGCCAACGCAAATACCGGCGGAAATCTGTGCGGCATTAGGCCGGCCGATTATTCATCATCGTACGCCGAAATTTCAACAATATTTAAAAGAAGTTGTGGAAGGATTGAAATTAGTTTTTCAGACTAAATCCGATGTCTACATCTTAGCTTCATCTGGTACAGGCGGAATGGAAGCGGCGGTTGCTAATCTGCTTTCTCCAGGCGATAAAGCTATTT
>JAKLDK010000012.1 GCA_022703565.1 Candidatus Omnitrophota bacterium
CCATTAGTGGCAGATGCCGTGAAGAATCCTTCTACTGTAGGGACTTCAAATTCTCCGGTTGTTGTTACATCAAGCCCGGTATATTTTAGGGATAAAGTAAGGCCGGTTGCTTATGAGATGACACGACAGATCATCGAAAAGATTAGAAGCGGATTCTGGTTAAATTCAGGAACCATATTAATTTCATTCGACGGCGGCTCAGGTTCAGGCAAGACAACTATTACGGAAGAAGTTGAAAAGTATTTGGAAGCGCAGGGATTCGATACGATCAGAATTACACTAGATATGTTTTTACGGAATAGAACCTGGCGTATGGCAATACAGAGGCTTGTTACCGGAAGAGAATTAAGCAGTGAGGATGAGGGCTTAATCAAGAATTTAGTCGGTAAAATTAATCCGCATGAAAAGTATCTTGATGAAGAAGATTTCTTTGATCAGGCCGGGATAATGGCGATGTTAAAAGAAATAAATGAGTGGCGTATTTCTGGAAGAGAGGAATATACCGTAGTTGTTCCCAATGCTTACAATCAGAAAACAAAAACAATTGGCCCGAAGGAAATACATTTACGCAAAGGGATGATAATAATCTTTGAAGGAAAATATGCTAACGAAGAGGAATTTTATAAATACATTGACCTAAAATACCGCCTCCTCGACAATCTAAAAAGAATCAGGGCCAGTTTTATTGCCCGGACTGCTAAATTAAGCCCGGAAGATGCAAAGATGCAAGCTGAGTTTTATGATTTAGCCTTGTATCCTTCCTACTCAGAATACGACCGTAGGACAAGGTCTTTAATTGATTTTGTTATTGATTTACAAGGCGAAGAATGGGCATTGCTTGATGAATTTGCCCAGATCTCTTTCTCTGATTATACGCCGGTAAAGTTAAATAATAATGATATCCCGTCCGACCGCTCGGAAAAAGGTTTGTCGGGTGAGAGAATTGACGCGATTATCGAGGAATTTGGCGGAATCGAAAAGATATTGGAACGCGAAATTAAAAATTGGACTACGGTGCGCGAAATATTCTTAGGAAATTCCTTGGCGGCGAAACGTATGGGTATTGATAATACAAGCGAAGTGTTCAGGTTGTTACAATTAAGAAAAGTCCATTTTGCGCAAGCTCCGCCGGAATTGTCAGCTGCGCTCGGCGCTTTTATCGGAATCAAGAAAACCCCCGAAGGAATAGAACCAGTTATTGTCTTGCCAGCTGATGTTGCCAAAGAAACAGTTGCCCACGAAATTCAAGCCGTCCTTATCCCCGGATTAACACATAAAGAAAATGTAAAGTTAGATAATGGCAGTTTTGTTACAACGCTTAAGAAGCGAATTGAACAAGCCCGCCGGGGAATATTTAGCAAAGAAATCAAAGACCGACGACAGAAATCAATTACAACCAGCGCATTAATTCCCACCTTTGCCTTCCCGAATGCTAAATATAATCGTGGGCAAAATACTCCGGAATGGCTGGAGTCATCTATTGTTGCTCAGACGTTAATAAAATTGGATGAAGCTAATATTGAATTTATTGAGGCCGGACGAGTCATTGATATGGCGGAGAAAGAGTTCGAAGCTTACGGGTTAAGCGCAGATAAAGAGAAATTATTAGAATTGTTGGAAGGTTTACGCCGCCGGGGATTGATTAAATATTCAAAAGGGAAAGATTATAATGCGCATCAGATGCGAATTAGCTCCAAGATAAACGTCCTGGCGTCGGCCAAAACACTGGCTGTTTGGGCGGATGATTATGTTTATATCAAAAATGATTTTGTGAAAACAGCCGAAAAAGGACGAGTAGCTTTTGTGGAATTGATAGAAGAATATGCTCAAATCGTCGAATTGTGGGCCGAATATCCAATAGAAGCCAGCTATCCTGTATTAAGGGCAATATCATTAATGACGAAAGAAGAACACGCGAGAATAGTAAACTGGTTATTAGAAAGTTCACAAAAGACAGATTTAGCCGACGCTATTATTCTTATGCTGGATTTTGAAAAAGGAAAGCCGGATTGGTTAAACAGGCAGGCGCCGCATTTAATCGGCCGCAGTATCTATATGGTCGCGGCGGAAATATCTCTTCTCGCCGGTGGTTTAGGGCGGGTCATGAATTATCATGGTATTGCCGCATACCGCTTAGGCGCGGATGTTATTTTCTTAGAGCCGCATTACCGCTATACCCGGAATAAAGAAGGGCAAGTTGTTGCTTTAGATTATAGCAATTTGCCTTTACCGATTCGAAACATTACAAAATTAGATGCTATCTTTTCAACAATTGTCGGAGGGGAGAAAGTCGAGTTCGAGGTTTCCTACGGAATTAACCATTTAGGTATTCCGGGCTATATGATTCGAGACCTTAAGCACAATGACCGTCAAAATAAACAAGGATTCTTTACGAATATCCTTTATGAATATGGTACTGATGCCGCTCCGGCTTCAAATTATTCCTTCACCGAATTCTTTACCAAAGCCTCGCTGGAATTAATCCGTTATCTGGAAGTTGAAAAGAAAAAGAAAGAAGGCGAAAACTACAAAGCCGCTTTAGTTGATATTAACGACGGACAAGTTCTGCCGTTAGCTGCTTGGCGCAAGATATTCTATTCTAATAAAGACAGGATTATCGTCGAAGAAGGCAAAGAAGAAGAAGCTTTAATGACATATGAAGTTATGCGCGATATGAAAATATCAGCAACAACACATACTTACCGCAATAGGGTCATGATTTATGATATTGGCTACGGAATGCATTTCTTAAGGCAGGCCGGTGTTCCGGATGAATGGCTGTGGCTATTCTTACGACGGGATGAATGGGGCAATACTTGCTGGGATTTAACATCAGCTGGAGTTAGAACCGCTGATGTATCTAAGGCTGTTAGCGCTATCCATGCCTTTGAAATGAATCCGCGCGATCCAAATGTAAAATTATTTGGTGTTACTAACGGTGATGACCGGGCTTATTCGGCATATTACTTTAGAGAAATTCTAAAAGAAATGGGCATACCGGAATCTGATTTTGAATATTTGACTCCTAAGCAAGTTGCAGAAGCAAAAAGGAAAGCAAAAGAAAATATTGGATTAAATCCCGGGCAACTGGTTATTTCGTATTCCGGGCGCTTGGTCGATGAAAAAGCCGGGCGAAATAGGATGTTTACCGACGACAACATCGAAGCTTTAGTTAAAGCGGGGGTACAGATAGTCATTTATGGCAATGTTCAGCCTTATGAAGAAAGCCGTTCAATAGGAAGGCAATTAACCGAACTGGCGAATAGAATCAATGCCGGCCGGGAAAATACTCCTGAGATTTATCAGGGTAGTTTTACGTTCAAGCCAAAGTTCGACATTAATGACCAAAGGAAATTATTGGCGGCATCCGACATTCAAATTCAGGATTCCGACCGGTTTACCGGTGCATCCGAATATACAGAGGCTGATGTCACTGCCTGCGGCGGATTGTCGATGGGCCCGGCTTTCTGGGAAGGAATTATTCAAAGGCAGGGCGGAGTGGTTAATCGCTTAAAGTTGATCGGCAATACTTTGGTTCCGCAATCGAATGATTCTTTAGATTATCGAAAAGTAATTTTATGGGCTAAGGCTGAGTTTGAAGAGGGAAGATTAAGCGAATATCAAGCGCAGGCAATAAGATTAAGCCGGGTATTGGAAGCATCGTTAACCGGAGCCCAATATTTAAGATTATGGGATGAGGTCTTCTCAAACGGCAGCAAAAGAAAAATTCTTCCTCGAATATCAGGCGAAGCCAGTATTGAAAACATCTTGGTTCAGGGCGGAGACCGGGAAGGTAAATTTGATTTGAACAGGGAAGGCAATCATTTTATTGTATCGCGCAATAAAGGCTTAAATGAACTTGAGATTACAGTTACTGTTGATTTGAATACGCAAAATACTTTTGACCCGAATCACAAAGGCGTTATTCCTTTCGACATGGTTAAAGTGGATTTGGTAAATGATTTTGATTTGCGCCTCAGATTAAGAAGAACAAAGATTACGGATGACAATAAGGCTGTATTTGCCTTAAGGATTCCGCGCGAAATGCCGTTGCCATTTACCGGGTATATTGATATTACGTCCGGAATTTGGCGTGTTACACGCGATATTACGATTAATTATGAAAATAGTTTTGAGGGCGAAGAGATCGTTGAGGAAGCAGATAAAGTTGAACGTGTCTTTTCTATCGCGATGGAATTCCGGCCGCTTATTTCCCGCGGCGGCCAGGCGGATGTTTCTTATGAACTTCCCAGAGCTATAGTTAAGAAAGGCCTGGAAGTGCACGTGATTATTCCGTTCTTCAAAGGCGAAGATATTAGAAGAAAGGCCGAAGAACTTGGTTTAATTCTAAAAGAAGATAAGACGAGACAATCGGTAGTTCCTTTTAAGCACCGTCGCAATGTTATTCTAACTCAATGGGAAACGCAAATAGGAGGAGTTAATCTCCATCTTTTGCATACTAACGACCCTGAATTATTTAATAAGGCTTATCCTAAGGACAAGAAGCTTGAGTTTTATGAATCGGTGGTATTGTCCCTCGGAGCTTTAGAATTAATAAAATCCTTAAAGGCTAATCCGATGGCAATTCATTCGCACGACCATCACACCGGGTTAATTCCTCTTTATATGCGCACATTATATTTGCATGATTTTGTTGAGACAGCCAGCTTCTTTACAATCCACAATATTGGCTATCAGGGACAATATCCGACGGAATGGCTGGAAGAAGTGGGATTATCGCAGAATGAACAGATTAAACGGTTAGTTCTCCGTTCCGGAGAAATTAATTTGATGGCAGTTGTTCCGGGGACGATTTTGGAATTAGGCGGAACAGGGCATCATGTCAATACGGTTAGCGCAAGTTATGCCGATGACCTAAGACGAGCATATTTTGAAATGGATAGGTTGTTGCGTTATATCGGGCACAGATTTACCGGTATACCAAACGGCATAGATTATGAATTAATTAATCCGGCCAATGATAAATTAGTCGACAATAATTACTCAATAGAAAATGGCGTCGAGAGTGTTGTCGCTGCTCATAGCAAGAATAAAGTTGCCATGCAGAAATTGTTGGGCAAAGGCGAGGTATTGCCGGAAATAGTAAAAGGTGATTGTACTGACAAATATGGCTTCTTGACGGAAGATGAGCATGTGTTTACGGCGGCAGTTTATGGGCGGTTTGCTCAGCAAAAACAATTTGACGCCTTTGCCCAAGTTGTTGAGGACATGATTGAAGGAAGAAGAGAAAAAATAAGAATGCAAATTGTCGTGTTTGGCCCAATTGAGGATGAAGAGGGCCAGTTAGCGGCTGATTGGTTTGAAAAGTTAGCAAAAGATTTAGAGGAACGGAATACTGGTATTTCATTAGCTTATATTAAGGGAAGGTCAGTTGGATTAGTTTCGAAAGTGCTTTCTTCCTGTGATGTAGTAATTGTTCCGTCGGACTTTGAGCCGGCCGGAATTGTTCAATTGTTAGGATTAAGATATGGTTGTGTCCCGATTGTCCGGTTTACCGGTGGGCTTAAAGATACAATCTTTGAAGGCGGGGAAAAATGGAACGGCTTTGGATTTGATGGTGTGCCGAGGCAGCTCGGATCAAGAGGCAAAGATTATCATAACCGTCATATTAATGCGGAAGGGTTATATTATGCGATAAGAAGAGCGGCGGATGTTTACTATAATAATAAGAAGCTTTGGGGCCAGATAATCGAGCGCGGAATGAAAGAAAAGAATGATTGGGAAAAAGCGGCGGATGAATATATTAGGTTATGTCGAAAGTTAAGAGAAGAGTTGAAAGCCAACCCCAGAACCGGCCCGCCGATAAAAAGAAGGCAAAATTATGATATGTCGGTAAGCGCTGGGGCTTATAACGAATATAAAGGCCGGAGCCGGATTGCCCGCGCAACAACATATTTATCTAGTAAGCAAGCCCAGCTAAATAATATCCAAGGATTAAATAGCGAAGAAGTTGAAACGCTAAAAACGGCTCTGCAGAAATTGTTAAACGAAGTTACCCGCCGTGGCCCGCCGGAAGTATTAAAGCAATTGAAAGCTTTATTGGCCTCTAATGAATTACAAATTATAATTACTGCCGATGAAAAAGATTTAGGTGTAGACGCCGCAACAAGCCTTCCGTACATTGCCTCAGTTGATATTGCAAACAAAATTATTTATCTGCATCCGTATTTCTTTGAGAGATCAGGATTTGAACAATATCGAATTTTATATCACGAAATAGTAAGCCATATTATTAAAGGATTATCCGACGAGAATGGCGAGGCTATGGAAGATACTGAAGCCTGTACCGGACTGGACAATGTGAAAGAAACGGTATTTGCAAGAATTGATTGCCATATCCATGTCGGTCAGAAGAAAGAAGCAGCTTTACGGCAAAAGCTTGAACGAGTTGTGAGAAGGATTGTTGAAGTCCTCGTTTTAGAAAATATCCCCGGGAAATACGGCAGCTGGTATTCATATAAGTTTATTATAACCAATCAAGTCGGAAGTTTAGCGGTTCAAAACAAGAATATTTATGTAAGACCGGAAGTAATTGATGGTTTGACCGAAGACGAATTAGCTTTTTGTTTAGCGCATGAACTTGGACATCAGGTGGTTAACGGCATAAGCATAGAGCCGACGACATATGGAATTTGCGGGTGTTTAATAGAGATTTTATTGCGACAACATAGGCTGACAAGAGGAAGGCCGCTAAACGGAATAACTCCCCGAATAACTAAGATTTATGTTGATTACTATCACGAGTTTGTCGCCGATGCTATAGCTTTAAGAATTATGCATTTTGCCAGATATGATATAAAAGCAGCCAGATCAGCGCTGATAAGGATAACCCTCGAACTACGTAAAATGCACAAGGATGGAAGAATACGCGCGGTAACGATAAGGGCTGATAACTATTATCCGTCAATGATATACAGGATACATGCTATTAAAGCTTTGATCGAAGATGAATGGTATTCAAGGTATGAGGCGACAGAAGAGAGCGGCTCATTTGAATATGACCCTTGGATTGCGCTTAGGAAGATTTTGCGTGGATTTGACAACAGCCTGGTAGGTGAGGAGATGTTTAGGCAATTGGTTACTTTAAGAGTCAAATTGCTTTCTCTAATGCTTGATAACCGTCGTTTGCCGGAAACAGAAAGAGTTAAAAGGTTTGTTTTAGAAAACATGCTTCCTAAGTCGAGGAGGACAGTAATTGCTTTTGCGACTGATGAAGATTTTCCAGCGGGGAATAATACTTCTCGTAGAAGAAAAATAATAACAGGTGCTTCTTTGTTCGTTGGCCTGCTAATAATTAATTTGAAAATATTTGGGCTGTTGCCGGATTGGTCACTCGTTCCATCAACCGTGGCAGGTGGGGGAGGAGAAAGTTTGTATGGCTATTCCATGGCAGCAGCCCTTTTTGGATTTGTTCCAGCGCGATTTGTAAAACAAATTCAAGCGATATGGCGTAAAGTCATTAATAAAAATCCCAAGAATGTCAGGGATACGCCTGTTCCGCTTGAGGTTGATTTAGCCAAGTCGATTGTTGAATATCGAGGAAGCGTTGCCGGATTAAATATTTTAGAAATCGGGCCGGGAAAGATGACAGCGGCGATGAAATATTTAACAGAACATGGCGCTAAAGTTTATGGTGTTGATTCAAGGTTAGCCGTTGGAGAGGTAAAAAAACAAGATATGTTGGAATATTTGCAAGATCCGGCGAACGGGCCTTATGATGTTGTATATGGACGAGGTTCTCTTGAAATTGGAAATATTCTTCAGGAAGGTCAAGCTGGTTCTACAACAAATGAGCAAAGAATTAAATTACTTGCTGTTTTAAGAAAGCTATCCGCCGGCCAATTAAAAGATAACGGAACAATATTTATTGAAGTGTTCTGGGCGAAAGAATCTTTAACTGATAAAGAAATACAAAAAGCTGGTTTTACAGTAAAGAGAATATGTCCATTTGGGAGCGATGTCCATCCGCATACTTTGCTCATATTAAAGAAGCCGGGTGAAATTAATCAGCCTCGGGATAGATGGAATAAATTAAGAAGATTGTTGCGGCCGGGAACAATCTTATTTGCCGGGCTGTTGATGGTCATCTTGGCATCCGCATCGAATGGTTACGCCCAAACGCGGTATCAGCTAACAGATGGCAAGCAAATTCCGTATGATGTTATCGTCGAGAGAACTGCCGGGGTTTATGAAGATACTTTAAAGGAAAGATTCGAAACCAATTTAGTTGAAGGAAATATGTGTATTGTGGTCGTGGTATACGATTATGAAAACAAAAAATATTATATGGCTCATTTCGCGCCTTTTGATGCAAATAGTAACCGCTTTAACTTAGATGAAGTTGCCTTAATCGTAAGAAATTTTGCGGATATACTTTTTGATAATAATTCTAAACCTGAGAATCTCAAGGCCTATGCATTTCACAACAACAATATTTCTTTCCGGCGGACGTTGATTCCTGCCTTAGAACAATATTTTGAGTCTGTTGAAGAGGTTGCCTTTAATGAGTTTTCAATCGGGGTCGGGATTACTCCGGCAAAAGGCGAGATAAATATTTATAACCGTAATGCCGAGGCGATATTATTCGGAAAAGATTTGCAATTATTTGATTTAAAAGATAACGGCAAGAAATTAATTCCAATCGCTAGAGAAGAAAAGAAGAACAGGTTTAATTCTATATTGGATTTTGTTGTTATCCTTTCCGCCGGTATAGTTGCTGGATATTTCATGTCGAATATTAAAATAAAAGGAAAGGCCCTAAGGCATTATGCCGACGATTTAACGCGGAAATTAATGGATTTGTTCAGCCGGGCAGGAAAAACCTATCAAGAATTTAATAGCTCAGCAAAAATCAAAGCAAGGTTTATTTATCACATCATGCCTTTAATCAAGAGAGCAATTTTTGCCATTAAAAAGAATAGCGCCAGAAAGTATGTTTATCGCCACAAAGAAAAACCGCTTCAATTTATATTGCGTAAATTAAATGAGCAAAATACCCGCGTTGTTGTCTTGGGAGAGTTCCATAACTCGATAGCATCTCGAATGTTTATTAAAAGATCTTTAAAAGATTTAAGAGACAAAGGCGGGATAACGCATTTGGCTTATGAAATACCATATGATGAATTGCCTATTTATGAAGAATATATATTAAATAAATGGGTTGCCTTAGAACAGTCGGTTGGCCGGCCGCTCGACGTGAACGAATTTATTCAAATGGCATATCAAATGGATTTGGAAACATTTTATAGAAAACATTTAGAAAAAGTTAGAAAAGGATTGTCCAGTATTTTAAAGCATGGAGCTGAGCCGTTAGCCGCCTTATTGACTGTTTTAAAAGAAGCTAAAGAATTAGGAATAATTGTTATGTTTATCGACGGAAGCGATAATGACAGGATAACTGCTACTGTCCGCCGTGGGGAAATAATGGCTGAAAAGACCATGAAAATATTTGATGACCGGGAAGATGCGAAAGCAATTGTTGTTGTTGGTGATTGGCATGCGGCTTATTCCAGGGATGTTATTGTTAGCTTAAGCGGCGATGAAATCCCGGCCAATTATCTTCCTCGAGAGGTTTGTTCTTGGCTTAAGGAAAAATTAAATGCTAATGGAGCGACTGTTTTGACTATTCCGCAATATGACGCGGATAACTTTAATATGGAATATAGCCCGTTTATTGAGGCAATCAAGGGAACCGATTTATTAAGCGAAACTTTTGCTTTAAACAATCTCAAGAATTCGCCTTTTGCTCAAGAATTTGTATTGGCACCGAAATTCTTCGGGCATTGGAGCGATTTTATTGCTAATCCGGATTTATTTAACGATATCAGATTTGGTTATCGTTATGATGCAATAATTGTTCATGCGAAAGAAGAGACGGATAAAGGCTTAAAAGCAGATAATGCAATTTTAACAAATGATTATTTGCCTGCGGCAGCGGCTATCAGGGAAACACCTTCTACCGCATCTGTAGAACCCACAAGCGGCACGGGCGTGGCGGGAGATATTTCCAGTGACGCTGCTCCTCAGGCTGAAATATCTGTCATCCCTTCGAATGAAGGAATGACAGCGTCGCAAATGCTTGCAATGGCAGCAGAAGGTTCTCGCAATGACGAAAGCATTCCTGCGAAATCGCCGTATCGCACAATTCCACGGCAAGGCAAAACAAGAGAAGAAGCAATCACGCATTTCGAAGATTTAAAATTGATTAAATATAACGGATTCTATTCGGTAACAAATGCCCGGTTGCCGGCTTGGGTAAAAATTGTTCTGCTCTATTATAAGCAGATTGGGGATGAAGTAAGGTTAGGAAGACTGCTTGATCTTTTAACGGAAGAAAACTTAAGAGCTGGCCCGGATAAGAAACAAATATTTTATGGAGCTACTAATGGAAATATTTATTTAGTTGCGACCAACTGCAATGCTAACCCCGCCTTAGATTTAATATATTTACTTAATAATGATTGTCATGAGAATAATATTGCCGCTGTTGCTAGATTTATGAGTATGATCAGTACAGACTGGTCGGTAACGAGCTTAAAGACGCAAATGCTTGATATGTCGATGTGTGATTTGTCCAGCCTCGAGGCTTCTGAGAGAAAATTAATACATCAAATTGATAGCGTGCAAAAAGAAATTGTTTTATTAGGCAAAATAATCGAACAGATAGAAGTTATGGAATATTCTTTAAGTGCTTTATTGGACAAAAAAGGATTTTCGGCACCGAAGGCAATTCTTCTTCAAACATTAGAGAAGATACAAGTGTACTTACAGCACTCAACAGTCAAAACAACCCGGACAAAAGGCCAGGCTTTCATCATGATTGATGAAGCCAAAGCGTTGATAGCACAAGGCTATACCGAACAAGACGCCGGAAAAGAACAGGCTCGCGAGGATTTCTTACGGGCAATAGACTTGCTCGGAGGCGCGATAGAACGCCTAAAGGCGAGAATAGAGGATTTGTTTAAGCGGCAAATAAGATTATCTGGCCAAATTAGAACAACGATATTAGAAAGAAACAAAGCTAAAATATATGTCGCGCCGGATGAAAACGAATTTGATTCGAGTGTAAACTTAAAATGGCACACCAATGTCCCGGCTCAAGCCCGCGAGTATATCCGTCAAATAATCCTTTATCAGCATTTAATAGACGGGCAAGAGAATATAGAAATTACTGGAATCGAAGCCGGATATGTTGGGCGTGAATTTACTAAGCTTGAATTGGAAGAAGGTTATTATTTCAAATTGCATGAAGAAGATGAATTATTAAGAGAGCCATTTCATCAAGGGTCAGAAATAACGAATGTCAGGAAATTGCTGAAATTAGTTAAGCAAAGAATCTTTATTCCGAGATACCGCGGAGAACAATTAAAGAAAATTTTAAGAGTGTATGGCATTAAGCCAGGGAAAAAGAAGGCTGAAACTTTGCGTCGGCATGTTATGGGCATCATGCGGCATCAAGCCGAACGAAATTTTGTTCATAACTATATCTTAGATAATAGGCAAGATGATTTGCAAGTATATAAGGTAGTTTTACATATTAAAGGCGAAGAGAAAAAAGAAATAAGCTTAACTTTGATCCCCGAGCATACTTTCTATGCCAAAGGGTATAAAGATCTTGTTGCTTTCAATGGGCATTATGTTGGATACAGAGTAGAAAGGCAGAAAAATAATGCCCGGATACCCGATACTACAAAACAATTAAATGTCCCAGCGTTTATATCCGGACTAGCCATTCGCTTATTAGCCGAAATAATTAATTTGCCGGAAGAAATATTATTAATTGCTGATGCGGTGATTGTATTTGGAGCCGGAATGGCCGCTTTAAGCCAAAAAGATAAAAAATTGGTAAAACAAGCAGTTTGCCCAGCCCTATATTTTATGTCAATTGCCATGTTATGGGTAGCTTCGGTAATTACCTTCTTTTCTTTATCGGTTGTTCTATTATTTAGCCATAATTTAGCCCAGAAAATTAGCACAATATTAAGATTAGGCTCTAACCCGGAAAATATTTATGTTAACCATCGGAACAATATTGTCCCATTTCCGGCCCAAAAGGTAACTGCGGCGGGAACGAAACAAAATAAAGGTATCTGGAATAATTTAAATAAAAAGCATTGCGCATATATTGAAAAAGCAATATCGCCTGTATCTGTTGAACGAGCTTTTACTCTAGCCGGCAGGATATCCCTTAAGGAAATATTTGTTGAATTCTATAAATTTAAATCAGCGGTTATACATGCTCCGGCGCTCTTTGTTTATGCCAGAATTAAGGAAGGCAAACTGGAAATTTATTTCTCGGATTTAGCGTACAAATTATTTGTACAGGTTTTTAAGGGGTTAAAGTTAAGGATAGCGTTGGAAGCATTAAGCGTACATGAGCTGGCGGAATTAAGCGGAATGTCTCATGAAGAAGCAATGCGCGAGCAAAGAACAATTAATGATTACGATATTATTGAAGATGATTTTGAAGATTTACAGAATTTACCGGCACAGGAAATTGTTAGGCATAAATTATTATTTATTAGCGTTATCAGTGATTCGCTCTTGAGGGTATTAAAAGAAAAAACATTAATACTTATATACAAAAAACGGGTTTTAAACAGATATTTCCAAAAGATATTTAAATCAAGAATATCCGTAGCCCCGTATGTACCAATGGAGATATTTAATAACGATGGAATCGAACAGCATTTAAGAAAAGTGATAATCCCCCGTTTAAAATCATGGCAAGAGAGCCGTGGTTTTGATAACAAGACCTTAAATATAAACATAATTGGCGGCACAGAGAGAGAGGAAGGCTATTATTTAATAGACACCTTTATGGTAGTTGCCCTTTTGGTTGATGCCGGAATCACCGACTTTAAGATTATTGTAACCGGTGTTGATGTTAGAAGGGCTTATAAATTCCTTTACCATGGGTATCCGGTAGAATCTCAGGATGAAGCGGTAAAGCAAATGCTTTCTAAATCAATGGAAAGAACACGTGATCATAAATATGTCCTTAAGGATGAATTTAGAAAGAAAGTAAAGATTGATAATACCGAATTGATTAATTTTGTACGGAAGACAGAACGAAACAAATTTCACTTAATCTTGTACAATTTTGAAGAATTTAAGATTGAATTGCAGGCAAAAGAGACCGGGTTGCTCACGACGAATATTATTTTCGGTAACATTATAAATAATTTAAAAGAAGGCGGGATGTTATTAACAACTGCTGAGAAATGGCATCAAGGTTCGTGGTTAATAAGCCGGCTTGTATCTCCGTATTTTATTCCGAAAGAGGCCACATCTGTTTATCGCGGCCGGACACTTTATGGCCGGGTATCTTTGTTCGAGAAAATATCAAAGCAATATAGCCGGGAATGGATTGATAAAAAGAGGAATGAGCTTATTGCTATAGCGCAAAGGCTTAATTACGGAATTAATATCAAAGCCATACAAAAAGCACTTTATTTTGCGCAAGAAATACATGGTAAAACAAAAAGGGCAAATGGAGAGCCGTATGCTTTCCATTATTTAAGCGTTCCGTTTATTTTATTGTACAACTTTGACATGATTAACATTGTCCTAAGAGATGGAAAGTTCCCTCAAGGGACGATTTCGCGCGATGAATTGTGCACAATAATGATTGTTTGGGCATTAATGCATGATACCTATGAAGATTTTAACCCGGGCAAGAAATACACAAGCAAAGCACAATATATAGAGCAGGTTAAGAAAGAGTTTAGCCAGATCTTGTCTGCTTCTTGTGCGGAAATTATCGTCGAAGGGATTGCCCTTCTTTCACAGAATCTGCTAGAAGAAGAGCGAGATTATCTAGACCGGCTTATCAAAGGCCAGCCTGGTTTATATAATGCTGTTCAGCCGTTTCTAGGATATGTCCAGATGGTTAAGATTGCCGATAGGATGCATAATTACCTTCTAACTCCGCGCTATAAAAAAAGTATCCAAAGTTTGCTTAGGAATTTGGAGCGGACCAAGGCTTTTGTTTCTAAGACGGAAGCTCCGGAGAGAGTAAAAAACATTTTTATGGAGATGTACGAGCAGCAATATACTTGGGAAATAGTTAAGGCTCTTAAAAACAAACATTTAACAACAATCACTATGCGATTCAACCCGGAAAAGATATATGGCCATGCCTACAAATATTCTCCGCAGTCGTTTTTCCATGTCGAGCGTTTTATTTCAACCAAATCTTTTACTGCCTGGTTTGTGATTGTAATCAAATATCTAAGCGGACGGAAGTTAAGCAATCATGACATTGCAAAGGTAAGAAAATTACATAAGGCAATAGACGACTTGTATTTGTTGCAGCAAGAATTTAAAGAGACCGGAGATTATATCCAAAATAGTTTAGATAAAAGAATAATGAGAGCTTCTTCTATATTAGCCGCAAAGGATATTTCTCACCGTATTGTGTGTGTGTTTAACCATCAGGTAACCTACCGCATGATAGACCATGCGTATATAATTATAAAATTAGGCGGGGTAGATTTTGCCCTTGATGTTTTTAATGATGAAATTGCCCAAAAAGATACGGGTATTGTTTTGGTCCCGTTAGCACTTCTTCGCGGTATGAATGAAGCACAATTTGCCAGCGAGAATTATAAGGCTTACTTTGAGCCGTATTTATGGCCGATTGTTGTTGATGAAAAAATAAGCACGCGCGGCAATATCTCGTCGGTAGCTATTAAAACAGTTTCAGCAAATCCTCTAGATGTGGTTGTCATCGACGGCAATGTCTCTGTAGAATGGGAAGTGGCCAAGGAAACCCCAGATGTATTAGGGGTAAAAGTAGATTTTATCGGCAAGAAGAAAGGATTAACACCCGGATTTATAGTTGAGGCCAAGCGGAATTCGGAAAAAGTTGATATAATATTCCAAAATTTCGATAATGTTAAAAGCTTCTTCTTAAATATTAAAAATAGTCAGATTACCTTAAGGGCTATTTCTCAATACCTTCATATTGTTGCCAATCCTTTTAAAATCATAACTGAAATTAAGAATAAAGGCACAGAAGATAATAATTCTAGGCCGCTTGACCGAGGATTCTTCGACAATAATCCTAAGGATAATGTCCGGATGATTAAAGCGGCTGTTGCCGATAAGAAAGCTTCCTTGTTTGAGGCTGCAATTGACGGATTGATTGTTCCGGAAAACGTAAAGAAGGTTAGAATTTATAGGGTATTTGGAGAAGTTACCCGTGCTCCGCCGGTATTTGTGGACAAAGAATTTGTTGATAGCACATTGATTATTTATGTTTCTGATAAAGCCTTTGATTTATTTGAGAAGAATTTCTGGGAGAATGAATACGGCGTTTTATTTAATACAATTATCCGCCATGAGTTAGCTGCCTTAAATGGTTTATCTCACCAAGAAGCTGTAAAACTACAAGAAGATACTAAGGGTTATGACCTTCTTCAAGGACGGATAAGAAAGTTACAGCGGGATTATGAAACTCGCGAACAAATAATTATTTCGCTTCCCCGTGATTATGCCGAGGCTGGTTTACCTGAGGATGTGGGCATCGACTTAATGGTTAATAAAGCCGACGCAATAGCTCGACAAAGAATAGCGAAGAAGCTTGGCAAAGAAGAAGTTGTTATTATCGGACGCTATTTCCCTGATCGGGATATTGAGATTGTCGTCCCTGAGCCGGACTTGGTTATGGACCGGGATATCGTAATTATTAAATCGCTTCTGACTTATGATGATATCCTGGCCTTTTTCTTTATGGTTCGTGGGCTAAAGAATGATTTTAATGCCAGAAAAATTACGGTCATTATCCCCGAATACGGCCAACGCTATGAAAGCTTATTAAGGTTAATTGCCGATATTGCCGATATTTATTGGGTTAATGAGCGCGTTTTTGATGAGAAAGCTGTTACCGATGAGAAAGACTTAGCTTTATGCCGTTATCGCGCTGAAGCTTGGCCTATTAAGCACAAGCTTCCGGTTAGAAGAAATTATGACACGACTCTTTATACTGCTACGGCCGAAGCGATACAAGGCGATTTGGATAAAGGCCTTAATCCGGCAGCTTCGTCAATGGTTTCATTGCCGCAATTGAACCGTTATGCTTTCGTCGAGTCACTGGCGCTAACAATAGCAAATGAAAAAACGAAGCTGTATGAAAGAAAAGTACTCCTTAACCATTCTATGCGCACAAACCGCAATGTAGTTGAGCTTATTTTTATTCTTTATGGCTTATTGGAAAAGAATCCGCTGTTTGTAGATATTTTCATTCCGTTCTTTAAGTACGCTCGGCAGCATAATAGTTATACTTTAAAAGATAAAGATAAATTAAAGCCATTCTGTCCTGAAGCTCGCGGAGTAAATAGCGCGCGGGTAATACTGGAGTTAATAAACCGGTACAGCTCGCGAATTTACACGACCAATGTACATTTTGCCGACTTCGAAGGGCGGCATACTTTCCCCGGTGTCGAGCAATTAGAAATTATTAATTTAAATGCCTTTGATATCCTTGTTAAAGATTTGCTTGAAACATATAAGCTCAATTTAAAGGATATTATATTTGTGGCTCCGGACGACGGGGTTTATCAATATTTAATCGCAACAGCTAGGCGGCTAGGCGTGGATATTGATGCTCAAGTTGTTTATTTTGATAAAAAGAGGTTAGCTAGCCGCGAAGTTGTAATGGTTCTGCCGGCTAAGTTTAAACATATTGATTTCAGAGGCAAGACTGTAATCGCTGTTGATGATATTGTCGAAACCGGTGGGACTTTGATTAAGTTGGCGGAAACATTGTTATCAGATGATTTTGGCGTAAAAGAAATCTTTGCCGCGATCCCGCATGGTCAATATTCTGACGGAATAAAGAAATTCGCTTCATGTTTTGTCGAAATGATTTCATCCAACTCCTTGGAATGCCCGGTTAGAAGCATTTCCCTTGCGTCGGTTATCTTGGAAAGGTTGCAAAGAGAGCTTGTTGAATTTAGGCCGGAAGTAAACCGGGACAATAATCGCCGGGCCCCGCAAGATATTCTGGCTGACTTAGAGAAGAACAATAATCCATATTATGAGGCAATAAAAAATGATGAGTTTGCTGTAAATATATTATTAAAGCGCTTAGAAAAGCTTTTATATGTAATAGACTTGCCGTTGCACATAAAAGAAGTCTTAAAAGAGTATGTGGATAGTCCCGAGCATAGCTTATCGGCTGAACAAATTGATAGTCCGACGATTATATTGTTTGGTGATTATTTGTGGCATGCGGAAGGCGACTATCCGAACGATTTTGATGTTGTCGTTGTAGTTGATGGCAGCGCTAAAGAACAATTCTTGGTAGAGCTTAATTCCCGCGAACCGCATATTGCCGGGAATATTGTCGGACGTGATGATTTAGCGGATGTTAACAAAACAACAAAGCTTTTACGCGGGATGAATATTGCCATTATCTTGAGCTATTCCGGAACAATCATTTATGGCAAGAAAGAGAGCTTAAATATCCCGGAAGCGGATGAAGAAGACAAAGAAATATTTGTTAAGGGATTGGTTGAGGCCGGATTAAAAGAAGACGCCGTCTCTGATATGCGCCGTGAACGCAAGCATTGGAAGAGATACTTCGACGGGTATGTTATTATTAGGGGAGTTTTGAAGCGCTATGGGCTTAATGCTATAAAAATATTAGACATGGATTTTGTTCCTTTTTACCGCGCATTCTTTAAAGGCGAACTGGCTGAGCTTCCTTGGCGGGTATTGACTAATGAAGAAATTTATGAGTTTGGAACTGTATTAAAAGCTAAGATTGATGAATTATCTCAAGAAATAGCCCGGCGGAAAGAAGCATTTGAGAATGAGTGGGGATGGAACGCAAAGTTTGAACGAGAAGAGAATGCCAGGCTTCATGCTAAAGGGCGAACATTGCTTAGGGAAGCAGAGGCGTTAAGCTATCAAATACCTACCAGAAATAAAATAAGCTATCTGGGTTTACGTAAAGGCATAGCTTATGCGGTTAGTGACAATGAAACTCTTATTGAATATCAGGGAAAGATAGCGGTGCTTTTATTTAATCCCATCTTTAAAAATATTGTTTCGGTTAAGTTTTTTAGAGGGATAAATGAACAAGGCAATTATGTCTATACAATTCATGACTTGGACTATTCTCCGAAACAAGCTACTTGCCAGGTCAAAGGGAAAGAGTGGACAGAATGGATAATTGATTTAAGAGAAATCGCGAAAACTATTCCGGAGTTAGAGCATTTTATTGAGGAAGAAGAAAGAAATATTCTTAGGGCAGGTTTATCCGCAATTATTTTAATCGGCTCATATTGGGTGTTAAATAATATTTTATCAGGTAACAATTCTGATGTTATTCCCGGCGGGTTGGCTCTGGCAATGGCGGGGATGGCAATGCCCGGCGGAAGGCTTAGCTTGCCCAAAGATGCGTTTAAGCGGCCGGTAGATAGCAGTATTAATCCAAGTACTGAAGATGATTTGGATTTCTGGCGGGAAAGGGAAAATCGTTCCAACGCTTATATTTCAAACCTTCAGAGGTTGCGCTTAAAGCTTGTTGTAAATAAGCTATTACCAAATAGAGGGTTAATTCTTGATTTGATGAGCGGGTCAAAAAGCGTTTTTTCAAAAGTAGGGCGTGAGGTTAAAGGCCTGGGTTTAGTTGAAGAGGCGCTCCAGAGAAATACTGTTTTGAGCGATTATAAAGTGCAGGATTTGAACAAAAATCCGCAAATCCCATTTGACGAAAAGTTCGACGCGGTTGTTGTTTCCTTTGGAATTATGTATTTAACCAATCCGGTTGAGGTATTAAAATCTGTCTATGAACACTTGAAGCCGGGTGGAAAAATAATATTTGTCTGGTCGGAATATTATTATAATAGCGGGCGGGCAGTGAATGCCTGGAGGCTCCTTCCGAGGGAATACGGTTACGAAACCCACTTTGATTTGGTTGAGGATTATTTAACTCAATCAGGAAATTATGGCGGGTATAAAGCTAAACATATAGAAAAGGCTTTTGAGCATTTTATTGTCTTTCAGGCATCCAGGCTAGGCGATGCAAAAGAAAAAGATAATCCGAGGATCTCCCGCAACCTAATGTTACACATCATTCTTCCGGCCGTTGTTATTGTTGGTTCCTATTTTGCTCTTAATAAAATATTGCCGGATAGCGATTCTGGTGTTGTTTCAGCTTTTATGTTTGGATTGCTATTCGTAAAATCAATATTTCCGCATAAGAATAAAAATATTTTAGCGCTTTGCCGGGAAAATATATTCAGAAGCCGGTTATTAGCTTACGAATTAAGGGCGCGGCTGCATTACAAAGGAGTTAGTGTTAAATCCGGCGCAACTGTTGAAAAAGCTGAAAACCGATTAAGCTCGATTAAACTCTGCTATCCGATGATTCGAGAAGACTTAAGAAGGATTGAACATCCGTTTTCCCGTTATTATGCTGTTAAAACATCCGGCGAAATAAAATTCTTGCCTCGCTCTATAGCGGAAGATGATGTTGTTCAAGCCGATATTATCTTGGTTGCGACAAAAGGAATAAAAGAAGAGCTGATTAAATTATTCCCCGGCATTGAAGCAAAATTAAGATTAACAACGGAATTCTTGCCGAATAATCATTTCTTGTTTGGTCGCGGTATTCCTGATTTACAAGAAGCATATAAGGATGAAAATGGTATTGAACAAAGGATGATGCCGCAAGATCTTCTTAAGATTTATGAGCAATTGGATGTTAATCGTATTGTTTATGGTTCAGTACTAGGAAAGATACACGATGTTCTAGACCAGATAAACAGTATTAAATATTCAATTATTAGAAAATGGCGGGTTATTAGGTTAATCTTCGGAAAAATATTTAAGAAAATACCATCCATTCAATTAAATAGAATCAAAATCTCACCGTATGTGTTATGGCCGGCTATCGGAATAATTGTTATTGATAATATCGGAAGGTATATTGGCGCAAAATATGCTTATTTGAAAGGTGATTTTGAATTCAGGGAAATATTCAATGGAATTGGCATCGGCCATGGAATTCATCCTGTGTCGGATGTAGTTATCAGGTTTGTCTGGGCTGGACTAATTCTCGCGATATGCTTCCTTTATATATATAAATTCTCAAAAGTTAAGGTGAACATATTATTTTTGGGCATAAAAATTGTATTTATTGCCGCTTTAAAAAGAAAAATAGTAAAAGTTGCTAGCGGCCTGATATTAGGCGCGGCAATATCTGTCCATTTTGTTTCCGCGTTTTTTGAAAATAATGTTAATTGGATTTTATATGGCGGGTATCATTTCAACCTGGGTGATTTGGCAGCAGCAATAGCAATAATGATCATTTGGGTTTATTTAATCCCGGCGATAAAAATAGCTGGTAAGTATTTAAGAATCAAAGGATATTTAAATCGTGATAATTATCATTTTCGAAGAATAAATAAAGAAGATTTGCTGCTAATAGAAGCGCTGATATGCAGAATTAATAATAAGAATCTAGCTCCAGAAGAGAGGCTTACAGCGGTAGGCATGCTTAAAACGCTGGTTCCGTTTGCCGTTGATGCCACTCCGCAGTTAATTCCAGTTGAATTTGATTTGCATATGCATTCTTTTTACAGTGATGGAAAGAATTCTCCAACAGCCGTTGTATATAAAGCCTATCGCGCCGGAGTAAGAACGATTGCTTTGACTGACCACAACACAATTGCTGGTGTAATGGAAGCTATTAAAGCGGGCGAGATATTGGGACTTGAGATTATCCCGGGCGTTGAAATCTCAACTCGCGACCGGGGAATTGAACGCCATGTCTTAGTATATTTTGGCGATGTAAAACATTTTATTGCTAATTATGATGTTATCGGAAAGTTTATCCCCAGAAGTAAATCAAATGCCAAAACTGTTTATTGGGCAAGGCATTATCGTGGAGTGCCTGTTTTAGCCCATCCGGGATTATCGACAATTGATGAAATTAATGAAGAAAATATATTTAGGTTGTTTGATGAAGGCATCGAAGGAATTGAGGCTTATTATCCGACGGCAAAGAAAGATACTGTTATTAAAGTCCTGGCTTTGGTTGAGGCATATAACAAGAAGATAGGCAGCGACAGGATTATTATTACCACCGGTTCGGATTTTCATGGGCATCTGGCCGTTAAGATTGGAATAGGGATAACAGGAAGTTATAAAAAGAAAAAGAAAAAGAGATTGGGAAGTATTTTAGGTGAATTAAAAACTTCTTCGGCCGATGTTCCTCATTTAATTAAAGAAAAATCTAAAAATATTAAAGCAACCGAGATTAAGAAACAAATAGCCCGGGTAGAAACTCCGGTGAGATTTAAAGTTGATGCGAAATGCCTAGATTTAAATGAAGTGTTCAGGAACAAAAGCCAGCTTGTTTGGACAGTGTTTATTGTTGATAGCAATAGATATTTACCGGGGTTTGTTGGGATTAAGGGTGAAAATTATGAGGAAGCTGTAATTCAATTGTTAGAAGAGCAGAATATTGACGTCGAGAAAATAAAGCAAGCACATTCCGGCGCTTTGCAAATATTGTTTGGCCCTCAAGGCGGCCTAACAATTAAAGTAATGGTTAAATCAACCGATATCATTATGCTAAAGACACGCAAATTCTTACTTCAAATGTTGGCGGGTTTGAAAGAAGCGGTAAGTGGTACTTTTGTTGAGACTACTCCGAGCATTGTTGTCCAGGCCGATTCTTTGGGAGTACCGGAAGATATCGATAGTTTTATGCATAAAATTAACGAAGACATTGTTTTATACCCGGTAGTAGAAACAAACAGCGATAATGCCGATAACGAGATTGATATCAAAGAAGTGGTTATTAACGAAGTTCCAGAGACAAGTTATCCACGTCGGGTAGAAGAAAAAATAGGAAAGCCTTCAATTAAGCCTTTAATAGCTGCTGCTTTGGGTGGGATTTTGGCGCTTTATTTTTCCGGGATTCTAAAAGCCTGGTGGGATTTGCGGCTTAGCCATCTTTTAATCTTTAACATGATTAGCGGCGCGGCCTTTACTCTTTATTTCGATTATGCCTTTGAATATATTTTAGGCAGAAAAGCACAATATAAACTTCTAAGGGGAATATCGGAATCAATTATCGGCGGTGTTAGCGGTGTGGTATTTACTCTGTCTCAGTTAAATATCGTCGAGGAATATTTCCCGAACAAGAATTCGCTTTTAAGGGTTTTAGCCATTTCGTGTATTTCAACCTTGAATTGGGTTATTTATACTGTCTATAAAAAGATCGAAGAGCGAGTGCTAAAAACAAATGGTAAGGTTAACCGCCGGACTGTTGCTGATGCAATAGTGCTTAAAGCCCCGGTATCAATATTAAAAGATTTTACTGCGGCCAGGTTTGCGGCTCACAACACGTTTGTATTCATTATCGCCATGGGAATATATTCAGTCAGCATTATGGTTTGGCTATATAACCGCGGCCAGCCGATTATAAATGTTTATGATCGCTTAAAGATAGGCCGGATAGTTTCAATGATAGAAGCTGGAATAAAAAATTTAAAAGGCAAGAAAGCGCTACCTCTGGGAGCAAATAACCCGTCGAGAAGAACAAGCCGCCGGCCTTCGCGCACTTCTGATAAATCTTATCAAATAGCTTGGGGAATTTATGACGTTCTTTTCAAGAAGGCTAAAATGGAAATAGTAGAGGCGCAAGATATTGAAGAGGCGGCAAACGCGGCTGCGGCTGAATTTATCCGCGATTATCAGCATTTCGAGCATGAATTAAAAAATAATGAACAGATAGCCATTATGTTCGCGACCGGACAAACTCCGGAGATGGCATTAAAGTTTATTGTTGATATTATTAATTCCTGGAATGAAAAAGAGACCCAGGCATGGCTTAAGAAAAATAAAATTAATCCGAAGTTTAAGCCGGATATGTCCCGGGCGGTCGCTTATCATTTAGATATGGTTGCCCCGCAAAAGCGCGGCGCGTATTTTGCCTTTGCGAATATTGTCAATAAATGGTGTGATAAGCTACAAATCCCCAAAAGCCAAAGAATTTTATGGTATGGCGACCTTAAGGTTTCAGAAGGCGGCAGGCTTGTTGAGATGTCCGACGATGAATTTGAAGCTATAAAGTCTGATATTGAAAAACGAGGGCTTAAGTTAGGTGAATTTCAAGATGGTTTATTAAGGGAGAATGACATCCAGTATAATTTCTATTTGGCAATGGAAGCGCAAATGGAGGAGATATCTCAAAAGTTAATGGCCTTGGGCGGGGCGCATATTGTTATGGGTAGTAATGGCCCGTCTTATGAAGGCAAGGGGCATGTGGCTTTTATCGAATCGGGTAGAAGCCTGAATTTGAGGGCGTTTATGGAAAAAGGCGGGCATCATTTTGCCGCCGGACAAGCCAGCCAAAATGGCGGATATTCCAGGATAATTGGCCGGCATATAATTGTAACATTTTCGCTTAATGAGATTACCCACCGCAAAAATACCAGGTTTATCTGGATTGTTTTAGATAATAAAAAACGGAATACAGCAAGAATGATAGTTGAAGGTTCGCAGCGAGATTTATTCCTTTATCCCGGAATTGGCTTACAAGGCTGTCAGGGCAAGCTAATTCTTGATAGTGCGTCGGCTCAAAATCTTAGAATTAATTACAGCCCCTGGGATTTCCGTGTATTTAAGAAAGAAGATTGGGATGAAGAAATGGTTAAGAAATTCTTTATCCGCCTCAGCCGGGAAGTTGACATTCCAATAGCTGACCTTACTGAACAGGACTACATTTTTAACAATAAAGCGCCAGCAACCTATATTGTCCGGAAGATAAGGGCGCGGAATGTTAAGAGCTTAACCGAAACAGCAAGTTGGGAAGAGCGTAAATCGCAAGTTGTTTCCCGTATTATGTCAGAAGTAACTGCTCCGGATATGCTCGCTGAATATTTATGGGGGAGCGAGTTTGTCGAAGAAATAAATGCGGCTAAAAAAGAAGGCAATGAAAGCGAAATAAGGCGTTTACAAAAAATTGTGGTCGCGTTTGCCCCGCATCCCGACGATACTTTCCTGGCGGAATTATCAGCCTTTCGGAAAATGATAGCGGCCGGTTATGTTAGGGTAATTTCGATTTGCGCGACCAAGGGCTCGGAAGCGGTTAATGACAGGCTTGTTATTAAAATGTTACGTTATATGATTAATTGGGGCCCGGCAAAAATTGCCCAAGCCCGAGAATCAAGCCGGAAAGATTTATCTGCTCAATTGTTAGATGTTATCGCCAATAAAAGACAGGAAAGCCAAAAGCTTAATTATGATATCTTTGCCCGAATGGCTATCAAAGAGAGAGATATACGGGCACAGTTGTTGTTTAATTATATCGCCAATAACATTATGCCTAAGGAAGCATTAAGTACCCCAGAAGAATTGCATGCGTTTTTCTCGGGCATAATTGATGCTCTAAATAATAAGCCGGATTGGGGTGCAAGAAATATTACTGTAGTTGATGAAATAAAAGGCACCATCCGCAAAATTGAAGAAAAAATCGCGATGATGGATTGGGGCATAGATTATTACGATATTTACGACCTTCTAAGCCCGACTTGGTATACCTCGGGCGTTAAAAATGGAACCGCTCAGGAAGAAGACGTTGAACAGGTTGCTTCAATCATTCGTCAATTAGGGCGGATTGATATGGTTTTCGGGAATGGCGAAGGGTTCCAGGATTACGGCACTCATTCTTCCGCCGAGGCTACAATCATAACCGTTATCCTTAAGCTTGTTGAAGAAGGATTGATTGATACCGCTAAATTTAAATACCTGACTTATGCCGGTGTTTGGGAAAGAATCAGGACAGAGGCTGCAAATTTAACGTTAGTTTATGATTCTGATGAAGCAAAATCCTTTTCAGATAAGTTCTCCAGGTACTATCCTTCGCAGGCACCGGCGGAAGCCCCGGATGGCGGGTATAATGCATTAATTATGTTCTCTGACGCTGTAATCAAAAATGGCCGCGCTACGTTTGAAGAAATAAAATCTGTATGTTTAGAGGCCTTAGGAGAAAAAAGACATGACAGTAAAGGTATTGCGCTTAATTTCCGGCTGAAAGATTTGAATGACTTAGAAACACGAAACGATTTAAGGTCGAGAGTAGAGGCCCTAAGGCATTTCCGTCAACTTTTATCTCAGGTTAGCCCGGTACAATTATATGGTGAATTGCCAATGGTAAGAAATTTAAAGGACAAGAAAGCGCTAAACTATCCGGCTAAGCTACCGACGGAGAAAGAGAAAGACCGCGAGCCGACGGCTCTGGAAGGGAATTTAATTGAGAAATCCTTCGGGCCACAATGGGCAGAATTAAAGAGAGGAAATTTAGTTGTATTAATCTCGCCGTCATTAAAGGCTCCGGCTAGAGTTGAGCATAAGAATGGCAGGGTGTATTTGTATGTAAACCCGAATCTTTTACGCGGTTCGCCGGAAGATAATATTTATATGCTATTTTTGCGGGTAGTTCTTGAAGGCCATGAATATTTCCACATTATTCATCCTGCCAAACCAAATGATGAAATCGATGCTTTAACCGTTTTTTATCTCTACGAGAACAATTTATTCGAATCGCACTTGTCTTATTTAATTGAGAACGATATTAGTCTGACTCCGGAAGACAAATGGATTCAAGCGCTAATTTTATCTTTGGCGGATAGGAATATTCCTTTAAACGAAAAAATATTATATTTCGGATCAAACACAAAAGATAATTGGAAGTTATCTCAAACGTTTCCAGATTCTCATTTTATATGCTCTAAAGGAAATCCTTATTATAAAAAGTCGGATCAAGATGTAATCTATCAGATCG
>JAKLDK010000120.1 GCA_022703565.1 Candidatus Omnitrophota bacterium
GCAAGGATAAAAAAACCTTATTAACTTCGGTTATTAATCTTTTAAATTTACCTGATGATGTTAAGAAAGAAAGCCTATTAGATGCTATGCTCGTAAGGGAAGAGTTGGGCTCAACTGGATTTGGCGACGGAATTGCTATTCCTCACGCTCGTTATCCGGTTGTTATACATGTTCCGAATACGATTGTTTCTCTTTGTTTTTTGGAGGAAGCTGTTGATTATGGTGCAATAGACGGAAAGCCGGTTAATTGTTTGTTTTCTTTAATAAGCCCAACAGTTAGAAGCCATTTAAAGATGCTTTCTAGAATTGCTTATGTTTTGAAAGATCCGAATGTAAAAGATGCTATTGTAAAGCAGAAATCCCGCGAAGTTATTTTAAACGAAATTGAAAAAGCGGAACAGGTTTTGAGTAAATAAGTTTAAAGTTTTTTGAGAGAAGAGAAATTATATGAATGCGGTGCTTTCTTCATTAATTATATTGGCGATAAGCGGATTACTTGCCCTAAGTTTTAATCGATTTGCTAAATTATCTAATTTTATCGGTGCCTTAGGCGTTGTTATTGCTAGCATCTTGGGGCTTGGTTCGATTTTTGTTGTTTATAAAACTAATAACTCGTCATTAAACATCCCCTGGCTTGTTCCTTACGGCACATTTTCAATAGAAATAGATTTTTTAAGCACTTTATTCTTATTTCCTATTTTTATCGTATCTGCCTTAGCTGCTGTTTATGGATTTGATTATTTAAAACATTATTTTGGCAAGAAGAATATCGGAAGAGCCTGGTTATTTTTTAATCTTCTTGTTGCGAGCATGGTTCTTGTCGTAATTTCCCGAAATGCTATTCTTTTTTTATTAGCTTGGGAAGCGATGTCAATTAGTTCTTTTTTCTTGGTATTGTTTGAAGGGGAAAAGAAAAATGTCGGAAGAGTGGGATTGCTTTATCTGATTGCCACACACATCGGAACGCTTTTTTTAATAGCGATGTTTGTTTTGTTGTCGAAGAATAATGGTTCATTTGATTTTTCGTTATGGCAAATAACGGCCTCAGGATTTTTACCTTCGATAATTTTTATTTGTGCGTTAATCGGATTTGGAACAAAAGCCGGATTTATGCCATTACATATTTGGTTGCCGGAAGCGCATCCGGCTGCGCCCAGCCATGTTTCGGCTGTTATGTCGGGCGTTATGATTAAAACTGGAATTT
Source organism: Candidatus Omnitrophota bacterium (assembly GCA_022703565.1). Lineage (GTDB taxonomy): Bacteria > Omnitrophota > Gorgyraeia > Zapsychrales > Zapsychraceae > JADFZM01. The sequence continues at coordinate 1,205 of JAKLDK010000120.1, forward strand.
ATGGTTTAATTAGGATTATAACTTTCTTAGGGATACCCTGCGCTTGGTGGGGATATCTCCTTATTGCTATCGGTATTATCTCCGGCGTCCTAGGTATTTTGTTTGCCTTGGCACAACATGATCTTAAAAGGCTTCTGGCGTATTCTAGCATTGAAAATATTGGCATAATAACAATTGGGATTGGAATGGGTGTTTTAGGAATGAGCATTAACAATCCTGTTTTAACCGTTATTGGTTTTACCGGGGGGTTGCTACATCTGATTAATCATTCGCTTTTAAAAGGACTTTTATTCTTGGGGGCAGGAGCTGTATTACAAGGGGCTGGCACTCGGGAAATAGATGCTTTAGGCGGATTATTTAGAAAGATGCCTTTAACTGGTTTTTGTTTTCTCATCGGAGCAGCGTCAATTTGCGGATTACCGCCGTTCAATGGGTTTATAAGCGAGTTTATAATTTATTTTGCTTCTTTTAAAAGCCTCTTTGGCTCAGCAGCGATTGCTTTGATTTCTATGATAATTATCGCATCATTGGCTTTAATCGGGGCTTTAGCTGTTGCCTGTTTTTCAAAAGCTTTCGGGATTATTTTCTTAGGCCAGCCAAGAAGTGTATATTGCCAGCAAGCACATGAACCTGGGATTTTTATGCGAATATCAATGGTAATTCTTGCTAGTGCTTCTGTTCTTATCGGCTTGTGTTTTCCTTTTGTTGTGGGTTTTATTGGCAAGATTATTTCTGAAATAACAGGAAAGCCTATTAGCACAATTGAAATGCCATTATTGAACCTGGTGAATCCGTTAATATATATTGTGGTCGGAGTATTGTTGCTTTATATTGTTATCCTTTTGCTAATTTTATTGCGTCGGATAATTTTAAGAAAAGTTGAAATTAAGCCTGTTCTTACTTGGGATTGCGGGTATATGTATCCAAATTCTCGGATGCAATACACAGCATCATCTTTTATTCAGCCGGTTGTGGATTTCTTCAAAGGTATATTAAATACAAAAAAACACGTGGTTAAAATAACAGAATATTTTCCGGACAGTTCATATTTTAAAACAGAAACTGCGGATTTATTCAGTGAAACAGTTTTTCGTCCTATGTTTAAGTTTCTTCGTCAGATGACAGAAAAGCTAACCTGGCTTCAGCATGGAAAATTACAGTTTTATATTTTATATATTTTATTTACTTTAATAGCGCTTTTTATTTGGAAACTATAAGGATGTATACGAAAATATTACAACTTGTTTTAATTCTTATCCTTTCACCGTTTCTGTTTGGAGTGATTAATAAGACTAAGGCTTTTTTTGCCGGACGAAAAGGGAGCCCATTATTACAGCTGTATTATGACCTTTTTAAATTGTTAGGCAAGGGAGTTGTGTATAGCACGACGACAACATGGATCTTTATTGCCGGGCCGATAGTTGGATTAAGCGCTCTTACCGTAGCTGCTTTATTGATTCCTTTTGCTGGATATTCTGCAGTAATTTCATTTGATGGCGATGTAATATTTTTTATTTATTTGCTAGGATTAGCCAGATTCTTTACTGTTCTGGCAGCGCTTGATACCGGTTCTAGTTTTGAAGGCATGGGTGCTAGCCGGGAAGTTCAATTTGCTGTCTTTGCTGAGCCGGCATTATTTTTAAGCTTGGCGACTTTAGCCCGTGTTACCGGGCAGGTTTCTCTTTCCGGAATATTCTCAAAAGCAGTTATAACTTCCTGGGCAGAATATGGACCATTGATTTATTTGATTTTTGGGGCAATCTTTATAGTCTTCTTAACGGAGAATTCCCGCATCCCTGTTGATGACCCAAATACCCATTTGGAATTAACTATGATTCACGAGGTAATGGTTTTAGATCATGGCGGATTTGATTTGGCGTACATTTTTTATGGAGCGGCTATTAAATTCTGGCTGCTGGGGACATTATTAATGGGCATTTTTTTGGGAACATCGTCTTATGGATGGGGACAAGATTGTATAATTTTTATTTTAGGAATGATTTTATTGGCAGTTGTTGTGGGAGTTGTTGAATCTGTCTTCGCGCGGTTCCGTTTGTTAAAAATTCCGCATTTTTTGATAATTGCTTTAGCATTAGCTGTGGTTGCTTTAATACTTACGATGAGGCCATAGATGAATAGCGAAATTAATTTTATTATTATCGGGATACTTCTAATGAACTTGATGATACTCTCCTCAAGCCGTATTCGCACCTGTGTTTGGATTGCCGCTATTCAAGGTGTCGGAGTAGGGGTCATTCCTTTGGTAGTTAATTTTCCGTCGATTATGCCAGAAGCGATTATTAATTCTATTCTTAGTATATTTTTGAAAGGTGTTGTATTCCCCTGGTTACTATTCCGGGCTTTACAGGAAGCGAATATTAGAAAAGAAGTTGAACCAGTCGGAGGATATCCTTTATCGTTATTAATGGGTGTGATTATGTTCGCGATGTCTTTTTGGTTAAGTTCGCGTTTATTATCTTCAAAGTTGCTTATCTACGATTTAGCTGCTCCGGTATCTTTTGCGACTTTTTTTACCGGCGTATTTATAATTGTGAGCCGAATGAAAGCTATAACTCAGGTTATCGGATATCTGATATTAGAAAATGGTATCTATCTTTTTGGTATTGTTTTTTTAGGTGAACAATCTTTATTGGTTGAGTTGGCTATTTTATTGGATATTTTTGTGGGGGTATTTGTTATGGGGATTGCCATATTTCACATCAGCCGGGAATTTGACCACATTGATACTCAAAAGTTGTCACAACTCAAAGATTTAATAAATTCAAAACAGGAATTTGAAGATGATTAGTATATTGTTAATAATAATACCTTTTTTGTCGGGATTATTTTCTTTTATTATCCGAAATGATTTTATCCGGCGGGCGATAATTGTTGCTTGCTCGTCAGCGCATTTAGCTTTGACCTGCGGGGTGTGGATTAAAGGAGGAGGCATATTTTTAGATAGTTGGTTTGGCTTTGATAGTATCGGCATAGTTTTCTTGACAATTACCAGTGTGCTTTTCTTTGGCGCATCAATCTATTGCGTGCAGTATTTATCAGATGAAAGCCGGCATTTAAAAAACGAAGAAGAAGGCAAAGCTTTTTCACGAGAAGCTATTTTTAGCGGATGTTTTCTGTTGTTTCTTTCGACCATGACCATTGTTATTGCTAGCCAGCATTTATCGGTTTTATGGGTTGGGATTGAAGCCACAACTTTAGCTAGCGCGCCCTTAATATATTTTCATCGCACCAAGCGGTCGCTTGAAGCTACTTGGAAGTATCTTTTGATTTGTTCCGTAGGAATTGCCATTGCTTTATTGGGTATATTCTTCTTAGCGGTTGCGAATAATAATCGAGGAGAGCTACTTTTAATTAGAATGATAGAAAATGCTGCCTTTTTAGATATACCCTGGTTAAAAGCTGCGTTCTTGCTTTTGTTTGTTGGTTATGGCACAATAATGGGCCTGGCTCCTTTGCATACTTGGTTGCCGGATGCTCATAGCGAAGCTCCGTCGGTTGTTTCCGCTCTTTTATCAGGAGCGCTTCTGAATTGTGCTTTCTTGGGAATATTAAGAGCATATCAAATTTGTATTGCGGCAGGACTACAAATGTTTTGCCAAGAAATATTTATTGTCTTTGGAATCTTGTCTATTTTGTTCGCGGCTGTTTTTATTCTAGGGCAAACTGACTATAAAAGAATGCTGGCTTATTCAAGCGTAGAAAACATGGGAATAATAACATTAGGAATTGGGTTAGGCGGGAATGCTGTCTTTGGTGCAATGGTTAATATGATCGGGCATTCTTTAACCAAGGCTGGATTGTTTCTCGTCGCCGGTAATATTTTATCTTATTTCCGTACAAAGAAAATAGCAGAGA
>JAKLDK010000121.1 GCA_022703565.1 Candidatus Omnitrophota bacterium
AACAATCCTTGATTTTGCCCCAAACATATTGGCATAAACTTTTGACATCGCATAACAAGGAGTATGAATAATAACCTCATCGCCTTTATTAACACAAGCCTCATAAACAGATTTTATTGCGATATCCGACCCAAATGTCAAGAACACCTCTTGCTCCCTAACACCTAAATATTTAGCCAGTTTTCTGTAAACCGGGCCCAGTTCATAATAAGCCGACAAATCTACGGAATTTATGCCTTGTTTAAATTTGTTAAACAATTTCTTATCAAAGGGAAGCAATCTTTCTTTTTTGTCTAACCTTAAATATTCATTTCTTTCATCAAAACCGTCTTTGATCCTAACCAGATTCTTTATTTCATCTTTTATAACAGCATTTAAGAACACTTTTTTATCTTTCATTTAATTCTCCTAAAGTACAACACAACGCTGACAAGGCGAAACGTTCAATCTTTTATCGTCAAGATGTTGTTTTCGAATATTCTCATAAAGTTCTCCTGTCCAAATCTTACTAATTGAATTCTCCTCTAAATTTCCAAGAGAAAGAGTCGACTTATAATCAGTATCACAGGGGTTTACTTTCCCATCAAACCAAATAAACATTCTCCGCCACAAATCCGAGCAAGGTTCTTTTATATCATTTAACTCTGCATCATAAACATTTTCCCAAGGATTATATTTAACAAACGATATCTGGTCGACAAAATCGCCCCAAACCTTGATCATATCATCCATATTTTGATTATCGCCATAGCTTACCCCGGAGACCCTGGTTATTATCCGGCTTTTTGGATATTCCTTGTTTTTAATAGCTGAAAACCGCTTAATATTCTCATATACTTTCTTAAAATCACCATTTACTCTAAACTTGGAATACATTTTCTCATTTGCCGCATCAACCGAAAATACAAGAGTGTTAACCCCGCCGGAAAGAATCATGCGACAATTCTCTTCACTCATAATAGAACCATTGGTATTAACCTTAAGGCCTAAGAATTTATTCCTGCAGTATTCAAGCATTTTATTAATATCCGGGCAAAGCATTGGTTCCCCGCGCGAAGCTAATGATAAGAATTCAATATTACCCTTAATTTCATCAATTATTTTCTTAAACAAATCAAATTTCATAAATCCCATATGCCCGCCGGTCTTTCCCGAAAATGTTTTGTCCGTCTGATAACAAAAAACACAGCGATAGTTACATACTGACGCCGGTTCAATTTGTAAATATGGTGGATATTTATCCAATTCTTTTGTTTTTGGGAAAACGTCATAACGATAACGATTCATAATATAGCGAGTTACATCACAATCCTCAATTTTTGACAGCTCATCGGCGATATATTGATTTATTTTAAAGCTATTTTTAGTTTCCCCCTCTTTAAGAGCCTTAAGAGCCGACGCTAGAACATGATTTCTTTCATTCTTTAAATATTGTTCTAATATCGCAATTACTCTTTTCTCCTGCGAGGCAATATCAACTTTAAGAAAAGACTTAAAGTCTTTAAAACTCTGATGTTTTTGATAAATTTTCTGTTTTAAAGGCATTTTATAATTGTTTTTTATTATGTTTGAGCCACCACTCGGTCTGACCCATTTGCCATTCATAATCGACATCCAAGCCCGCTTCCTGAATTAAAGGATAAATCTTATGCCCCATCCATTTTTGCGGCAATAAACCATCTTTAATATTATCCAGGCAATGCGGCCTTACAATTGAGACACTCATATCCGCGAAATACACATCGCCTTGTGAATCACGGTCACAATTTAATTTTTTGGGGTCGCCAAAAGTCTCAAAAGGTACAAAAGGATGCAAAAGCCCGTCACTACCAATTTTTCTCGCCCGTAAAGGCGACCACATGTTATATTTCGAAACACTTACCGCCGAATCAAAAACAGGATTTCTTCTTAACACATCAATCCCATTTTCTATCATTTGCGATGTTATCGTCGCTGAATTACAATGCAAAAGTACTATTAATTCTTGCTTGCCTTCTCTTTTAACAATTTCCTGATAGCCATGAACAAAAGCATCTTCGCCTTTGGCCTCTTTAGAGCATAAATAATCCGGACGCTCAATAACCTCAACCTTATTTCCACGAGCTAAAGCCATTAATTTGTCACAATCGGTTGAAAGAAATACTTTATCAACATTTTTTGCACCAAGAGCAGCTACAATCGGATAATAAGCCAAAGGATGGCCAAGGAGTTTATAAGTATTTTTCCCCGGAAAACCGACACTACCCTTGCGGCCAATTAATAAAGCGCTTATCATGGCATTCTCCTGATATAATTCTATAAATTAGAAATATTTATTTAAAAATTCTTTACCCAATTTCTCAAAAGCCTTATTACCTTCAGCCGTATTACTTTCAGCTAAACGAATTTCCGGCCAACGGTCTTTAGGAAATTTAACATACATGGCAAAAGTACGGGCTAACCCAACTATTTCTTCTTTCTTAATAGTCGGCATGTTAAGAATTGATTCAAAATTCAAATCCGGAGTCATAAAGTCTTTATCAATATACCCTTTCTCAACACAATATTGCCTTAGCACTGTACCTCGGTAAGGTGAAAAGATATAACAACCAATACTATTTGAACTTACAATCCTGTTTAATTCAATCGTGTCAAAGATTAATTCCCTTGTCTCTTCCGGAAACCCGATGATATTATTAACGGAATATGATAATCCGGAATCATTCATAATATTTATAGCTTTTATTACAATCGAATTACTGACATTTCTTTTCAGCATTTTCCGCCTAAACTCTTCATTGCCATGTTCAATACCAATGCTAACCCGATGGCATCCAACTTCTTTTAATTTATTCATTAACGCTGCGGTAACAGTTTCCGGGCGAGTATTAAACCAGAACGGGACTTTGATATCGGAATATCGTTCAATAAATTCATTAAGCTGCTGTTTCGGCATAGCCAGAAATGTCTCCGAAACAAAATAAAAATAATTGATGTTGTAATTCGAGATATAAAAATTAATTTCTTTAATGATTCTATCAATTGACTTAAACCGCAGCCATTTACCCTGCTCTTTGAAACGCTCCGCTAACATAAAATCTGCACAATAAGTACAATTAAAAGGACACCCCCGGGAGAATTCAACCGGCATCATCTTATATATTTTACCCGCCATCGGCCGATAAAATCGTTCCTTCTCATAGATTTCACATTCCAGCATCGGCAAGTTATCAATATTTTCTAATTGGCCTAATTTATTCTTAAATATTTCTCCATCTTTCTTCACCCAGAAATTCGGAGTATTCCAATAATCTTCGCCATTCTTAATCTTATTACAAAGAACCGGGAAATAAGTTTCCGATTCTCCCAGGCAAACCATATCTACCCGCGCATCTCGTATAATATTTTCATAATCAAAAATAGCGTGAATACCTCCCATAACTACCGGAATTTTCTTGCCTCTTATGCTATCCAATAACCTTAGCGCAAGTTCATAGGTTGGCTCCACTACAGAAAAAGCGATTAAATTTGGCTTAAATGATTTTATAATGTCAGCAAAATCATCCTCCATATTGTTTTTCTTGTAGGAAACCCCATAATCAGAATATTGAAAAGGCGGAATTTGAAAATTTCTTACCCGCATTTCATCACCGCTTAATTCTTTTGTACGATAAAAGGTGGTATCAAATAGCTCGATATCAATATTCGAATTACGTAATGCCGCCGCTAAAGACGACATCCCTACGGGAATAAGGTTATCCATCATCGTGTTACAATAAACAAGTAGTACTTTAAAATTCATTTCTTAAAAACCAATGCTTTCTTTTTATTATTGCCGGACAAAAAGATAGTTATAAAAATCTTTAAATTTAGTGTTATCAAACATAGCCGCATGTTTCTTATGCAGAAGAGTAAATCCTTTTTTCTTTAGGACATCAATCATTTCCATATGTTCCGACAGATATTCATTAAGCTCAAGAGACAAAGATTTAACCCTTTTATCTGCTAGTGTATTTTGCGCGCCTTGAATAATATTTGGCTCTAGCCCATCGACGTCAATTTTGATATGAGTTGGAAACTTATCTTTAAATTCCGCCAGAAATAAATCAAGCGAATAAGACATGACTCCCTGCTTAAAAGCAGGATCAAAGGCATTACCATGTTCATCCATTTGAGCGCCGAATGTATTCATCGCGCAACCGGAATAAAATTTCGGCAAATAAAGATAGTCTAAATCTTTTTTATCGCTAATTGCAATATTCAAACAAGTAATTTTGTCCTGCAATTTATTCAGGTAGACATTTTTATTTAATAATGCATAATTTTGCGATTCCGGCTCAAAAGCTATAACATCAATTCCTTTTTTCGCAGCATAAATCGAGTACAAACCAACATTAGCTCCGACATCAAAAAGAGTTTCGCCTCTCTTGAAAGTATCAATCCAATCAATTGTTTCCGGCTCTTTTGTAAAATAGGTATCCGCTCGCCACCGGGTCACTTCGTTGCTACAAGCTAATAAATATTCTTCGCCTTTGTTTTTCACAACAAATATAGGGTTTATTTTCTCGGCAATCCCGGATGATATTTTGCTGGCTTTATTTAACTGAAAAACTTTAATAATAGAATCAATTACCAAATTAAATATCTTTCTTTTGATACCCATGGACATTCCTCTTTCTTATTTAAATAGCGCCTGTAAAAAGCTCTATTTCTTTTTATGCATCTCTTTGATTAATTTAACACAATCAACTCCATGCTTTCCTATCGCTGTTTCCTCCGAGAGCTGCAATCCGTCAATCCCCATTTTTAAAGCCTTATGCAAAGCAATTACTTCCGCAATAGAAGGCACCACCCGATATATCATGTTAGTTAAAAACTGTGTCGCACAAAACACCTGACAGCCATAATTCTTCGCTTTTCCAATAATATCCTCTTCGAATTGCGCTATATTGTATAGGCCAACGGCAGATGACAAATCACCACGGTCGATTAATACCG
>JAKLDK010000122.1 GCA_022703565.1 Candidatus Omnitrophota bacterium
GCGCAGCGCACGTTTTTCGATTTGCTCGATAATATCATTCAATTGATCTCCCAAGAATATCGAGATAATCGCCGGAGGTGCTTCATGCGAACCCAAACGATGATCATTGTTTGCCGACGCTACTGAAGCTCTTAATATAGCGGCATATTTATCAACTGCCTTAATTATCGTGCAAAGAACTACTAAGAACTTAGCATTATCATGCGGATTATCTCCCGGAGATAACCAATTCTTTCCGTCCGGACCGACGATAGACCAATTGTTATGTTTACCTGAACCATTAATTCCGGCAAATGGTTTTTCATGAAGCAAACAAGCTAGCCCATGCTTCTCGGCCACTTTTTGCATAACTTCCATTGTAAGCATATTGTGATCAACAGCTAAATTAAGTGTTTCGAAAACAGGCGCAACTTCATATTGCGAAGGCGCGACTTCGTTATGCCGGGTTTTTGTCGGAGCACCTAATTTCCACATTTCATGGTCTAAATCTTCCATAAAGCCCATAATTCGGCTCTTAATAGCACCGAAATAATGATCCGCCATTTGTTGATGTTTGGCCGGTTCTTTACCAAACAATGTCCTTCCGGTTTGCATCAAATCAATACGGCGATAATAATATTGCCGGTCAATTAAAAAATATTCTTGTTCTCCACCTAACGTAGCGGAAGCAATTTTACCTTTTGACGAAATTCCGAATAATTCTCCTAAACGGCAAACTTGTTTCGACAAAGCTTTCATCGAGCGGAGCAAAGGAGTTTTCTTATCTAAAGCCTCTCCATTCCATCCGACAAAATATGTCGGGATACAAAGAGTAGAATACTTCGGCCCTTCTTTTATAAATGCCGGAGATGTCGGATCCCAACCAGTATAACCACGGGCTTCAAAAGTTGGACGTAATCCACCCGAAGGAAAACTGGAGGCATCGGGTTCGCCTTGAATTAATTCTTTTCCGGAAAACTTTAACATAACCCCACCTTCGCCATCGGGGGAAATAAAAGCATCGTGTTTTTCTGCGGTTGTCCCGGTTAAAGGTTGGAACCAATGAGTAAAGTGAGTCGCACCCTTTGATATCGCCCAAGTTTTCATTGCATCAGCAACCTCATCGGCAATACTAGGGTCTAATTCTCCACCCGTTTTAATTGTATTGCTTAAAGATTTAAATGCTTTTTCAGACAAGTAATTACGCATAGTCTTTAAGCTAAAAACGTTCTCGCCGTAAAAATCAGCAATTGAATTTAATCCATTCTTCTTTTCTGCATCTGACATTTAATTCCTCCTCATTAAAATTTTTCTTATAAAAACAAAAGCCCTCCTCAGCTATTATTTGCTAAAGAGGACTTCTGTGCCCATTAAAATAAAAACATGGCTGAGTATACATTTACAAATCCTCTTTGTCAAGGGTATTGTCCCCAAGTTATGCTAAAGCATCTCTCCTCATTTTTATTCTTTTCCATCACTATTTAAGATATGCTTAATTAATTCTTCCCGTGAATAAAACCAACTTTTAGAATTACGAATTAAAGCAAAACCTAACATAAAGAAAATCAAAAGCTTTAATATTATGAACATTATCACCTCTTTATCCAATGGCCTCTTTGCCTTTTTCACCGGTACGGATACGAATACACTCCGGAAGATCTAATATGAATATTTTTCCATCACCGATTTCACCGCTCCGGGCACCTTTGATAATAGCCTTAATAGTAGGCTCAACAAAATTATCATTAACTGCAATTTCAAGCTTAACCTTCTTAAGCAGGTTAACCTCAGTGATTAAACCACGATATGTTTCTTTATACCCTCTCTGCTGACCACATCCTAAAACATTTGTAACTGTCATTTTATGGACATCGGCATCAAATAAGGCTTTTTTTACATCGGGTAATTTATACGGCTGAATCATAGCAATTATAAGTTTCATATTTATATACTCCTTTTTTTACTGATTTGAAAAGATTTCAAAACCAGAATAAGCTTCCATTCCATGCTCATCAATATCTAATCCACGGATTTCTTCTTCTCTGGTAACTCGCATACCAATAACAACCTTAATGATAGACCACAATATCACCGAAACAACAAAAGTGAAAATAATTACACTCAAAGAACCAAGTAATTGGGCTCCAAGTAATTTTAATCCTCCGCCATAAAACAATCCGTTTCCTGTTGCAGTTCCGGTTATTTTATCAACTGCGAATAACCCAACCGCAAGTGTTCCCCAGATACCGTTTGTAAGATGAACCGCCAAAGCACCGACCGGATCATCAATCCCCAAGCGATCAAACATAATTACAGCAAATACGACCAATACACCGCCAATCCCGCCTATCAAAATTGACATAGGCAAGGTAACGAATGCACATGGAGCAGTTATGGCAACTAATCCGGCTAAACATCCGTTAATGGTCATGCCTAAATCAGGTTTACCTAAAACTACCCAAGCTGTAATTGTAGCCGTTAATAATCCCGCCGCTGCCGCTAAATTTGTAGTATTTAAAATATGGCTTATAGCATTAGCATCAGCCGCCATGGTTGAACCAGGATTAAAACCAAACCAACCTAACCAAAGAATTAAACATCCCAAGGTAGCGGAAGTCATATTGTGTCCGGGAATTGGCCGGGCTGTTCCATCTGAAAGAAATTTACCTAATCGCGGCCCCAATAATAATATTCCCGCTAAACCGGCAACACCACCAACAGTATGAACAGCTGTTGAACCGGCAAAATCAAAAAATCCTTTTTGAGCTAACCAGCCACCACCCCAAATCCAATGGCCAGTAATAGGGTAAACAAGCGCAACCAACAAAAAGCTAAAAATAATAAAAGCTAAATACTTAATTCTCTCAGCCACACAACCAGAAACTATTGTTGCCGCTGTTCCAGCAAACACCAACTGGAAGAAGAATTTAGCCGATAGAGGAATTCCCGTCCAGCTAATAGCAGAATATGCTCCGGAATAAGCCTCACCAGTTGCCGGGCTATTATCCGCTCCGCCCAACATAAACAAGCCTTTTAATCCAAGAAAACCATTGCCATCGCCAAACATAATCCCCCATCCAATAAAATAGAAAGCCAAAGAACTAATAGCGAAAACAACAAAGTTTTTTGATAATATATTTACTGTATTCTTAGCCCGGCAAAAACCTGATTCAACTAAAGCAAAACCAGCATTCATCCAAAAAACTAAGAATGCAGTTACGAGCACCCAAATCGTATCCATAACAACTTTTCGATCAGCTACCGAATGTGCTAAACTAGCGACTTGTTCCTCCAAACTCATCTCAGCTAAAACATTCAAAGGAAATACTAACATTCCCAACAGTAAGACAACCACCGAAACAACCCCTAATAGTAATCTCTTTTTTTCAAAAATCAAATTTTTCATTTAAATCTCCCTTTTTAAGTTCGTTTTCATTGAAGCAAATTTGAATTATACTGCATGCCCTCAGTGGCACTAAGGCTGCTCCGCCTTAAAAAGGAAATCCTCTTAAAACATTCGTCAATGCTCTAAGAGGACTTCTTTGCCCTTACATCTTATTAAGGCTTATACAAGCTCAATTTTAGAAGCTTAAGTAACATATCAAGGGAGGGACGAGCTCCTTTTAGTTACTTCGAACCTGTATAAGCCTTAAATGGAACCCACGGCAAAAGCCGTGTTACTCCAAAATCTTTCCACCCTTATAAATATAAAGGCGACATCCCTGAAGCAGAAAATAATTATATTTAATTGTCCCCTCGCTTTACTAATATTTTCTGCTGAGGGGATAAAAAAATCCCCTTTCCAAAATATCTCTATTTTGAAAAGAGGACAACTTTGTCCAAATCTTAGGCTTCCTTCGCCAAAGCCTATAAATAAAAAAAGCCTGGCAGCACTTTCTGCCAGACTTCAATGTCAATAAAAAATCCTCTTGATGGCCTATCAGCGGCCACACAAGAGGACTTCAACGTCCTTACTTCTAAATCTGTTTTAAGTATATACTAAGAATTAGCAATGTCAACTATTTTTTTGAAAGCCAACATATTATAAATCGTTGGGAAATAATAATGCCGATATATTACGACGATAATTTACGGATAATTAACAAAACTATCCTTTAAACTTTTTTTTATTTTCTTTTATTTCATTATAATAAATCATGTAAAACTTGCGCATTAATTCAATGCCAAATCCTCCCATAAAAAGAACTACTTCAAAATCACCATAACGTATTTGTTTTAATATCTTATCTTTTTCTCCATATGGATAACCCGGATATTTTGGATTCTTTTCATATTCATAGGCAACCCATATCGTATTTAGAATATTTTCATTTTCTAATCCATTAAATTCTCGATAACCTTTTAATCTGGCGTTAAAACCATAAACAAAAACATCTTGAGGCGCTTTTTTCAAATGAGCCAACTCGGGAAAATTAATAATTTCGGCAAAAGGCATGGGAGCCCCAATAGTATAATTGAGATATTTCTGTTCAATTTCTTTAACTGTATCAATTTGTAAACGCATATAATTACGGTATTCAAGGCTTCTTTCCAAATCCGATGGTCCCGTTGGTATTCCTTTATAAAAATAACCATAAGACCCAAAAAGATATATTATTAATAACAAAACAAATAACACATCCCTTATGTTCTTTTTATATAAAATAAAATTAATTGCGAAACAAACAGTAAAAACAAAAAAAGGAAGGTATAAAAGCTGATATCTGGGATACATATCATGGAAATTAAAATATAATACTGTCCAAGCCCAGCCAAAAACAAGCATGACAATAGGCAACAAGTGTTCGTCAATAACAAACTTCAAAACCATTTTATTCTTATTCTTAACACAACAAACAATAATATAAATCA
>JAKLDK010000123.1 GCA_022703565.1 Candidatus Omnitrophota bacterium
ACGCGTAATAATTTAAAGAAAAATGACCAAGTCGTTACTCTCGCGGGTATACACGGGACAGTATCTTTAGTGAAAGATAAGACTGTAGTTGTTCGTGTAGATGATAATGTTAAGATAGAATTTGACAAAGAAGCTATTGTTACAGTTACAAAATCAAACGAATAGGAGTTACTATGAACAAAGGTACTTTTAATCGGTTACTTATTGTTATTGCGATAACAATTGCCGCAATCTTTTTTACTTTCCCGATTGAAAAGCATGTAAATTTTGGCCTTGATCTTAAAGGCGGTATGCATATTGTTTTGCGGGTCGATAATTCAAAATTGTCCGATAAAAGCAAGAACGATGCTGTCTTAAAGACAATTGATATTTTAAGAAACCGAATTGACAGCATGGGCGTCGGAGAAACTCTTATTCAAAGGCAGGGTGTTGACCAAATCCTCATTCAGCTTCCTGGTATTACTGATCGTGATGAAGCGATTGCGATGATCGGCAAAGTAGCGCAACTGGAATTTCGTGTTGTTAATGATGATCCTGCTAAATTAAAAGAAGCCTTATCGGGCAATATTCCTCCGGGATTTAATCTGATTTATATTGAAAAAGAAAGTAGGGAGCCGATTTTAGTTGAAGATACAGCTTCTTTAAGTGGAGAAATAATCGAGGATGCTTTTGTCGATGTTAACAGCCAGACTTTTGGCCAATATGAGATATCGTTACAATTTAATTCTAAAGGCGCTCGTGATTTCGGCGAAATAACTAAAAATAACGTTAATCGCAGGCTAGCGATTATACTGGATAATGAAGCTCTTTCTGCTCCAAATATTCAGGAGCCTATTTTGGGAGGACGGGCGAGAATTACCGGACAATTCAGCTATGATGAAGCTTCACTTCTTTCCCGCGCCTTACGCCATGGTTCTTTGCCGGCTCCTATAGTTATTGAAGAAGAGAGGACTATTGGCCCTCTTTTAGGTAAAGATTCAATTCGTAGCGGTATTAATGCCACGATTTTAGGCGGTGCCTTGGTATTCTTTTTTATGTTGGTTTATTATTTAGGCTCAGGTATTGTCTCTGATATTGCCTTGGCGATGAACCTACTTCTTATTTTTGGTTCAATGGGATTCTTAAATTTTATGTTGCCGCAATCTCAAATGACTTTAACTCTTCCCGGTATTGCCGGTATTATTTTAACAATTGGTATGGCGGTTGATGCGAATATTCTTATAAATGAAAGAATGAGAGAAGAGTTACGTAATGGCCGGCCTTTACAGGCGGCGGTAAATAACGGATATAACCGGGCATTGAGCGCTATTATTGATTCCAATATTACAACTATTATTGCAGCCCTTATGTTATTCCAGTTTGGTTCCGGCCCGATTAAAGGTTTCGCTGTTACCTTAGGGCTTGGTATAATGTGCAGCCTTTTTACGTCTGTTTTTGTGACCAGGGCAATTTTTAATGCGCTGATTGAATTAAAAATAATGAAGAGTTTGAAAATGGTCAATCTTTTCCCTAAAATGAATATTAATTTCGTCGGGATGAGATATTTTTGGATAACAATTTCTCTAGTTCTTTGTATTCTTAGCGTTGTGATGTTCTTTGTTAAAAAAGATACGATGTTTGGTATTGATTTTGCCGGTGGGCAGATTCAAGAATATCGGTTCGCTAAGGCTGTTACTCCCAATCAAGTCCGTGATGCTTTAGCTAAAGTCGGGTTAAAAGATGCGGTTATTCAATTTACGAAAGCTGACCAAGGCAATGTTGTTAACGAAGGGTTAAAGAAATTCGGGATTGATGAGAAGATTTTAAAAACTTCTGAAGATATCCCGGGGTCTGAAAATATTATTATCCGTACGACAGACGATACTTATGACAAAGTTAATGCCGCGTTTAAAGAATCTTTCCAGGGCAATACTTATACAAATTTAAGAATTGAGAAGGTCGGGCCTGTCGTCGGTCAAAGTTTGCGGAAAAGAGCTCTTTTGGCTATAGTTTTTGCTTTAGGCGCAATTCTGGTCTTTGTCGGGATTCGTTTTAAACATTTTGATTTTGCGACTGCGGGCGTTGTTGCTTTATTGCATGATGTACTTATTTCGGCCGGATTACTAGTGTTTTTAGGCCGGCAGATTGATTTACTTGTTGTTTCCGCTTTATTAACGATTGCCGGTTACTCAATCAATGATACGATTGTTATTTATGACCGTATTCGGGAAAATTGGCCGCGTTTAAGAAAGCAAACATTAGCCGAAGTTATTAACGCCAGTATTAATGAAACATTCTCGCGGACAATATTGACAAACCTAACAGCTTTTATGGTTGTTGTTTCATTGTTTGTTTCCGGCGGAGAAATATTAAATACATTTTCTCTTTGCTTGATAATAGGGTTTGTGGCCGGAACATATTCGACTATATTTATTGCTTCGCCTTTGGTGTTGGCTTGGCAAAAGAAGAAATAAGCTATTATCTCCAGGGGAACAAAACTTTCTGGCGCAAGATTCCGCCAAAAGCGCTGTTGATGGGATTAGGATAATGAAAAGAAAGGTATCGCGGGTTTTAGCGGTGGAGTTTCATGTTTGAATCTTTAGAATTATTCGTAGGACAAGTTGTCGATATTGATAGTGTCCTCAATAATTTAATTGCCTTTAATTATTCTAGAGCCAAAAAAGTTTTTCAAGAAGGTGAATATGCTCACCGGGGAAGCATTCTGGACATCTTCCCTTCCGGATTTGATTCTCCACTGCGCATTGATTTTGAAGATAATAAAATAAGAGCTATTGCCAGCGTCAACATTAAGACTGCCAAATCGATCTGGCAGCATAATATTGTTTTAATCTTACCTTACAAACCTAAAAAAACAGAAGTTTTCTCATCCGATATACCATTAAACAGTTTTGTAGATATACAAAAAGGTGATTTTGTTGTCCACAATTATCATGGTATCGGAAAATTCTTAGGAATAAAAGATTTTGAAGTCGATAAAAAGGTTAAAGAACATTTAATCATTGAATATTCCGGCGGAGATAAATTATTTGTTCCCAAACATGATATCCATCTCGTACAAAAATATGTTAGTTTTAATAAGCGTCCGCCTAGGGTTTATAAATTAGGGAGTAAGGAATGGAAGAGGGTCAAGGCCGCCATTCAAAAGAAAATTCAAAGGTTAGCGGCGGAATTATTGCATACTCAAGCTTTAAGAGAAGCTTTAAAAGGTTATTCTTTTTCTAAAGATACGGATTGGCAAAGAAAATTTGAGGATGATTTTCCGTTTGAAGAAACCCTGGATCAAATAAAAGCTGCTCAAGAAGTTAAGCGCGATATGGAATCAGCGCGCCCGATGGATCGGCTTATTTGCGGAGATGTTGGTTATGGAAAAACCGAAGTAGCTTTTCGGGCAATTTTTAAAGCGGTTATGGATAATAAGCAAGTTGCCGTATTGGTTCCGACTACAATCCTAGCCGAACAGCATTATTATAATCTGACTAACCGTTTAAAGAATTATCCGGTAAATGTGAATATGTTAAGCCGTTTTCGTACCAAAACGGAACAGCACAAGATTATTGCTGATTTGGCTGAAGGTAAGGTTGATATTATTATCGGAACGCACCGTCTGCTTTCATCTGATATAGCGTTTAAAGATTTAGGATTGATTGTAATTGATGAAGAACAAAGGTTCGGGGTTAAGGCTAAAGAAAAATTAAAGCATTACCGGTTACTTGCGGATGTATTAACTATGACCGCGACGCCAATTCCTCGCACCCTTCATATGGCTTTAACCGGAGCGAAAGATATGTCAATTATATCAACTCCGCCGCAAAACCGTATTCCGGTTAAGACTGTAATTGTTGAATTTAATGAAAAAATAATTAAGGAAGCAATTGATGCCGAATTAAAACGTAAGGGCCAGGTATTCTTTTTACATAATCGCGTTGAAGATATCGAACAAATTGCTAGAATAATAACAAGGTTGGTCCCGGAAGCTCGAACTGCGGTTGGTCACGGGCAAATGTCGGGAAAAATGCTTGAAGAAATAATGCTGGAATTCTTAGAAGGCAAGGTTGATGTTTTGGTTTGTACGACGATTATTGAATCCGGCATTGATATTCCTAACGCGAATACTTTGATTGTAAACCGTTCGGATAATTTTGGTTTAGCTGATTTGCATCAATTAAGAGGCCGGGTGGGGCGGTTTAATCGCGAGGCTTACGCGTATTTTATAATACCCTCGCGGGCAACTTTGTCTTCGGATAGTAAGAAAAGGATAGAGGCGATTGAGAAATATAGCGAATTAGGCGCAGGTTTTCATATCGCTTTTGAGGATATGCAGTTAAGGGGCGCGGGAAATTTGCTCGGCGAAGAACAACATGGTTACATAACGGTAATCGGATTTGATTTATATTGCCGGATGTTAAAAGAGTCAGTCGAAAGCTTAAAAAAGAATAAGAACTTGGTGGAACAAACTAAAAAGGAATAATACCGATAATGAGAATCAAGAATGTTTGCCTGATAATGTTTTGTTTAATTTCTGCTAGTTTTATTTATTCGCCAAAAGGTTATTGCGCGGAAGATGGCATAGTTGCGATAGTTAACGATGAAATTATTACTGTGAAGGATTTTAAAGATTATTTGAAAAATACTTATATGGACATGGCAACATCTGGTGCGAGTGAATCTGAAATTAAAGACGCGATGCAATATTTGGAAAAAGAAGGAATACACAAATTAATAGAAGATAAGTTGATCCTTAGTAAGGCCAAGAAACTCAAAGTCGAGAGCCGCAAGGAAGCGATTGATAAAA
>JAKLDK010000124.1 GCA_022703565.1 Candidatus Omnitrophota bacterium
GATATTAGGCATAAAAAAGATGTTAGGCCGTAGGCCCCGGCAACTTTCGGGCGGGGAAAGGCAACGAGTTGCTTTAGGGCGGGCAATTGTTAGAAAACCGCAAGTTTTTCTCTTCGATGAACCTTTAAGTAATATCGACGCTAAACTGCGCGTGCAAATGCGTACCGAAATCCATAAGTTGCGCCTGCGCTTACAAGCTACTTTTATTTATGTTACGCATGATCAAACTGAGGCCTTAACTTTAGGTGATAGAATTTGCGTTATGAAGGATGGAAAAGTACACCAATGCGCGGATCCCATGACTGTTTATGATAAACCGGCTAATAAGTTTGTGGCGAGTTTCTTAGGTACTCCGCCGATAAGCTTGATAGACGGGAGAATCATTAGGAAAGAAAGAAAATATTATTTTGATGAGGGGAAGTTCCAGGTAAAGCTTATTGAAGATATGTATAAGGTTATCGAATCTTACGAAGGTAAGGTGGTAACTCTAGGCATACGCGCCGAAGATATTTATGACAAACTCTTTGTGTCTGATTCAACGCCGGATAATACTGTCCGGGCAGTTTGTGAAGTGGTTGAACCCTTAGGTTCAGAAGTGTATTTATATTTAAATTCGGGCAAAAATACTTTTGTAGCTAAAGTTGGCGCCCATAACCGCCCAGATATAAATCGAGATATGGATCTTGTATTTAATATGAGCAAGGTGCACTTCTTTGACCGAGAAACAGAACAAACAATTATTTAATAATCCGCTTTTATTATTTGCTTCCATACTAATCCCGCTAGCAGGGCTGTTTTTGCTTGCAACAATTGTTCAACACAAGCTTTTTTTGTTTATTGCCATTGGGTCAATATTGACAATTTTGATCACAATCCGTATTAACAATCGTCTTAACCAAAATCATTCTATAATTGGCCTAAACCTGCAAGGTGTTGAGGAGCAAATTAATTTGGCGGAGAATGAAATAAAAAAAGAAGAACAAGCTATTGATTCTTTGAGCGAGAAAATTATTGGCTATTCTCAGTTAAAAGGTTTAACCGAAAAATTAAGCATTTGCTTGTATTTGGAAGATACGTCCCGTACGCTTTCGGAAGAAGTGAACAAACTTTTCGGCGATCAAGACACAACAATTATTCTTTATTTGTTTCATTCCAAGACGGGGGAGCTTGGCATTTCGTCTTCTCAGAAAGGCCAGATGCGCGTTAACATTAAAACTAAAAAAGGCGATATTTTTGACCAATGGATTGTTAAAACAATGCAGCCTTTATTGGTCGAAGATACGCATAGCGATTACAGATTTGATTTTGACAAAATCAAGAATGAAGAAGCCCGCCCGATTCGTTCATTAATAAGCGTTCCTTTGGTGGTAGGAAGCAAAGCTTTGGGTATTTTAAGAATTGATAGCCCGAGAGAAGATCATTTCGCGACGGAAGATTTGCGTTTCTTAACTGCTATCGGAGACTTAGGGGCGGTGGCAATTGAAAATGCGCAGCTTTATGAAGCGATAGAACAGCTCGCAATCAAAGATGGTTTAACTAATCTTTACTTAAGAAGGTTTTTATTGGATCGGGTTCAAGAGGAAATCAGCCGGCAATTAAGAAAAAAGAATGAATTATCTTTTTTAATGATTGATTTAGATTATTTTAAACAATACAACGACAAATATGGGCATGTCGCCGGCGATATTGTTCTTAGGACCGTAAGCTTAATTTTATCCGAAATGTTTAGGGAAGCTGGAAATATCGTCTGCCGTTATGGCGGAGAGGAATTTGCTATTCTTTTGCCGGACTGTTCGAAAGAAAAAGCAGCTGAATTAGCCGAGAAAGTCAGAGACCGGATTGCCGGGCAAACGATAATTTTAAGGCGGGTTAAAACTACTATTACGGTTTCTATCGGAGTGGCTAGCTTATCGCAAAATGTGGCTAGTAAACAAGAGTTAATACATTTAGCGGATCAAGCTTTATACAAAGCTAAGCAAAGCGGGCGCAACCAGGTTTGTATTGCTTAACAAAGGCAACAAATATGTTTTATATTTTTATAATCTTGAATTTTGCTTATTTCGTTTGGGTTATTATTTGTGTGCGTGAGATCGCGCGGCAGATAGAAGCGAAATCAAAAGATAATATCTTCGAGAGAGAAAAAATTTTAAACGGTTTAACTGATTGTAAAATGCAATTAACCGAAGAAAAGAATTCTTTGGAAAACGATGCTATTGAAATATTTACTTTATATGAAATTACCCGCGAAATAACCTCGACGTACTCAGACAAAGAGGCTTTTGAAGTTTTTAAAGAAAAGCTAAAAAAACATGTCAATTTCACTGTTTGCAACTTTGTTGAACCTTTCGCGCATGATGCCAAAGAGCTTAAGAAAAGCGATGATGTTTATGTTGTTACTCTTAAAGAAAAAAGCCGTAAATTAGGGTATCTGGTTGTTGAAGGGGCTAAGGATTCGGCCATAGAAAATATAAATATTTTGGCTAACCAGTTTGCGATGGCGCTACGCCGGGTAAAACTTTATGAAGAAATTGAAAAGATTGCTATAACCGATAGCTTAACGGATTTGTATACTCGTCGGTATTTCTTAGAAAGGTTTACGGAGGAAATCGACCGTTCTCGAACGAGAAAAACTAAAATGTCGGTTTTGATGATTGATGTTGATTTATTTAAAGGATTTAACGACCAATATGGGCATTTGGTTGGCGATCAGATTTTAAGAGAAGTTGGGAAGATCGTAAAAGATAGTATCCGTGAAATTGATATTGCGGGGCGGTATGGAGGAGAGGAGTTTTGTGTTGTTCTGCCGGAAACCGATAAAGAAGGCGCATATTATGCGGCTGAACGTATTCGGCAACAAACAGAAAGCACAGTAATAAAAGCTTATGATGCTTCAATTAACGTAACTTTAAGTGTTGGAATCGCGACTTTTCCTGATGACAGTAAAATAACGGAAGAGTTGATAGATAAAGCCGACTGGGCTCTTTATCGGGCTAAAAAAAGAGGCCGGAATAAAGTTTGTGTTTTTGGCGTGGCCGATACTGACGAATAATAATATTTATAGTCCTATAAGTATCTATATATAACGAATTATATATAGAATAATTAACAAATCCTCCGTTGAACAATTTTCCAATATGTTGTAGAATAAACCAACTTTAGGATTGAAGCAGGGTTGAAAACAATCTAACCGCAATTGCTTAGGCAAAAATATGAAAAATTTAACAATCGGGGTAGATATTGGCGGAACCAATATCAAGCTGGGGATTATAAATAGCCAGGGGAAAATTATTTCTCGCGGCAATTTGCAAACAACCAAATATGCTAAAAGCAAGAATGTTTTAATAAAAGCTTTAATATCAGAGCTTGATAGCTTGCTTGAAAAAAATAGTCTTAAAGCAACTGATATCCTTGGCATTGGTATTGGTTTGCCGGGATTGGTGGACTACGAAAAAGGCAATGTTATTTTCTTGCCTAATGTCCCAGGATGGCACAATGTCCCTTTAAAAAAGATTATTGAAAGCAAAATAAGAATAAAAACATTTTTAGATAATGACGTAAATTTAATCGCGTTAGGCGAGTGGAAATTAGGGGCGGGAAGTAATTATGAAAACCTCATTTGTATTACCCTGGGGACTGGTGTCGGCGGAGGGTTGATTCTGGATAATAAATTATACCGCGGCGAAGGTTTTGCCGCCGGAGAAATCGGGCATATCCCTTTAAACGAAAAAGGCAAGAAATGCAATTGCGGAGGAACCGCCTGCCTGGAAGCGACTATCGGACGCAATGCGTTAATGCAAAAAGCCGCGATATTGTTTAAGAAAAGAAATATTGATTTAAAAGAGGTGTATGATTTGGCAGAAAAAGGAAATGCTCGGGCGATTGATTTTTGGCGGCAAACAGCTAATCATTTAGGAAATGGGCTGGTGGGAATCGTGAATGTGTTAAATCCGCAATTGATTGTTATCGGCGGTGGAGTTTCGGGTAGTTATAAATTTTTAAAGCCAGCGTTTTTAAAAGTTCTTAAAGAAAGAACAATGACAGTGCAATCAAGAATGATAAAAATTGCTCAGGCAAAACTAGGCGATGACGCCGGTATTATTGGGGCCAATGTTTTAGTTAGGGAATCGGTAAGTTGATAAATTTAAAAAACATATATATTCTTCGAGCAATCTTTCTCGCTTTAATAATTCTTCTTTGTAGAAGCCTTTCCGCTCAAGCGCAAGATACGAACACCCAAGTAGAATTAAATGGTGATTTTATTGAATATTCTGTCGATGGGGAGAAAATTACTGCCAAAGGCGACGTTGTTATCCTTTATAAGAATGCGAAATTGACTTGCGAGAGCGTGGAATTCTTTCGAACCGAAAAAGTGGCTTTTGCCAAAGGCAATGTTGTTTTGATTATGGGCCAAAGCACAATTAAGGGCAAAGACATAATTTTTAACTTTGAAAAGATGACCGGGGAATTTAACGGAGCGCAAATTTATTCGTATCCTTATTATGGCTATGCCGAAAAAGTAAGAAGGCTTGAGGATAAAAGCCTTGTTTTAGAAGGAGGCTATGTTACAACTTCAGATTATGATAAGCCCGGGTATAAGCTTCGTTCGAAGAAAATACAAATTTATCCGGGAGAAAAAATGGTTGCTCGTGGTGTCAAGACTGTTTTAGGCGGAG
>JAKLDK010000125.1 GCA_022703565.1 Candidatus Omnitrophota bacterium
ATCCGATTCTTATACTAAGGGTAGTGTTTCCTTCGGCCGTTGAATCCATGGTAATTTTTGCTTTCTTATCGTTATTTATCTTAATTTTTACGGTAGCATCGTTACGGTTTAGTTCATCTTCAACTAAATAATAGTTTAAAGCTTTTATTGCTTTTAACGTTGCGATATGCACTCTTGATAACGGCTTATCAATTTCGGTATTAAGCGACCCGCGAAAATATGTTGCTCCACCGGCGCCAACAGCTGCTCCTAGAATTAATGGCGCGCAACCTAGTATAAAGACTAAACCTACGTTTAACAGAAAAAACAAATATTTTTGCTTATTTTTCATGATATTTATCTTTTATTATCGATGGCTCTTATTATATTTGAGCTCTAGATTTCTTTCAATAAGTTATTAAAATATCATTCTGAAATCAGTTTCTTTATCTGCGGGAGGACTTTCTCGGTAGCAGCCTCTCCCCTTTTGATTATTTCATTAACCTTATATAATTCATACCAATCAATGCCGACTAAATCCGGATGGATATTAATGTCGGCTTGCTCTGCGCTCTGCTGGGCAATAATATATTCGGCGGCCTGTAGGGTGTTAACAATAATGTCCGAAATGCTGGGCTTATAAAAGATTTTACCGATTAAATATTTTATCGATGTCCCGATAAAAATTATAGGATTTTTTATAAAAGAGACTTTTTGTTTCTTTTTTATACTTTCATTAAGGATATCAATGTTCTTAGAAACATCCCCGGGCGATTGCAAAACATTGACCGAAATTATTCTCTTAACATCTTCTCGGGTGAGGACATCAACCGGAAGCGGGTTCAAAACTCCACCGTCAATAATTACACGGTTTGGTTCGACAATAGGCTCGATAACGCCGGGTATAGCGATGCTTCTTCTGACTGCATCAACTATTGTCCCCTCGTCTATAATAATATCTTGCCGGCGAGTTAAATCTAAAGCGACTACTTTCAAGGGGATATTGGTTTCGTAAAACATTTTATCGCTTAAATGTTTTTTTAACCAGCGAGTTATTGCTTTTCCTCCGATAAATCCGGATATTGGTAAAACCGGGTCAAACAATTTTAGTAAATTCAATTTGTGCTGAAATTCCTGCGCAATTTTTTCTAGTTCGGAAGAGTTCTTTCCGATAGCCCATAAGCTTCCGATTAAAGCGCCCATACTGCTGCCGCAGATATAATCAACGGTTATATTTTCGCGTTCCAATACTTTTATAACTCCGATGTGGGCGACGCCTAAAGCCGCGCCTCCGCCTAAGACCAGGCCCAATGATACTCCGGAAATATTGCGCGCGATACTGTTAACGACTTTCCAGTAACTTCCCTTATCTTTGGCTTGATAGAAAACTATATTGTTTGATTCGACAGTGTCTTCAAATTCCTTTTGATCGACTTGCGGAAGGAACTTATAAATACTGAAATTAATCGATTTCCCGAAATTTACCAGAGAGTTGTACTGGTTACCTTCTTGCGGTTTTAATAAAATCTTAATTTTGTTCGGATCAAAAGTGTCTTTAAAGGCCAGTTTGATTCTTTCAATTACTGCTTTGGTTTCATTTAATTCATTCTCGCCGTCGTAAGTTATAATGTGCAGTAAATCTGATTGTACCAGAGTTTCCAAAACGATATCGTCCATTTCGTTGGGTAAATCCGTGACGATAAAGTGATAGTCACCTAAAAGGCTGCAAATAAAATTGCTTATTTTGTTTTTTATTTCCGAATTCGTCACATCAAAAAATACATTTAAGGTGTCAATCCCCAGATTGTCATGTCTAATATTGCTGAGAATCTTTTCCGGATTATCTAGTATTTCTTTTAAATTAACAGGGTCATTTTTTAAATATGGGATTCTTGCCCGGGAGTGGTTATTATTTTTAACAGTGTTAATATCAATAAAAATAACTTTCTTTTTCGATTGGTTCTTTAGGCTCAGCGCCAGGTTTATCGCATAAGTTGAACTTCCGCTACGCTTAGTCGGGCTATAGACGGAAATAATTTTACTGTCAAAGATTTGTTTGTCTCCGCTTACGGCTAAACGGATACGTTTCGATAAACTTTGGCTAAAGAAAGCTCCTAATTTCGGAATCTTTCTTAATATTTCCTGAAAATCTTCTTTGGGTATTTTAAGAATAACCGAGTCGTTAATTGTTTCAAAAGTCAGGGTATGATTCTGTCCGGTTAAGGCGGAAATAATTCCAAAATACATTCCACGGTATAGGTAGTCAATATTTCTCTTGTTTGTGTTTTTATCTATAGTGTAGGCATGTAAGCGGCCGGAAATTACGAAATAAACAAAGTCCGGCGGGTCGCCCTGCTTTCTGATGAATGCGCCTTTTTTACATTCTTCAACAAGTGATTTATTCGCGATCTTTTGCAAGTCAAACCAATTAAGGTCAGCAAACACGGGAATTTGTTTTAATAGGTTTATACGGTAATTTTGCGAATTAGATTCACTCATGAATTTTCTCCATTATTACCATTGTTTCTAAGTGGATTGTTTTGGGAAAGAAATCAAAAGGTATAATTGAATTAATCTTCCAGCCCTTAGATATAAATTCTTTTAAGTCTAGCGCTAAAACCTGCGGGTTACAGGATAAATAAACTAGATGTTGGAATTTTGTAAGATTGGAAAAGAATCCCAACGCTTCTTTACTTAAACCTCCCCTGGGCGGATCAATAAAACCGACATTGTTTTTTGTGTCAGATTTATCTAATAAGCCGGGTAAAACATCCTCCACCCTGCTCTGAATTATCTCAAAATTATTTAATTTGTTATAAGAAACATTAAATTTGGCTAATTTAATGGATTGTAACGCTTCTTCAATTAGTATGACTTTTTTGGCTTTACTTGATAGGCAAAGCCCGAATAATCCTACTCCGCCATAAAGGTCATAAAAGGTTGTTTCTTGATTAATGAAATTGCAATTAGATAACTTTTGCATAACATTTGGAAGAATCGATAAATTTGCCTGAAAAAAAGTATCCAAAGAATAAAATATCTTTAAATCTTCTATCTTTGTCCAAAGGTATGAATCTTCTTCCAATTGGCAAGACTTTCGCCCTATTCCTCCCCAAAATACCCGGCCGTCATCTCCGGTTCTTACGGTCAAATTAGCATTTCGATATTTAGGAGTTAACTTTGCGGCAGCTTCTTCTTTCAGCTTAGGTATAAAGTCTGATATTTCTTTGATCGCAATTGGGCATTTGTCGACTATGACGACTTTGTATTTATTCTTCGGAGAAAATCCAACTAAAATTCTTTTATCTTTTGTCCGGACAAGTTTTAAATCAAGGCGGTTGCGGTAATTATATGGTTTCGGTGACGGTATTATTTCTTGCAGTATAGTGCTGTCAAAACCGGGAATTTCATTCAATATATTCTCAAGATATATTTGTTTTGTTTTTAGCTCTTCGGGGTATGAAATATTTTGATAGGAACATCCGCCGCATTCGCCAAAGACTTCGCAAACGGGTTTTATTTCATTTTCTTCTGCTATTTTTTTAAGCATAGAACATGCTTTATTCTATATTAAAGCTATTAATTATTCTATCGGCCTTGCCTAAATAAGTGTCAAATTTATCTATTAAGGCGGCGTAAGTTATTTGATAAGCTTTTTGGCCTTTTATTGTCCAGACATTCATGAATTTTAAATCAGCCTGGTCACCTTTTGCGGTAAAGACTATTTTATGCGCCGGTTGGCCGGATAAATAAAAACTTTCATTGGCAATAATTTCCATATTTTGCTGAAATACGGCTTGTAGTTGTAGAATTGCCGTCTCCGTATAACTATCCAGAGAACGGGGATTATTTGACAAATCTTGTACGACAACATTCACGTTCTCCATAAAGATATCAAAGGCTGATTCTTGAGCTGATAAAAATATAACTGATGCGCCGTCGGACTTTTCTTTTATAGCCCACGAAGCCGGATATGAAATCGAATAACCGTCTTCATAGCTACTGTAACGTATGAATTTGTTTCTCTGGTAAAGGATTAAGGCGGTTACAATAATAAGAACTAATCCTATTGCTCCAATTGAAATTACAATAATATTTCTTTTATTCCGGCTTTGCATAAAGTTATTCCCTGGCTAGGATTGATGATTTCTTTTCAATAGACTCAAATAAAGATTCGAAAGCTTTTTCAAAAGCAATAACACCGTTTTTAAGCAACTCATCGCAAATCGTATCGACATTAATTCCAAAACCATTTAAGTCTTGAATAACGGCCTTCGATATCTGCGCATCATATGTAAAGGCTTCTTTAACAATGCCGTGGTCCAAAAACGCATTTAAAGTATTTTCCGGTAAAGTGTTAACTGTGGGCTTGGCAATTAATTCAGTTACATATTTTACATCGCTATATTTTTGGTCTTTTGTCCCGGTTGAAGCCCATAGCACCCTTTGGATGTGCGCGTGATTTTGGGCTAGTTCAACAAATTCTTTTGATTCAAAAAACTCTTTGTATTTCTCGAAAATCATACGGGAATTGGCAACTGCGGCTTGGCCTCTTAATGA
>JAKLDK010000126.1 GCA_022703565.1 Candidatus Omnitrophota bacterium
GCGTTGCTTCTGAATACTGCCAATCTAGGTCTCTGCGGTGTACCGGAGATTTTTCCACGGATACGTTTGCTGATTTTATGTCTTCTGGATACTTTACTTGTTCCCATAATTCCTTTTTTTTATTTGCTTTTTGCTGGGATAAGATTCCCGAAGCCTTTTATTGTTAGTTTTTCTAAAGCCGAAAGGCCGGTAACAAAGTTAATCGATGAATTTAATGAAATAACCCCAAGCACTCCTTTGGAAAAGAAGCTGATGGAAATGCATTATAAAATCCTAAAAGGCACCGTAATGATGATAAAATTTAATTTGACGATTGCTACATTTCTTGTTTTATACCTGTTCTTTGGGACAATGGGGGCAGGGTTTATCTCAATCTACTCTTTCAAGTGGCGCATATTTAAAATTATTAAAAAGTATATGGAGAGTCAATAAAAATGATTATAGATCTAAGTTTGCCGATCGATGACACGTTAAAAGAGACGCATGCGGCTAAAATTGAGCGTATCAGCCACTCATATGGTGTTGAGCATTTTAATGAAATTGTTATGGCGAAACAGCCGAATGGTAAAGAACGTTTCTTAAAAGGCGAGCGCGTTGCCCGCCCGGATGAAATACCCGACGCTGAATTGTTATCATTGGAAATTGTAAATTCATCGGTTCACATGGGGACGCATGTTGATGCGCCGTTTCATTATGGGAGTTTATGCGAAGGGAAGCCGGCGAAAACAATTGAAGATGTCCCTTTGGAATGGTGTTATGGCGAAGGTGTTGTTCTGGATTTTTCTTATATGAAATTCCCGGAAGTTATTAAAAAAGCAGATGTGATAAATGCACTTAAAAAAATAAATTATAAATTAAAGCCAATGGATATTGTCTTGATTAGAACGGATAGTGATAAATTCTTAGGGACAGATGATTATGTTAATAAATATGTCGGGATGATGCCGGATGCATTGGAATATATTTTGGATCAAGGAATAAAGATGATGGGAATTGATTCAATCGGCCTTGACCGCCCGTGTTTCGGGATGTTTAAGGAATTTCTTGATACAAAAGATAAAAGCAAGATTTGGCCGTGCCATTTTATGGGACGCCGACGGGAATTCTGTCATATGGAGCGAATGGGAAATCTAAAATCAATTCCTAAGCCGTTTGGGTTTAAAGTGCAGTGTTTTCCGGTTAGGGTAAAAAATGCCGGTGCCGGATGGTGCCGCGCAGTTGCTATCATAGAATAATCAGAAAGTAAAAAGGAGACCATTATGGGACACACAGTAAATTCAATTATTATTAATGCGCCTTATGAAAATGTTTTTAATACTTCTAATGATGTCGCCCGCTGGTCGGATTTATTCGGCGGAGAATATATCAAAAGCGAAGTGTTGGAGATTAAAGGAAATGAAATAACATTCCGTCTGACTGATGATGACAACAAGTCGTGGGTTTCCAAGCGCTGGTTATTTAAAGAACAGAAATTAGCTTATGCTTCGCGTTGGGACCCGATGTTCCCATTTAAATTTATGAAGATTGTTTGGCTTTATACTGAAGTCGAAGGTGGAATTAAGATGACCTGGATTCAAGACTTTGAAATGGATGAAAAGTTTGTTAAATTTACCGCCGAGCAAATTTGTGGTTTTATCAACGAACACTCGACAAAAAATATGAAAATATTTAAAGATGTTATAGAGAAGGAAGCAAAAGACCAAAGCAAAAGTTGCTCTTCCAAAACAAAGAAGTGCTGTTGTTAATGAATATTTCAATCCTTCCGGATAAAGAGAAACGCGCGGTTTATTTCTTGCTGTGTCTGGGATGTGTAACCATATCTTTTAATACCGCGGCTATTGCGGCCGTTATTCCATCAATAAGTTTGGATTTAAACATCTCGGATTTCGCTGTTTCTCGGATGATATCATTTTATATGGTGCCTTACGGGCTGGGTGCGTTGATTTATGCGCCTTTGGTCAAAAAAATATCTTACAGAAAAGTTCTATCCGCGACGATGTTTTTATACGCTATAAGCTGTTTGTTGTGCTCAATCGGTAATTTCTTGCATAATTTGCTTTTCGCTAGAATTGCGATGGGATTGTCCGGAGCGGCAATAACGCCAATTTCCCTAATGATTATTGGTGATTATTTCGAAAAAAATGTCCGGGGCCGCTTAGTTGGAATATTCTTTAGCTGTAGCTTTTTTGCATCGCTTGCCGGAATTATTATGACCGGGTTTGCCAGTTGGCGAGCCTTATTTGTTGTCCCGGCAATAATAGCTTTTTTTATTGCGATAAAATCATTGTTTATAAAATCCAATATTTTTGATGATAATCAAAAAGGCGAGATTAATTATGCAAAAGTTTTTAAAGATTTACGCATCCGCAATGTTTTTATGTTTATTTTTGTTATCAGTGCTTTATATCATGGGGTTCACCAGTGGTACGGAGTGTATTTGGATAGAATCTATAAATTAGATAAACAAACAATAAGCTTATTTTTTATAATTTCAGCTATTGGCGGGTTAGTAGGGCAGAATGTCGGCGGGTATCTGTCAGATAAAAAAGGAAGAAGCCTTGCCTGTTATACCGGATTTATAATTCTTGCTCTCTCGACTATGCTTTTGTCCGGCAAATATCCTATTTTTATTGTGCCAATTATTATTATGTTGATTTCTTTAGGATGGAGTATTAGCCATAACGGAGTTTCAACTATTTTGACTGATTTCCCGGAAAAAGACCGGGCGGTTAGTGCAAGTTTAAACTCTGCTATAAGATTTGTGAGCGGTGGATTGGGTTTTTACTTGAGTTCTTTCTTTGTAAGATATGATTTTGGTTTAACATTCCTAGGAATAGGCATATTAATGTTTATACTAGTATTTCTAATAAAATTTATTATAATATATAACGAATAAATAAAAGAGTAAGGAGAGTTTGATGGTAAACTTAAAAGGTAAGACCGCAATTATAACTGGAGCCAGCCGTGGAATAGGCAAGGCAATTGCGGAAAAATTAGCTGAAAATGGAGTTAATGTAGTAATCGCTGCCAGAAGCAAGGAATCATTAGATAAAACAGTCGATGAAATTAAGAAAAAATCTAAAGTAAAAGTAATCGGGGTTCCAACGGATGTCAGCAAATTAGAAGATCTTAAAAACTTATACAATGCCGCGGTTAAGGAATTCAAAACTGTTGATATTTTAATCAATAATGCCGGAGTTTCCAGCCAATATCCATTTGATAAACAACCACTAGAAGATATTGAGAATTTAGCGCATACCAATTACTTGGGCTATGTCCGATTAATCCGCCTAGTTATTCCTGAAATGATTGCGCGACGAGAAGGCGCTATTATTAATATGGTATCTGGTTCGACTCTTTGCGATCCGGTTCCTAAAACATTTGTAACATACAGCTCATTAAAGGTAGGGTTAAGGGCGTTTTTAAAAGGCCTTTTCTGGGAAATGCGTGATTATGGAATTAAAATTACTTCAATTTTACCGGGAGTTGTGGATACTGATTTAACCGGAAAATTGCAGAATATAACTCAAGAGCAAACCGATAGATTAATGAGCACCAGTACTGTTGTTGATATGGTTATGTTTGCTTTATCAGTCCCGGACAATGCTTGTCCTTTGGAGTTGGCTGTTATAAATCAGCAGACACCATGGACTAAGCCGGTTATAGATTATGAGCAGAAACAAGCAAAATAAGGGAGGTTGGTTGTCATGGATAAAACCGTAGCTGTATTTAAAAAGAACAAGTTTCAGGAGATAAGGGTTGGAATCCGAGAGTTCAAGGGGAATGACTTAGTTGACATCAGGACTTGGACAATGACCCAGGGGACAGAAGAAATGGTTCCGACCGCTAAAGGTGTTTCAATTAATGTACATCTTTTGCCGGACTTAAAAAAAGCTTTAGGCGATGTCGAGTCTGTCTTAAAGCAAAACGGAATGGTTTAATTTCAAGAGCCTGTTAGAAATTATTTTTAAAAAACAATTTAAAACTGTTGTGTAAAAGCTTTTCTCTTCCCATAGCGCACCTTTAGGAAATTCTTATGCAAAAAATAATTGATTCGCATTCCCATTACATGCCTCCGGAGATTGCTCGAAATACCATGTTTTTTAAACAGGGATGGTCGGATATTGAGCGGTTATTATCAGTAATGGATGAAAACAATATTACAAAAGGCATGTTAGTATACCCGACGAGCGATGCACATGTAAATATGAACGGCTGGCGTAATGTTTGCGATTGTTATAACGAGGAAATTGCGGCAATAATTAAGAAATATAAGGGAAGATTTATCGGCGCGGGTATATTGCCGGTTGATTCGCCAAATGATTTTGAACGTGAAATAAAAAGGATAAAAGAATTAGGGCTGAAGGCGGTATCTTTAGCTTCTAGTTATAACGGCAAATATTTGGATGACAGTATTTTTGACATAGTATTTAAAATGTCTGAAGAGCAAGGA
>JAKLDK010000127.1 GCA_022703565.1 Candidatus Omnitrophota bacterium
TCCGGCAAAAAGCGGTCGGAAATATAACGAGCCGACAGATTCACGGCCGCAATAATCGCTTCATCACCTATTCTTAAACCATGATGCAATTCATAACGCTCTTTAAGTCCACGCAAAATACTAATACTATCTTCGATACTCGGTTCCTCCACCAAAATCGGCTGGAAGCGCCTTTCAAGAGCAGGATCTTTTTCGATATGTTTTTGAAATTCTTTCAAGGTAGTGGCACCAATGGCATGCAATTCTCCCCGAGCCAAAGCCGGCTTCAACAAATTAGAAGCATCTATAGCGCCCTCGGCAGAACCGGCGCCAACAATCATATGAATCTCATCGATAAACAAAATTAATCTGCCACTGGCATTTTGGATTTCTTTTATAAAAGCCTTTAAACGATCTTCAAATTCCCCTCTGAATTTAGTGCCGGCCACCAAAGAACCTATATCCAAGGCAATAATTTCTTTATCTTTAAGCGGTTCCGGAACATCACCAGAAACAATCCTCTGAGCCAATCCTTCAATGACCGCTGTTTTTCCAACGCCCGGCTCTCCTATTAAAATAGGATTATTCTTAGTCCTTCTGGAAAGCACCTGGATTATCCTGCGAAGCTCCTCTTCTCTGCCTATAACCGGATCCAATTTACCCTGCTTAGCCTTGTTGGTAAGATTAACGGCATATTTTTCCAAAACCTGAAATTTACTTTCCGGAGTTTCATCAACTATTCTCGTCGAGCCTCTTAATTCCGCCAATACCTTTAAAACCTTATCATGTTTTAAACCAACCCTTTCCAAAATATCCTTAGCCAAAGACGGAGTATCCAAAATACCCATTAAAAGATGCTCACAGGAAACAAACTCATCTTTTTGAGCTAAAGCGAATTTCGCGGCTTTTTCCAAAACCATAATCAGCTCCTGCGAAAGATAAAGCTGAGAAATATTTGCAGCCGGAGCAGAAAGCGATTTAGGCAAACGCTTCAACTCATCTTCTACATACTTATCAACCAAATCCAAATTAGCACCGCTTTTTTCAATAATAGGCTGAACCAATGATTGGCCATCGGCAATTAAAGCCGCCAATAAATGCAAAGCTTTAAATTCGCCATGATTTTTTGAAGCAGCCAATTCCTGACCGTTCTGAAGAGCCTCTTGGGCCTTTATAGTAAAACGATTAAAATTATTTCTCATCCCACACATAATTTACATAGCCAACGAATCACTTAGTCTCTCTTTGAGACGACGTAATCCTTGGGCATGTAATTTTAATGATTGCTCTCGACTGAAAGCATCTTTTTTAGAAATATAAGTCTCGCAATATATTAATTTCCAGGGCTTATATTTATTAGTATGATACGATCCTCCTTGATTATGTATTAATAATCTCTTTTTTAAATCGGAAGTACAACCCACATATAAACTTTTATTTTTCTAATGATTGTAATAAATATACACAATACATAATCAATGTAAGTTATGTGTGGGATAAATTTGTACCTACTTATTATTTTATCATAATAAAAAAATTAGCACTCTGTCAACGAGAGTGCTAATTTCTATTAAAATAACTTTGATTATAATTGATTGATATCGCTGTCCAAAACCTTAATATCTTCATCCAAATTACCAAAATCAGCGGCATTTAATTCGCTCTCTACCTGAGAAGATAATTCTTCCGAAGACAAACCTTCATCACTTACATTACTTCCCTGAGGCATAAGCATGAAATACAGAATAACAACAACGATAGCCAAGATTACAAACCAAACCAATTTTTTATTAGAATTTTGTGGTTCCATGTTTTTACTTTATTTTATTAAATTCTGTTAAAACTTTTACTAAGGACAAGTGCGCATTCTGAACTAAATCCTTAACAGCCTTCAAATCCCAATTAAGAGATTCCCTTACAGCCGAAACATCAACTTTCAAATTCGCCTCGGTTGAAACAGCGAGACTGTATGTTTTTTGAGCTTGAGCTTGAAGGGCGGTTCTGGCAGAAGCAATAGCAGCTCTAGCGGCATCAACAGCGGCAGTAAAAGCAGTTAAATCTGTAGTGGTAGCCGAAGTGGTACTGGCTCTATCGATAAGTCTGGACAAATTTGTATCAAAATCGGATAAATTCTTAGTCCACTTTTCTACAAAATTTGAATTCAACTTATTTATATTTTCATCCAATCTTTGAACAGCGGCTTTTTTGGCGCTGTCTTTAATCTCATTTAATTTATTTTTCAAAGCTGTTCTCTCTTGATCTCTCTTGGTTTTAACCTCGGCTTTTAATGTTTCCATCTTAGACTTGAAAGCATCCTTTTCAATTCTAATTTGTTCTCTCGCCTGCTTTAAAGCTTCTGAAGTTGAAGCCATTCGAGGTACGCCGGCTCTTACGGCATTAATTTGCATTCCCAAATTATCTCCTTGATTTTGATAAAGAGTTGGGGTTTGAGCACTAACACCTAAACCAACAAACAATGACGCGACTGCTAAAGTTAATAATATTTTTTTCATTTTTATTTTTGGCCCTATTTAAATAATATGGGGCTGATTTATTTTTTAATCTTATTTAGATCGGCCCTAAACAAGTTCAATAATAATTATAACACTTTTAAGAAGTTCTCTCTTCGAGAGTTGCCGTAACATTTATTTCTTTTCCATCCCGTAAAATCTTAAGGTTTACCTTATCGCCAACCTGATACTTCTGAATCAAAACACTCAATGTATTGGTTTCGTTTACTTTTACTCCATTTAATTCCAAAACGATATCTTCGGCCTGCAAACCGGCTTTATCTGCCGGAGAATCCTTTACTACTGCCGGCCCATCCTGGCTGCCCCTAATTAAAGCACCTGTCTTAACAGATAATTTTTCTTTTTCTGCCATCTGATCATTAATAATAATGTATCTTACTCCCAAATAAGCCGTAACAATTTTGCCGTTTTTCTTTACAGAAATAATGGCATTTTTCGCTTTATTAATAGGAATAGCAAAGCCCACACTCTGAGCGCCGGAAACAATAGCCGTATTTATACCAATAACTTCACCTTTTAAATTAAGAAGTGGGCCGCCGGAATTACCCGGATTAATAGCGGCATCCGTCTGAATAAGGCCGTCCAAATCCTCAGCCGCGCCCATACCGTCAGATGCGGTAATTTTTCTCATTAATCCGGAAATCACTCCTGTAGAAACAGTATTCCTAAATTCACCCAAAGCATTACCGATAGCGATAGCTGTTTGACCCAATTTTAAAGAATCCGAATCTCCTAATTTAACGGGAATCAAACCATTCGCTGAAATTTTCAAAACAGCCAAATCCTGTACCGTATCCCGGGCCAAAACCTTAGCTATATATTTTTGACCATCATTAGTCAGAACCGTATATTCGGCTTTTTCATCCGAAACAACATGTTTATTGGTAAGGATCAGACCGTCTTCGGAAATTACAAAGCCGCTTCCCCCTCCAACTTCTTGCTTCTTGGTTCCTTTTTGGCAGGGCTGGGTAAAATTCATGCCTCCGCCAAAAAATTGTTGAAATTCCTGAGGTAAATCACCCCAAGGATTATAAGGACACTGCTCCATAACCGGCAAATCTTTGGAAATAATAACCGAAACAACCGACGGCGAAACTTGTTCTACGGCCCTAATAACCGCTTTTTCATGCGCATCTTCGGAATCATAAGAAACGACTTCTTTAGCAACTTCTATATTAACTTCCGAATTAGTTTTAAAAAATTTTAAAAAATAATCCCTAGAACTCTCCCAATAAGAAGAGTTAACAAATACATATACGACCAAAGCCATCACAAATACTACCGCAAATATTTCTAATAATTTTTTATTTTTATGCATAAAATTACAATTTATTATTTAATCCGCTGACTAACGGAAGATTAGAGTTAGAATTAAATACGAATCAGCTCAACAAAAAGATGCCGGTTCCCGCATTTAATTAAAACGCTAAGTATATTTTATAAAACCCAAAAAAGTTTTCAAGAGTTTCTAAAAAAGATTCGTAACAAGGCTCTGGTTTTAATTATTAATTGCAAATTTTAATGCTTTGATCAATTTATTAATAACTTGCAGAGTAGTTTTACGGCCAAAGGAAATCCTAATGCTTTCACTGGCTTTCAGATCCGAACAACCCATTGCCTTTAAAACATGCGAGGGCTTAGCCAATCTAGCGGAACAAGCCGAACCACCGGAAACCGCAAA
Source organism: Candidatus Omnitrophota bacterium (assembly GCA_022703565.1). GTDB lineage: Bacteria > Omnitrophota > Gorgyraeia > Zapsychrales > Zapsychraceae > JADFZM01. The sequence goes on from JAKLDK010000127.1 coordinate 4,192, forward strand.
TCCGGCAAAATCCAATTTAAGTATTAAATCTTTTTTGCCTGGAAAATAAAGATTCAAGTGCCCCGGATCATTAGTTTCATCAGAAAACAACGAAATCTTGTATTCAGCTTTGTATAGTGGATTCATCGCCGCCACGTTGCTGGATTTTGTAGTGTCTCCTATTGTAGCAGTATAATTTCC